>JBILKZ010000193.1:0-5269 GCA_044376405.1 Pirellulales bacterium
TTCGATGTCGAAGCTCCGCGCGAAGGTGCCCGGCGGCGGCGTGGCGCTGCAGTCGCGTCCAATCGGTCTGATCCTCGCCCCGGAACACCGCTCCATCGGTCTCTCGAAGCGGATCGGCGATTGCATTAATCGTCGATTCCACACCTCCATTCGCGGTTCCAAGCGGGGAGTCGCCACCCCGAAGACCGACCGCTACATCGAACTGGAGATTCCCTCCGCCTACGCCGACAACCTCGGCCGCTACATTCGCGTCGTGCGGTGCCTGGCCGTGGTCGAGCCGCCCGGCGGCCGCCATGCGCGTCTTGAACTTCTGCGACGGCAGCTCTCAGATCCAGTCACTGCACCTGGCGCGGCGTTGCGGCTGGAGGCGATCGGCAAGGAGGCCGTCCCCACGCTCCGCGATGCGCTTGAATCGAAGGATGCCGAGATTCGCTTCGCCGCCGCCGAGGCACTCGCTTATTTGGGAGAGTCTGTTGCGGCACCGCATCTCGCCGAAGCGGCCACGAGCCTGCGGAGCGCCCGCGCCGCCGCACTTTCCGCACTCGGCACCCTCGACGACGCAAACGGCATCGACGCCCTGCGGTCTCTGCTCACCAGCGTGAGCGCCGAGACCCGCTACGGCGGATTCCAGCGATTGTGGAAGATCGACCCCACCTCGCCGCTCGTGCGTGGGGAGAGGCTTGGCGACGCCTGTTCGCTGCACATGCTCGACGTGAAGGGACCGCCGCTGGTGCACGTCTCCCGGAGCCGACGTCCCGAGATCGTCCTGTTCGGCACCGAGCATCCCGTGGGAGACGGCCTGCGGGCCGAGGCGGGGCCGACGATCGTGGTGGTCGTCGAAGGTCCGACCGCCATCATCAGCCGTTTCGTCGCGGGCGATCCCGATCAGCAGACAGAAGTGCCGGCGCGGGTGGATGCGATCATTCGCGCCATCGCGGAACTGGGTGGCACCTACCCCGATATCGTGCAGTTCCTGCAGCAGGGCAGCTCCCATCACGCGATCACCAGCCGCCTCGTGTTCGACGCCGTGGCCGAAGAGGACCTCAGCATGAGCGTTCACGAAGAGGCCTCCGCCAGGATTCGCGACATTCCAGCCGCATCTACCGACGAGGACGCGCCGGCCGGCGACGGTGCCGCCGACGCGGCCCCGCCTACGGATGAGTCTTCATGACCAGGCTTACGGCCCTCGAACTGTTCGGCTTCAAGAGCTTTGCCGATCGGACGCGGTTCGAGTTTCCCGCGGGCATCACTGCGGTCGTCGGCCCCAACGGATCGGGCAAGTCGAACGTCGTCGATGCCATCAAGTGGGTGCTCGGCGAGCAGTCGGTCCGCAGCCTGCGTGGCCGCGACATGACCGACGTGATCTTCGCCGGATCGGGCGGCCGCAAGCCGCTCAATGCGGCGGAAGTGTCGCTCATCTTCGACAACGCCGACCACCTGTTCCCGGTCGATGCCCCGCAGGTGCAGATCACCCGCCGCGTCTACCGCAGCGGCGAAAACGAATACCTCATCAATGGCGAAGCGTCGCGGCTCCGCGACATCCGCGAACTCTTCTCGGGCACGGGCGCTGCGACCGAGGCCTACAGTGTCATTGAGCAGGGCCGCGTCGATGCGTTGCTCGTGGCCTCGGGCCGCGATCGCCGGGCCGTCTTCGAGGAAGCCGCCGGTATCACCCGCTTCAGGGCGCGGAGGACCGAGGCGCTTCGTCGCCTGGAGCGCAGCGAGCAAAACCGGCAGCGGCTCGCCGACATCGTAGGCGAGGTCTCGAGCCGGCTGGAGACCGTGCGGCATCAGGCCGCACGGGCACGCCGCTGGCAGCAGATGACCGACCGACTCCGCACGCTGCGACTGGCTGCCGCCACCCAGGATCTGGCCGAGGTCGATGCGGCCGTGGCCCGCGTCGAAGGCACGCTCTCCGAGACCCGCGACGCCCTCTCTGCGACCGAGACCAAGGCCAACGACGCCGCCGATCACGCCGCGGCACTCGCCGCCATAGAAGTGGAACTGCAGCCACGCCTTGAGTCGGCGCGGGCGGCGTTCGCCACCGACACGACGCGGGCAGCGGCCGCCGAGGCCACACTCGCGGTGCTCCGCACACGGCGGCGTGAACTCGAAGCCGAGGAGGCCCGGCTGGAAGACGATCTGCAACGGGCCGCCCGCGAACAGGTCACCGCGGTCGAGGCCGTCGCGGCGGCCAAGGCCGAGGTTGCCGGCATCGAGGCGGAGTCGCTCGGGTTGGTCGACCGTCTGGCCGCCTGCGAGGAGGCCGCGGCCGGTTCGCACGAGCATGCCGCACGGGCCAAGCAGGCGGTGGCCGACCGCGAGGCGAAAGTCGACGAACTGGAACAATCGCGTCAGAAACTGCAGTCCGAACTGGACCGTGCCTCCGCCCGCGTCGAGGAATCCCACCGCGTCGCCGACTCCTGGCGGACGAGGATCGACGCGGCCCGGCTCCAACTCGCCCGAATGTTGGAGTCGGCCTCTACATGGGAAGGCACGATCGCGGCGTTGACCCAGCGCATGACCGCCGTGGAACGCGAACTGGAGACACTCGACCTCACGCATCGCGAGCGGTCGGAGGCAGTCGATGCCTCCTGGCAGGCGCTCGCCGGCTGGCAGGCGAAGCTGGAGGCCTGCCGCGAACGACGCACGGTGCTCGAGGAGATGGTCAGCCGCCAGGAGGGTTTCACCGACTCCGCTCGGAAGCTGCTCGCTGAAACGAATCCCACCTGTGCGGTGCCCGGGCTGATCGGGCCGCTCGCCCATCTCGTCGATGCCGACGTGACATGGGCGTCGCTCGTTGATCTCGCGCTTGGCACGCTGGGTCAGGCCCTCGTCGTCGACTCGCTGGATGACCTCGTCCGCTGGCAGGCCGACTGGTCGGCGACCGACGAATCGCGGACCGTGCTGGCGGCCGGCGGCCGGATTGGATTCCTGTCGGTCCAGGCCGTGCGACAGGGAGAGGCCTTCGCCGCCGATGCCTCACCGGGGGTGGTTGGCCGACTCGACCGATTGATCGGCCTGTCCGACCCCTCCACTCCCGACCTGCTGCCGACGGGCGGTCCGCGTGTCGTGGCAAGGCTCCTGGCGAGAGTGTGGGTCGTTGAACGATTGGCGGATGCTGTCCCGCTGGTCGCCGCGGCACCGCCGGGCACGCTGTTCGTGACACGGAGCGGAGAATGCCTCTCGGCAGACGGTGGCCTCGAAATCGGGCTGACGGCCGCCGCCAGTGGAATGGTCGCGCGGCGGAGCGAGCTCAAGTCACTCGAGCAGCGGCATGACGAGCTCTCCCGCACGGTGGCCGAGGCCGGGGGCCTGATCGAAAGACTGCAGGCAGAGCTCGCCACGACCAGCCAGGAGATTCGCCATGCACAGGGCCGGAAGCAGCAGGCCGCCGAACGCATCGCCTCATCACGGGCTGAACTCGACCGCACCGCCCGCGAGCAGTCCGCGGCCGGTGAGTCTCTCGCCTCGCTGGAGGCGAACCTCCGCGATGCCGAGCGGCAGACAGTCGAACGAACCGCCGCCCGGGACGCCGCGCAGACCGCCATCATGCAGGCCGCCGACGAACTGGCCGATGCCCGGCAACAACTCGCACGGGTTCGCAATGACATCGACACGCTCGACCGCTCCCGCGGCGAGGTGCTCGACGAAATTCACCGGCTGCGGGTCGGTCAGGCCACCTGTGCCGAACGACTGGCCCGAGCCGGCGACGCCGTCGCGGCACGACAGGCCGACCTGCAGTCGCGGCGTGGCGACCGGGAACACGCCCGCCAGCGTCGCAGCGACGCAGAACAGCGTCTGGCCGGCATCGATCTCGATCTGCTGGCCGCAACCGCCGGCCACGCCGAGGCGACCGTCGCGGCGGAGCGGTCCACCGCCTCGCTCACGGAACTCGCCGTGAGCCAGGATCGCGTGGCCGGAGACAGGCGGGCAGTCACTGCCTCGCTCGAGCAGGCGCGGGCCACGGCGGCACGGCTGGCCGAGACGATCCACGTTCATGAACTCGAGGCGGGTGAGGCCAGACACCGCCGCGCGCGAATCATCGAGCGGATCCGGGACGACTACGACATCGCCATCGAGGATCTCGTCGCCCAGGACTCCGCGGCACCGTCGGCCGACCAGCCGGCGATCGTCGGCGAGGACGGCAAGGCCGCCGATGCTCCCATCATCCCCGCCGACCGTGGCGAGCTCGATGCAGAGATCGAGACGCTGCGCCGCAAGCTCTCCACGATGACGTCGGTCAACATGGAAGCCTTGGCCGAGGCGGAAGCGCTGACGGAAAGACTCACGGGTCTCGAGACCCAACTGGCCGACGTGACGAATGCGAAGCTGGCGATCGAACAGCTGGTCTCCAGAATCGACGACGAGAGCCGAAGGCTTTTGGCGGAGACGATCGAAACCGTCCGCGGGCACTTCCGGGAGCTGTTCGAACGGCTCTTTGGCGGTGGCCAGGCCGACATCGTGCTCGAACCCGGGGTCGATCTGCTGGAAACGTCGGTTGAAATCGTGTCACGCCCCCCCGGCAAGGAGCCGCGGAGCATCTCGCTGCTCTCCGGCGGCGAAAAGACGATGACCTGTGTTGCCCTGCTGCTGGCGATATTCCGCTCGCGTCCCAGTCCCTTCTGCGTGCTCGACGAGGTCGACGCCGCGCTCGACGAGGCCAACGTCGATCGCTTCGCCGGCGTGCTCCGCGACTTTCTCTCGTCGACGCAGTTCATCGTCGTCACGCATTCGAAAAAGACGATGGCCGCCGCCGACACTCTGTACGGTGTCACGCAGGAGGAGTCGGGGGTGTCGAAGCGGATCGCCGTCCGGTTCGAGGCGGCCGCCGCCGCAGTGGCCCGCCCTGCGAAAAAAGCGGCGTGAACCCGCTGTCTGCGGATGGTCTGACCGGTCTCACCGGCGCTTTCCCCAAGAACGGCTCAAGTCTCACGACGTGATCTTTCGATCTAACCCTCTGTGCGGTCATGCCGTGAACGTGTCCGGGTGAAAACCAGGCCACGTTCATGGGCAGAGGCAGGGGGGGATACCTGCGAGTCATGGAATCGGGCGCCGGCGTCTTTGGACGTCCGGAGTGTCCGGTTCCCTCTCACACCCCCTCCCGGCTTCCAGGCCGGCCTTCGTGGGGTCGACGACGCGGTCGATTCCACGACGAAAGTTCCGCGTCATGGGGGGCTGGGTTCCGCTGCTCAGAAGGGTGCGGGCTGGCCAGGACAGTTCCGGACACGAATGATCCACATGGAGTCCAAGTGATGAAGGTTTTCAC
>JBILKZ010000292.1:0-5250 GCA_044376405.1 Pirellulales bacterium
CAGCACGAGGCCTTGCCATCGGCGGCGATGAAGGGGCTCGAAGCCTTCGCCGGCCGCGGCGGCCGCGTGATCGCCGACACAGCCTCCGCCGTGGCGTGGCCGTTCCTCGAACGCTCGGCGGCGCTCGATCTGCCCTTCCGCGATCTCGGGCATCCCTGGAATATGAACGCCGCCTACAACAGGGGCGACGAGACGGTGGGCGATCTGCGCGGGCTGGCGGCGACCCGCGGGCCGCAGCTGCGGACGCTCCTCCAAGACGCGATTCATCATGTGCCGCTCGAGAGCTCTGACCCCGACGTCGCCGTCTGCACGCTCGCCGGCGGCAAGGCGCACTTCGTCACCGTCGCCAACGACAGCGGGCTGGATCTGAAGCAACTCTTCGGCGTGGAAGAAAAACGCAACGGCACCGAGCAGCGATTCCTCTCGGCTGCCGAGCACGGGCGGCAGGCAACGTCGAGCTGGATGCCGCTGACGGCTATGCTACGGGTCTCGCCGCTCCTGGCCGCCGACACGGCCATCTACGACCTCTTCACCCGCACGCGGGTGAAGCCCGAGCGCCGGGGCGGCGGGCTGGCCGTGGCCTGCGACATGACAGCCATGCCCGGCCGGATGTATGCCATCTACCCGGCAGCGGTAGGCGCGGGCACGCTCACGGCGCGACAGGAACTCGCCGCCGGCGAGATGCTGCCGGTGCGGTATCAGGCGACCGACAGCCAGGGCGCGGCGATCGAGGCCGTGGTGCCGGTGCAGCTGACTCTGCGCACGCCGCAGGGCGAGCCGCTCCTCACGCTCTCCCGCGCCACCCGCGCCGACGGCGTCTTGACCGAGGAACTGCCGACCGGGGTCTTCCTGAAGGCGGGCGACTACCGATTGGAGGCGCGGCAATTGCTCGACGGCAGCGGTGCGGCGGTGCCGGTGACGATGCAGGCGGGCAAGATGCCCGAGGCACGCGTGGCCTCCGGGGCGACGGTTCGCGATCCGGCCGCCGTGCGGCGGTTTTTGGCCGGCAAGCCCGAGCTGGTGGTGCCGGTGTTCGACGCCGCGATGCTGCCCGCCGCCGAACGGGTCGTGGCGGGGCTCAAGCAAAAGGGCGTGGCCGCGCGGGTCTGGCAGGAGCCGAAGACGGTCACCTATGTGCTCGGCTACACGGTCGCGCCGGAGGAACAGCCCGCAAACACCGCCGTGGACCGAGGCGAGGCGATCGGCCGCGTGCGGTTCGAGCAGAACCGCGACAAGATGAACAACGAATTCTACGGCTCGGCCTTCACCGGCTACCGCTTCGGCAAGCCCGTGTTGCTCTTGGGCACGCCGGGCACCAATCCCGTGCTCGACGCGGTGAAGGCCTCGGGTCTGCCGTGGAGCGATAGCGCGAGCGATTCTCCGGGCGGGGCGCTCGTGCAATGGCTGCCGCAGGCGCTCAGCCGCGATGCCGACACGCTCATCCTCGCCGCGGCCGACGCGGCCGGGCTCGACGCTGCAATCGCGGCGGTTGTGAATCCGCCGGAAAGCGATCCTGTCACCGACGGCGTGCGGGCCGCGCGGCAACGCGTGCTGCGTGGTCGCGGATTGCCGCTCGACACGGCGCCGGTCGCCGTGCAGGGCCTGACCGGCAAGGGCATGACCGCGCTGCCGCCGCAGGCGATTGCCGAGCGGTTTTCGATGGTCTCGGTGACCGACGTCCAGCCGTTGGGCGACCGGCTCGTGGTGGCGCTTGGCCGGTTTGGGGAGACCATCGCCGTGGTAAACGCCGACGGCCAGACGACGCTGCTGCCGTCCATCGCGACCAACACCAAGAGCCTTCAGGCCTGCGGCCAGCGCGTGATCGTCACGGGCGAGCACGGCCTCACCTCGGCCTGGTCGCCCGCAGGCGAATTGCTCTGGAACGCCGTCGCCGATTTCAAGGCGATCCTGCCATCGGATGACGTGATCGTGGAGAACAGCAAGACGCTCTACCGCGTGAGCCCGGATGGAAAGGCGGTCGTCTCCACCGACTCGTTGCCCGAAGTGAAGAAGGCCGCGACCATCGCCAGGCCGGAGGGCATGGCCGACAAAGACAGGCAGGTGCAAGGGAGCGCCGATGGCGAGCTGCTGGTGGCCTACCGGTATGACGCCCAGGCCCGCGACATCCAGATCTACCGCAAGTCCACGGGCAAGGTGACGACGGTGTCGCTGCCGGCCGAGCCCGTCTGCGCGGTGGCGATCGCCGCCGATGGCAAGCAGGTGGCGGTGGCCGGGGAGTCGGGGCTCGTGCGGATCGTCTCGCCTGATGGCGCGACGCTTGGCGAATGCCAGGCCGGCGCCTATCCGCGGCTCTTTCCGTTGCCCAAGGGCGGCTTCGCCATCGGGTCGAGCGACGGTCTTTTGACCATGGTCGGCGGTGATGGGAAGGTCGCGAGGCTCGTCGATCTCGACCGCGAGACCATGAAAGCCAACCGCCAGCCGGAGGCCATCTATGCGGGCTATCGCGCGGCGAAGTGGCTGAGCTGGTTTACGCCGCCGCAGGCGCCGGGCGAGCTGCCGCTGACGAATTTCCACCTCCATCTGCGCGACCAGGAAGGCGTTCTCCGGATGGTCACCTGGCCCGCGGGCAAGACGGTGGACTTCCGCTGGAGCGACGCCGTGCAGGGGCCGGTGCTCTTCCCGAAGGCCGGCAGCTACAAGGTGACCGTGAAGGCGGCGGCGAAATACTTCGACGATCTACCGATGAACCAGCCGAGCTGGGATCCGATCCTCAAGGTCCGCGACCAGGTGGTGAAGAACGAACGCCCGGCGCCAGTCTTCACGCTTTATCTCAACGGCAAGCCCGTCGGCACGCTCACGCCCGAGGGGGGCGCGCTCAAGTCGTTCAAGACCGAGCGGATCACGAAAGGCTGGTCGAAGCTCGACCCGAAGCCGGAGGAGTTCACCACGTTCACCGGCACGATCGACGTCCCGGCCGGTAGCGGGCAACTCGCCATCGCGCCGACAGGCATGACCGATTGCTGGATGACCGAGTTACGAGTGGAATGAGATTCACACCCCAAAGCCCCTCGCGGAAGCGAGCGGGATGACGCGAGCCATCACCATGCGGCCATTCGCCCAAATGCCCCGATTGTTATCGCCACGCGTCACCCCGCCGGCTTCCGCCGGGGGCTTCCGGGCCACGCGTCATCCCACCGGCTTCCGCCGGGGGCTTTTGATCATTGGTGCCTGCCACCTTTTTCTTGCGACCGCATCCCACGCCGCTGACATCCCGTTCACGCTCGCCAAGCCGGGCCGCACGTCGCTGGCGGTCTACTCCGCCGATGGCAGCGTGCAGCTGCGGTCGCTCCTCGTGGGCGAGCGGCTCGAGGCCGGAAAGCATACGGTGAGCTGGGATGGGCTCGACCGCGACGGCCGTCCCCTTGAGCCGGGCAGCTACCAGTGGAAGCTCGTCTCGAGCCCCGGCATCGAGGCGACGTTTTTGAACGCGGTCGGCGTCAATCCCAAGGCGGGCCCGTGGTCAAAGTGGATCGGCAACCACATCGGGCCCAACACCATCGCCGTCGGGCCCCTTGGCATTTGCATCGGGTCGCCTATCGCGGAGGGCCCGCCGAATATCCACATGTTCGAGCCCGATTTCGCCACCACCCGCTGGCTTGCGCCCCACTACGGCTGGAGCTCGATCGGCCACCGCATGCTGCGGATGACCGACACCGCCGTCGTCTCGCTCGCGCAGGATGCGCAGGTGGGCGTGATCGACGCGAAGACGGGTGCCGGCCTCAAGGGGTTCGACGTGCTCTGGGAAGGTGACAAACGGCCGGATCATGACGGCGGTCGGGAACTCTCCCTCGACGCCCGCGGCGACCGCTTCGTGATCGGCTACCGCGACCACGATGCCGTGCGCTGGTTCGATCTCGCCTCGGGCAAGGTCGTCCGCGAGACGAAGGTCGCCAAGCCGCGCCGGGTGGCGCTGCGGGCGGATGGCACGCTCCTCGTGCTCGGCGAGCAGGGCATCGTGCGGGTGAACGCGGACGACACGCAGGCCGTGCTCGTCGAGGCGAAGGCACTCGTGTCGCCCGTCGCCCTCGCCTGGGACGAACGCACCCAGACGTTCCTCGTGGCGAGCGGCGATCCCGACAACCGCATCCTGCGCTTTGCCGCCGACGGCAAACTGCTCAATCGCTACGGCGCCGAGGGCGGCCGCAAGCCGGGTCCGTACTATCCCGATCGCTTCGCGGAAGTCGCCGACCTGGCGGCGGACAGCCTTTCGACCGACAAGGGCCGGTTCTATGTCGTCGAAGGGGGTGAGGCCGGCGGCGGGCTGCGGCGGATCGCGCATGTGGCCGAAGATGGCACGATTCTCGACGAGCGGTTCGGCGGCGCACCGTTCTTTTCCTGTGCCGCGGCCGTGCCCGGTAACCCGCGGGAGGTCTATTACAGCTCCTGCTACGGCGAGATCGCCCGCTACGACTTCGATCCCGAGACGGGCAAAAACCGGCTCACGCATCTCTTGAAGCTCGACGCGCCGCTCTTCCCGGGCTTCAGCGCGTTCCCGCATTACAAGCCCATCGTCCGCAAGGGCAAGGTCTATCTCGCGCTCTGCGGCACAAGCGGCCCCGGGGCCTATCTCGTGCGGCCCGACCTGGCGACGGGCCGGCTCGTGCCGGTCGCCCTCTATGCGTTCAAGCCATGGGGCAACTGGACCAAGGACAATGTGCCCGCGCCGATCGCCAAAGCAGCGGCGCATCAGGGCATCGACCCGCTGTCGGACAAGGCCAACGGCTACACCTGGTCCGACGCCAACAGCAACGGTGAGCTCGATCCCGATGAGTTTCGGTTCGCCACGACCGGGCCCAAGCCCGACGGCGCTTTCCTCGACCGCGACTTCAACCTCGTCTTCGGCCGCTACCATGCGTGGAACCATACCTACGACGGCAAGGTCTGGATCGGCTTCGATTTCAAGAACGCCCTCTACGCCACGCTGCCCAACGCCGCGACTGACAAGGACGTGCCGGTGTGGGACATGACGCAGGTCGTGCTCTCGACCGAGACGATGCCCGAGGATCCGCTGGGCCACGGCAAGCGGTTTTCGGGCTCGGCCTTCAAGCACCCCGACGGCCGCGTCGACCTGCTGATGAGCGGCGGGGCGGGCGGCTTGGCCGACCTGCATCCCGATGCCTGGCCGACGGCCCAGGTGGCCCACAGCCGCCTCTTGGCCGTGGCGGGCGGCCGCGTGGCGCACATGATCGGCAAGCATGCCTCGGAGGGGCAGCCGCGCGAGGCGCAGTT
>JBILKZ010000194.1:0-5249 GCA_044376405.1 Pirellulales bacterium
CCGCAATCTGGCCGTTGGCAGTAACTCGCTCTCCGTCGGCGGCAACAACCAGAGCACGACCTACTCCGGCGATCTGTCGGCGAGCGGCCTGTTTACGAAGGTCGGCAGCGGTACGCTGACGCTGTCGGGCAGCAATTCCGCCGCCGCCGGCGTTGCGGTGAACGCTGGCACGCTCGGCCTCGGCTCAGCCAATGCGATCGGCTCGACGGGCACGATCTCGTTCGGTGGCGGATACCTGCAGTTCTCTGCCTCCAACACGACCGACTACTCGGGTCGGTTCTCGAACGCGGCCAACCAACAGTATCGGATCGACACCAACGGCCAGACTGTCACGCTCGCCTCGGCGCTGACGAGCAGCGGGGGGTCGCTCACCAAGAACGGTCTCGGCACCCTCATCCTCACGGCTACGAGCGGCTTCACCGGCGCGACCGCGGTCGATGGTGGCCGGCTGCTCGTCAACGGACAACTCGGCAATACGGCTGTCGCGGTGAATGCCAGCGGTATGCTCGGCGGCAGTGGCACGATTCTGGGCGCCGTCACGGTCAACTCGTCGGGCACTTTGTCGCCGGGAAATAGCCCCGGCGTCTTGACGGTGGGATCGCTCTCACTCATGGCTGGCTCGACCACGCTCATGGAGATCACCGGCACGGCGGCGGGTCTCTACGACCAGGTCGTCGGCAACGGTTCGGGCGGGCTGACCTACGGCGGAACCTTGGACCTCGTCGTGTCGGGCAGTTACGCAGACGGGACGACATTCAACCTGTTCAGCAATTTCTCATCGAATAATGGCGATTTCGCAGACGTCAGCCTCGACGCCATCGGCGAATACGCCGGGCTGACGTTCTCGGGCACGGATGGCGTCTGGACATCGACATGGACGGAGAACCATCAGCGGCTGGTGTTCTCCACTACCACAGGCAACCTCGTCGTGGTGCCTGAGCCGTCGACGTATGCCATGGTCTTTGCCGGGCTGGCATGCGGCGGCTGGCAGATGTTCCGGCGTCGTCGTCGGCAGAAAGCGGCCTGACACGATCAGAGATTCAAACTCAGCTCCGGACGCGGCTGATCGTCCGTCGCCGCGCCGCCAGGAACCTGCAGTTGTCTGCGACGCGTTTCCTAGGCGTACCGGTCAGGGGGCGTCAGCGATCGCAGAAATGCTGTGACGAAGGCTGCATTTTTCGGTGGGTCCTCGGATAGCACCAGTTCGTAGAAACGACCGTGACGCCAGAGGGCGACCGCGGCGGCCAGCCGGCTGGCCGCGATGGTGACCCAACGGCAGAGCCCCCAGGGAGTGAAGCGGAGCACGATTTCCGCTCGCTGTGGACAGTCCTTGCCGGTCACCACTTGGAGGAGCACAAGGGCAAGAGATCGCAGCGGGGGCAGCGGTAGGATTGCAGGTGTGTCGGTCGTGGAACGTCGTCCCCAGCAGATGACGGGGTGGCTTACCGGTGTGTCGTGCACGCGGTTCACGCCATGAAACTCAAGATCGAGCAGGAGTTTCCGCCCAAACACGGGATCAAGCTTTTCCCGAACAAACCGTGCGGGAATGTGACGATCCCGGATCTCACGCAGGCTGATGCGGATCGGAAAAGGATGGATTCGCCCCCGAAGGTCGATCAGCGGCGTGTCCTCGGAGATAAGAAGAAACTCGGGATCGTCGAGCAGCGACATGGCGAGCGTGGACTTTCCCCCGTTGGGTGGCATCGAGACCAAGAAAGCAAGCCCGCGGTATGAGACGCCGACAGCATGAAAACGATGAAGTCCCTGGGCATCGAGTTGCTCGCCCGAGATCGCGATAATCAGGTAGTAGCTGTAGTGGTACAGCAGTTCCACGTCGGCGGACGCGACGCTGCCCAAGCCGCGGCGATGGTCATAAACGACGCAGGCACCCTGATAGTCGATGAAGCGATGATCGCCCCAGCCGAATGCGGTGCCCCCAAGGTGCCTCAG
This sequence comes from Pirellulales bacterium, assembly GCA_044376405.1. Classification (GTDB taxonomy): domain Bacteria; phylum Planctomycetota; class Planctomycetia; order Pirellulales; family UBA1268; genus CAMCQY01. The sequence goes on from JBILKZ010000194.1 coordinate 1,951, forward strand.
GAACCTTCGTCCTCTCGGGGGAGCGACGTGCGAGTCCAGCGTTGACTCGATGAAGACGTCGATCCGCGTCGCCTCGAGGGGTGTCAGATGGCAGGGAAAATCCCGTCGAAGCCACTCGATCACGGTGGCAACCTGGCTGCGGACCGTAATGCGACAAGCAGCGAAATACAGGTCGATCGTATGGATTTCAGCCAATGAGGCGTTCCTTCCCCCAAGCGCGGCACCGAAAGGTGCTAGCGGGGAATCATCGTTGCAACGACTTTCGCGATCTCTGTGATCATGGCCGTCTCTGCCGAGAGGTCTGAGTCCTCGACGTACTTCGAAGCGGGTTCTTGGAATTCGATCCCGTATTCGGCCTTCAGCAGTGACAGGTCACTTTGTGTAGCGTCCGACAATTCCTCCGCCTGTTTCGGCGTCAATGTAATCCGATGCCCGGGCATCGCGGCAATCAAGTCACGGCACCTCCTCCAGAACGCTCTGTCCGGCAACTTCGCGCCGCCTTCCGTGAGTGCCGCCATCAGAGCCTTGCCAAACGTCACCGCCTCGCGAGACATCTGAGTGTTGATTTGCCCCCCGGGCACATAATCGGGAGTTCCGATGATCTCCTCCGCTCCGATTGCGTGCAGGCAATCGGACACGATATCCCCCCCAATGAGCTGCGATGCCTCATAGGCCCTGACCAGCACACGCCCCTGCCCGAATGCACGCTCGAGGCGTGTCAGCACGCGGCGTATGTCCACGCGTCGAAGCGGCTCGGTCGCCGTCGCCGCTTGACCACTGAACACGCGCTGGCTGAGCGCACTCACCGCGTACGAGTGAGGCTGTCTCACGTACATGAGGGCGGTCACCGATTCGGCGTGGGAACTTGCCCAAGCGACCAGTGAATGCAGTGTCTCCTCCGCGAGGCAGTAGAAACCTTCAAAAGAGAGGAAGAGTGTCTCACATTCGCCGGCCGTCTGCAGGAACCGTTCGACGGCTAACAGATAGTCCCGATCTCGCTCTTGAATGGCTGACCGACTCGAGAGTCCCTCGGCAATATTAAACCCCAGCTGTTCAGGTTCGGCGCTGAAGTGCGACCCCAGCATGTGGTGAACGCGTCGCGGCAGATAGGCGACTCGTCGACGGTGCAGGAACGCGTCGCGCATGGCCTCCATGGACGTCTGCAACGCGGTACTGCCAGTCTTGTCGGTGCCGACATGGATGACCGCCGTTCGGAACTGCTTCGTGAGTCCACGCTCCCCTTTCTGCCGAGTGGCTGGCTCGGGGAGGTCTGTGGCCGATAGCTCCTGAAAGTGTGGATCGTATCGACGCGAGGCGGTTGACGCCGGCCTCGCGAATTCGCCGAGCCAATCATCGCGACGGGTCTTCAGTGCGCGGCTGAATTCCGCCGACATTCGAATGAACCTGTCGCCGTAGTTGACGCTTGGCTCGATGTGGGTGTTCTCATGGAATTCGTTGAAGCTGGTGATGACGATCATCTCCGGCCGCGGCGAGGCTTGGATCGCGGCCTGCAGCATGGATTCGTAGATGCGTCCATCAGCCCGATCGACGTGCCGCGCTTCTCCACCCTGGCGTGCATCGCCGGTCAGGTGACGGTCATCATATCCTGGCGAGACGGCGAAGAGTCGGATCGGGTCCTGGCTATGGTTGACATGACGTTCATAGCAACTCGTCGCATAGGCGATGCTTTCTGTCGCGTCCGCGTAGCGGAAGGGCTTGTAGAGGCACCATCCGACTACGAATTGCTGCAGCGACATAGGGAGACATCTCGGCAGGGAGATCGCACCGGCTGCGACTACGTTGAATCGCGCACACTCCCGCTCCAGCATCGATCGATTGGTGAAGAAGCAGCCGAGAAGGTTGTTCGAGAAAAATAGCCACAGCATCGGCTTCCCTCGATGCTGGAGCCATGAAGACGACTCGGCGAGTGTCTGGATGTCGTGCAGGGCAGTGCGGACGGGATTCTCGAGCACGGTTCCAATGCTCAGCATCACGCTCACTCTCACGCGTCCGTTCCTGGCCTCTGCCGCGGCGACCATCCGCCTCGTCGCCTCGAGATCCTGGGCGTTCACCCCCGTCGATCCGATCTCCAAATTGATGATGAGGAAATCGAGGCCGCCTTCCTCGGCCAGATCGAGATGATGCTGGATTGTTTCATCGTCCTGCGAGGTGTAGCAGCCCTGCTGAGGCCGGTCCGTGAGTCCGGAATACTCGGAATTCTCATTCCAGTGACGCGTCGGCGAGCCGGCGTTGTACCACGGATAGTAATGAGCACCGAGGAGCGGACGGTCGGTGGCGGTGGACTGGACAGGGAGTTTGCGTACGCGTGTCGCATCTTCAAGCAGTTCGTACAGTTCATCCGCGGTGCGGTCCCAGGTGTGGTGTGCCACTGCGGCGGCGGCCTGCCTTCCCATGGTGGCGGCGAAGGTGGGATTGCTGAACAATCGGTCCAGCGCCCGGGCGATGCTCTTCGGGTTTGGTTGCACGACGATCGCCCCGTGATCGCCGAGAATGTCCATGTATCCTCCCTCGGGGCTGACGACCACCGGCAGGCCGGCGGCGGCGGCTTCGAGCGGCATCATCCCGAACGGTTCACGCAGCGGCACATAGACGCCGCAGGTGGCTTCTCGATAGATGCGTTCGACATCCGCCTGCGGGAGTCGGCCATGGAACACCACTCGGTCGGAAACGCCCAGTCTGGCGGCCAAAGCCTCCAGTGTGTCCCTGTCCGGTCCTTGCCCGACGATGTCAAGAGTGCCGCCCGGCACCAGCGCGATGGCCTTGATCGCGAGTTCGAGTCGCTTGTGCGACCAGAGTCGCCCGACGAACACAGCCCGCTTTCCGGCGGCGGGCCGTCCCGGCTCCTCCCAGACATTGACTCCGGGGTAGGCGATGACGTCGGGGCGACGGCCGTAAACGTTTTCCGCATACCGAGCCATGTTTTGACTGTTGACCGCCATTCGATCGAAGACGGTGCCACGGTCGAGCGACTCGAGCAGGCCCATCTGGGCATCCATCTCCAGAACAGGTGCACAGCGATATGCCTGTTCGGGATAGACATGGATACTGAGTTCTTCGTCGCCGTGTGCATGCTCCCCGAGATAACGAAGGTCGTAGAGCATGCGCAGCGGCTCGTGGCACATGAACACGCTGGGCGAGCAACGCATGATCTGCGTCGGGCACCCGTTGAGGAAGTAGACGTCGTGCTTGCGGAGTTGGTCCTCCCAAAGCCGGGGCAGGATCATGAGATCTTCAAGCAGCGAGAACGGCCGGCGGTCACGATCCTCGAAGCTCGGCAG
>JBILKZ010000195.1:0-5233 GCA_044376405.1 Pirellulales bacterium
GCACGCAGGGCGACGACCAGGTCTTCGAGTTGCAACAGCGGCCGGCCACTCGTGGCGGCCACCACGTTGCCCACCGCGTCGACGGTCATGGCGTCGGCCGGACCGGCGAGAATGATGTCGTGGCCTTCCGTGTCAACGAACACGTGCGTGATCCGTTCGAGTCCGCCCAGGAAGAGCACGTCGGGCGGCAGCGGACGACCGGCATCGGCTGCCTTCACGGCCGCGACGATCTTCGCGAGGGATACCTTGCGGAGTTTTACCGCCGCGCCGCGGTCGGCTGCGCCGGTGGCAAGCGCCTGACGTCGTTCCTTGGCCAGTGATTCGACCGCCCGGGGATCGAGGTTCCGCACGATGCCGTCGGCGTCGATCGAGATGCCGCCCACGGCGCCCATGCCCATGCCCATGCCACCCATTTGGGCGCTGGCTTCGTCCTGCCATGCCAGGGCAAGCACGGTGACGGCACAGGCACACCATGCCGCCGCTGGGCGTCTGGAGATACGGGCAGTTGGTGACTGGAGTTTCATGCCGCAGTTCATGGGGCAACCTTTCATGTCAGGTCTTGTCCGGCCAGACATGAAAGGCCGATTTGGCGATCATGTCGAGCATGGCGTGGCCTCCCGAGGGAAACCGGCGCAAGGGCGGGAATGACGAGGATGCTAGTCGCGGAGGGTCGGTTGCGGCAAACCCGTTTCTGTCGGGAAAGAGTGCCTTTTTCACCCGTGACCGCCGGCCTCGGACCGGTTGGACGCCGGCAGCCCGGTTCCAAGCCCTCCCAAAACGGCTGCCGCTGAGTCATGATGCAGGACAGAAAAGCAGCGTGCCATGCCCTCACCAACTCCCACCCATCTGCTCGTTCGTGATCCCGTTTCCGGCCAGGCGGTGGTCCCGCTCCTGCCCGGGGAACGCGTGACGCTCGGCCGTGCTCCCAGCAATCGCGTGGTGCTTCACGACGAGCAGGCCAGCCGGTTTCACGCCGAGATTTTCGGAGCGCCGCCGGGCTGGTCGATACGGGATCTCAAAAGCCGCAACGGCACGCTGGTCGGCGGGGAACCGCTCGCCGCCGACAGGCTGCTGGTTCCGGGGGATGTCGTGGCCATCGGCCGAGTCGAGATCGTCGTCTGCGTTGGGGAACCGCTGGCTGATTCGACGGGCGAGGCTGACCTGCTCGGCGGCACGGCCACCGGGGAGATGCCGGCGGAGCTGGAGGCGTGGCACGCCTCGATCACGCATCGCCGCGCCAAGAGCCGACTGCTCGACGACATCCGCGAGGCAGCGGGAACGGCGCCCCGCGTGGGCCGCGCCGCCGCCGAACTCTGCCGGCTGGCATTTTCGCTGGGGCGGGCGAGTGACCTCAAAGCGGTGGCATCGCAGGCGCTGGAGTCGGCCATGCAGGGATCCGGCGCCACCCGCGGGATCGTGCTGCTGCCCGAGCAGATCGGCGAGCAGGCAGGGCAGGCGCGGCGAGACGAGACCGGTCCAACCTCCGACCTGGCGCAGACCGTCGCCGTGCCGGCCGACTGGTCGTCGGCAGCCGTGTCGCCCGGCGTGATCGCGGCCGTTCTGGGAACCGATGAGGCGGTGCTTGCGTCCGCGACAGCGCCGGGCGGCGGGAGGGTGGCGAGCATTTCGGCGCCCATCCGTCAGGGTGGCCATGCCGTGGGCGTGCTGCACCTGGAAGTGGATGCCCAGAAGCGGGAGGCCACGCCAGACGATCTGGAATTCGTGATGGCGGTCTGCGACGCCCTCGGTCTGGCAATCGACAACCTCGCCGCCCGCGAGGTGCTCTCGTCGCGGCTGGCCCGGTCGGCCAACGAAAACGAGCAGTTGCGTCGGCGACTGGGTGAGGAATGGCAGATGATCGGTTCGAGCGTCGGCCTGAAGAACATCGTCGCTCAGATCGAACGGGTGGCGGCGACGAAAGCCACGGTGCTGATCAGGGGCGAAAGCGGCGCCGGCAAGGAACTCGTCGCACGGGCGATCCACGAGGCCAGCACCCGACGGACTGCCCCGTTCGTCTGCATGAACTGCGCAGCGCTGTCAGAAACGCTCCTCGAGAGCGAGCTCTTCGGCCACGAGAAGGGCGCCTTCACCGGCGCCACCGAGCGCAAGGCCGGCAAGTTCGAGGCCGCCCACAAAGGAACATTGTTTCTGGACGAAATCGGCGAAATGAGCCCGGCGATCCAGGCGAAGTTTCTGCGAGTGCTCGAGGGGCATCCGTTCGAGCGAGTCGGTGGCAGTGCCCGCGTGCAGGTCGATGTTCGCGTGGTTGCAGCCACCAATCGCAATCTGGAGGAGGCGGTGGCTGCCGGCGACTTCCGCCGCGACCTCTACTTCCGACTTAAGGTCGTGGAAATCCTCGTGCCTCCGCTCCGCAAGCGACCGGAAGACATCGAGACCCTGGCGGCCCATTTTCTCAAGCGGTTCGCCGCGGAAGCGGCGCGGCGTGTGCGGGGCTTCACGCCCGACGCGATGGCGGCGATGCAGGCCTACCACTGGCCAGGCAACATCCGTGAACTGCGCAACAGCGTCGAGCGGGCGGTCGTGCTCTCACAGGACGAGTGGATCGACGCCCACGAACTGGCACTCTCGCATCTCTCCTCCGCCGGCGACACAGGCCAGATTTTGACAGGGCGACCGGCACCGTTCACGCCGACGACGCTCGACGAGATGGAGCGGAAGCAGGTGCTGGCGACGCTCGAGGCCGTAGGGGGCAACAAAACGAAGGCGGCCTCGATGCTCGGGATCGAGCGGTCGACGCTCGACCGCAAGATGGCCCGCTGGGCGAAGGAGTAGCGACGGTTCGGGGCTGGCCATGCCCCGTCGCCGGACGTTCGCTTCGGGCATCCTGCCCTTCGCTCACTCGATGCTGACTGCGCTCCGGCATCCTGCCTGCGCTGGTCAGCAACGCCGGCTCTCGGGGCATGGCCAGCCCCTCACAGCCCGAAATACCGCTTCCAGCCTTCGACGTCGGCCGGGCCGGGCTCGGGAGGCTTCGTCTCGGCCTGTCGGCGGCGGGCCCGGCGCTCTTCGCGCTTCGTGGCCAGCCACTCGTCGCTCGAGACGGCGCCTGCCCGGCGGCGGCGGGCCGCGACCTGCAGCCGTCGGTCGCCCGACACCACCAGCAGGCTCGAGGGGGCGTCGGCGTCCTCGACCAACTCCTCGATGAGGGAGTCGGCGTCGGGGTATTCTCTGGCGAACCAGACGCGAATGCCGCCATGCGTGAGCCGCGCCGGCAGGCCGTCCGGGGCGCGGGCCGCGTCGAACACCACGATGGTGTCGGCTGCCGCCTCGCCCAGCAGATCGACCAGCATGTCGAGCAGCGCCAGCCGCGACTTCTCAAAGCCGCGTGGGCCACGCTCTTCGCCGAACACGCCCGACGCATGCAACAGGTTGTAGCCGTCGATGATGAGCGTCATACGAGGACAACGTGTGGAAACGTGTGGAAAGTGAACGTCATCCCACCGCCAGACGGTACTTCACTCGGCCCGCCACGATGGTCGCCACCGCCCTGCCCTGGAGCGTCCAGCCGTCGAACGGTGAGTTCACGCTCTTTGACTGAAACGACTTCACGTCGACCTTCCACGACAGGTTCGGGTCGATCACCGTGATGTCGGCCACGGCGCCGGGCCGCAGGGTGCCGCGATCCACACCGAGAATCCGCGCGGGCAGCGTGCTCATCGCCTCGATCATCCGCGACCAGCCGATCGTCCCAGGCGACACCAGCCGCGTGACGGTCAGCCCCACCGCCGTCTCCAGACCGAGGATGCCGAAGGGCGCGCGGTCGAGTTCAAGCATTTTCTTTTCGGGAGCGTGCGGCGCGTGGTCGGTGGCGATGCAGTCGATCGTGCCATCGACGATGCCCGCGATGATCCCCTCCACGTCGGCGGCCGTCCGCAGCGGCGGGCTCATCTTGTGGTTGGAATCGAAGCCGCGGAGCCCCTCGTCGGTCAGCGTGAAGTGGTGGGGACAGGCTTCGGCGGTCACCCTGGCCCCGCGGGCCTTCGCGGCCCGGATCAGGGCAACGCCCCCGGCGGTCGAGACGTGCATCACGTGCAGGCGGCCTCCGGTCACCTCGGAAAGCGCGATGTCGCGGCCGATCATCACCTCCTCGGCGGCGGCCGGCATGCCCGTCAGGCCGAGCACCAGCGACACGAGCCCCTCGTTCATGACGCCGCCGCGAGACAGCTCCAGAACCTCTTCGTGGGCAAGGATAGGCTTGTCGAACATGCGGCAGTATTCAAAGGCCCGTCGCATCAACTCGGCGTCGTAGACGGGGGCACCGTCGTCGCTGAAGGCCACGGCGCCGGCCTCCACGAGCTGGCCGATCTCCGCCAGCTCCTTTCCCTCGCGGTTGCGACTCACACAGCCCACCACGAACACATTGCAGGTGTCGGCGCGGACGGCCTTCTGGTGGATGAACTCCACGGTCGCCTGCGTGTCGATCGGTGGCTCGGTATTGGGGATGCAGGCGACGCTCGTGAACCCTCCGGCCAGCGCGGCCCGGGTGCCGGTCTCGATAGTCTCGTCCTCCTCGCGGCCCGGCTCACGGAGGTGCACGTGCATGTCGATGAGCCCCGGGCAGACCACCAGCCCCGTGGCATCGATCGTTTCAGCGGCCTCCTCGGCACTTCTGCCGATGGCGGCCACCCGGCCGTCGCGCACCAGCACGTCGTCGATCCGGTCGATACCCTGCGCGGGATCAACCACCCGGCCACCGCGAATGAGAAGTGTGCCCATCAGTGGATCCTTGTTGGTTGGTTGGGTGGGTGGTTGGCAGACAAACCCGTGGTCGCGTCTGCATGGACGGTCGCGTGGTCGGCACGTGGCCCGCAGGTGAGCCAGAGCACGCCCATGCGCACGGCCAGCCCGTTGGTGACCTGGTCGAGGATGAGCGACTGCCGGCAGTCGGCCACCTCGGCGGTCATCTCCACGCCGCGGTTGATCGGTCCCGGGGCCAGGATCAGCAGGTCGGGCCTGGCACGGGTGAGTCGATCGCTCGTCATCGCGTAGAGATGGGCGTATTCGCGGACCGACGGGAAGGGCCGCATGTTCTGTCGCTCGAATTGAATCCGCAGCAGGTTGAGCACATCGCACCGTGGCACGATGGCGTCGAGATCGTGCGACACCTCCACACCCAGTTCGCGCCAACGGTCCGAGACGAGCGTGGGAGGCCCGCAGAGGATGACCTTCGCCCCGAGCTTCAGGAGCCCCCACAGGTTTGACCGCGCTGTTC
>JBILKZ010000243.1:0-3775 GCA_044376405.1 Pirellulales bacterium
GATGCTGAGGAGCCGGTCGGAGGCACGCGCAGGAGCCGGTGAATTCTGCGACTCACGAGCGATGCACGATTCGTCCAAGAGCCTCCTGTAGCAGAATCCGCCGGCGACGAGCATGCCGCAGCCGGCGGGCTGTGTTCACGAAAAACATCGCATCGTGCGATTTTTTCTTGGCCGACATCCGTCGGCTGGTTCTTACCCGGCCCTCCGGGCCTGATGCTGCGGGGATAAAAACCCCCAGATGCTGAGGAGCCGGTCGGAGGCACGCGCAGGAGCCGGTGAATTCTGCGACTCACGAGCGATGCACGATTCGTCCAAGAGCCTCCTGTAGCAGAATCCGCCGGCGACGAGCATGCCGCAGCCGGCGAACCAATGCGGGCGACCCTGCCCGCCCCGCACACCAGGGCTCAGTAATTGAAGAGGAACGCGGTCGAGTTGAGCAGGCTCCAGAGGATGTCCTCGTAGACCGCCGGGTCCTTGACGTTGTCTCCCACGATCGCCCGCATGCCGGTCATCTCGGCCGTCGTCGGACGGCGCGAGAGCGTGCGGATGTAGAGTTCGTCGATGATGTCTTCGGGCGTCGACTTCGTCTCGATCAGCTTCTTGATCACGTTGCCCTGCGACAGCCGGTCGCGAACGCTGTCGCCCACGATCATGTGGAGCGCCTGCGAGAGCGTCGGCTCCCGCTTCGTCTCGGCGGCGGCCACTGTGGCGCGACTGGCCGCACCAAACGTGTGGAAGAACGGATCGGCGAAGTGTGGACCGCCAGTGTCGCCCTGATGCCGCGGATAGACGTCGATCGCCCGGGTGCCGGCCGCAAAATTCCCGAAGTCGCGGGGCACTTCCGTGACCGTGACGACAGAGTCGATGATCGCGTCGGCCCGCAGCCGCCGCAGGTGGCTGTGGGAAAACTGCCGGGTGTCACTGGCGTTGGAAGGCGTTGGCTTGCTCGAGAGCTGATAGACACGCGAGTTGCAGATGTCGCGGACCAGGCTCCGCAGGTCGAACTTCACCTCCACGAGCCGCTTCGCCAGCGCGTCGAGCAGCGGGCCGTTGACGGGCGGGTTGCTCACGCGGACGTCGTCGACCGGCTCGACGATGCCACGCCCCATCAGCTGCGCCCAGATGCGATTGGCGAGGTTCCTGCTGAAGAGGTCGTTGTCGGGCGAAGTGAGCCACCTGGCCAACTCGGCCCGGGGATCGCCGTCACCCGGCACCGGATCGACGCTGCCGAGCACCTTCGCCGGCATCGGCCGGCCATCGACGAGATGCTTCGCCGGTTCCACGGCCGTGTCGAAGTAGATCCGTCGCTCCCGCGGCTCCGCGCCGTTGCCCCGCTTCATGCCGGTGAAGAAGCTCACGAATCCGTAGTAGTCGTCCATCGTCCAGCGGTCGAACGGATGGTTGTGGCACTCCGCGCACTGGATCTGCACGCCGAGGAAGAGCTGCGAAAAGTCGGCCGCCAGCGGCTTCGGCTCGACCGCTGGCTTGTGCACCATCATCGTGTAGAGGTTGACCGGCGGATTGGAGATGTTGCTGCCCGACGCGGCCACCATGTCGGAGATGAATTCATTGAGAGGCCGTCCGGACCGCAGTTGCCGGCGAATCCACTCGCGATAGACGTCGGCCGACTTCACGAGAGTCGCCTGAGGCGCGTAGCTGCCTCCGATGATCCGCAGGTGCTCCGACCAGATCGAGGTCCAGAGGTCGGCGAAGGCGTCGCCGGCGAGCAGTTCGTCGATCTTCTTCGGCCGCTTGTCGGCGGCGGTGTCGGACATGAAGGCATGGTATTCCTCGACCGTCGGCGGCCGCGCGGCGAGATCGAGCGTCACCCGCCGGAGAAAGGTCTCGTCGTTGCAGACTTCGGAGGGGATGATCCGCAGCTTCTGCAGCCTGTCGTAGACGAGCGTGTCGATGAAGTTGTTGGCGGGCGGGTTGGGCCAGGCGAAGCCCTCTTCGGCGGGCAGCACGATCACCTCGGCACCAACCGTAAACCGGCTGTAGCGGGCGAAGACGTTCGTGTCGCCGGGGGCGACCGCCGTCACCTTGCCGTCGGCGTCGATCGTGGCCACGCTCGGATTATTGGAGAAGAAGCGGGCGAGGCTGGTGACGTCGCGACTCGTGCCGTCGCTAAACCGGGCAGTCACGCGGGCGACCCCTGTGCCCCCGGCCTTCTTGAACACCACGCTCTCCTTGGGCAGCGTGATGCCGACAACCTGCGGAATCGTGTCGAGGTCGTCCGGAGCGCCCGCCTTGATCCAGTTGAGGAGCGTCTTGTAGAGGTCGCTGTCCTTATCGAAAAGTTTCCCGCCCGTGTGCGACACGCCGCCGATCGCCTTCAGCAACAGAAGGCTCTCCTCAGGCACGGCCGCGTTGACGCGGCGGCCCGGCATTTCGGTGACGATGCGTTCGTAGTCGCCCTTGGCGTCGTAGCCGAAGAGCGAGAGCATGAAGCCGTCCTTGCCGCGAGCCGAGCCGTGGCAGGTGCCGGCGTTGCAGCCGGCCCGAAACAGCACGGGCATCACGTCCTGACGGAAGCTGGGCACATCGCTCGCGCCCGGGGCTGCAGCCGAAGATGATCCTGACTCCTCAGCCATGACGGCACTCATGACGGCACCGCAGGCGAATAGGATCGCCACGACCGAAAACCGCAGCAAGTGTGTGTGCATGGTGAAACTCCTCACAGTCTCGGATCGATCCGTAAAACGCCCTTGCCCGACCGCTGGTGGATCTCCTGCCCGCCAGCCTTCACGACCACCTCGCACGAGAGCCCGCTGACCGCCCCGAGCAGGGCATCGTCGTTGGCCTCCACCTGAAAGGCGACCTCCTTCGAATCCTTGGTGATCACCGGCAGCGGCTCGCTGACGGTCACGCCTTTGGGCATGCCGAGCAGTTTCACGCTCGCCTCGCCCTCGAAGGGGCTCTTGTGCTGGAGCGTCCAGACGAACTTCTTCTTCTCGCCGCGACGCACGCTCTCAGGCTCGGCAGCCAGTTCCACGAACGGCTCCGCCACTGTCAGGTTGACAATGGCCGTGGAGACGCGGATCTGGCCGTGGCCGCACCAGCCCTGGTCGCCCTGACTCTTCGTCAGCGCGGTGAGGACCAACGGCTTCGTGCCAAGCGCCGCGCCGGCTTCGGCGGTCAGTTCCAGCACGGCCGACGACTCGCCCGAGGGCAGAATGACCTGCGGCGGCCGCCCAATGCCCTTCGGTCCATAGTCAAACTGCAGGCCGATCGGCTCGTTGTAGCCGTTCCGCCGCGTGATCTTCACGGGGATGCCGAGACTGCCGCCGCGAACGATCGGCACCTTCGGCTCGTCGATCTCGACCGAGAACGGCGGGGGATCGACCACGGCCAGCACGAACTTGTCGAGCCGCACGGTCCGCCAGGCATCGCCGCCGGGCGAATTCAGGAAGGGCAGGTTCATCCGCGAACCGCTCACGATCTTCTGCGCCGGATCGACCGGTCGGGCCTCGAGCGTGATGAGCGACACCGCGGGCGCGGCCGTGGCATCGGCCACAAACTGGATCGGCCACGGCGACTCGCCCGCCGGCACGCGATTGGGCAGGAGCTTCACCCCCGCCGGCAGGCCGTGCGCGACGATCTCCAGGTCACCCTTGAACTTGCTTCCCTGCCCCTGCGGCAGGTTCACGTTGACCGTCCAGCGATCCCCCTGCGGAATCGCCAGGCTCGCCCACTTCGGAGCCTCCCACCAGTAGAGCGTCGTCGGCAAGAGCGTGTAGACGGCGTCGGGCGGCGTCTCAACCTCGATCCGGTA
>JBILKZ010000093.1:0-15162 GCA_044376405.1 Pirellulales bacterium
ATTTGATACGCCGCCGTCAATGGGCTGGTTCACCGCAGTCAAGAAAATTTCTATATTGCAAGAAAAGTCGCCGTGCACTCACGGCAGGGGCCGTAGAGTCGCCGCATTTTAGCGGCTTTCCAGGCTTCTCTTGTAGGCTTTTTCGTGGTTGGCACCGCCCAGCCAGGTTTTCCACGGCAGGTTCTCCGTCCATGGTCTGGTCCCACGTCTACGATCCGTTCTCCTGGCCACTGCTCTCGACACTCGTGGCAATGCTGCCACTGGCTGCCCTGTTAGGACTGCTGGCCGGGGCGGGTTGGTCGGCCCACGCGGCGGCCGGAGCGGGCCTGGCCGCGGCCCTGGCAATAGCCGTGGGTATCGCTGGCATGCCGGCCGACGCGGCCCTGGCCGCCACCCTCCACGGGGCCGCCTTCGGTCTCTTTCCGATCGGCTGGATCATCGTGACGGCTATGTTTCTCTACCAGCTCACGGTCGAGGCCGGGGCCCTCGAGATCATGAAGCGGTCGGTCACCCGGCTCTCTGCCGACCATCGCATGCAGGCCCTCCTGATCGCCTTTTCATTCGGGGCTTTTCTCGAAGGAGCCGCGGGCTTTGGAGCCCCCGTTGCCATCTCGGCGGCGCTCCTCACCGGCGCCGGATTTCCTGCCCTCGAGGCGGCCTGCCTCGCCCTTATCGCCAATACGGCGCCGGTCGCCTTCGGCGCCCTTGGCACGCCGATCATCACGCTGGCGAAGGTGACCGGCCTCGACGAACACGCCATTTCCCAGATGGCCGGCCGTCAACTCCCCTTCTTCTCGCTCCTCGTGCCGGCCTGGATGGTGGCCACGATGGCCGGCTGGCGGGGGCTGCTCGCGGTCTGGCCGGCGGTCATCGTCTGCGGCGGATCCTTCGCCGTGGTGCAGTTTTTCATGGCGAATTACGTCGGGGCCGCGCTCGTGGACGTGGTGGCGGGGATCGTCAGCCTCGTGACACTCGCAGGGTTTCTCCGCTGGTGGCAGCCACTGGAATGCTGGCAGCACGGAGCCGAGCATCCGCCATCCGGAGAGAAAAGGGGACAGGCACCTGCTGCCTTAAAGCCGGATGCAGCTGCCTTTCCGAAACGTTTGCAGCAGGAGCCAGTCCCCTTTTCAAGCGACTCGGCTCGGGCGATCGCCTGGGCATGGGCACCGTGGGCGTTTCTCTCGGTGGCGGTCTTCTGCTGGGGTTTGCCTGCTGTCAAAGCCACACTCGAAGGCCGCCCCCAGCGCGCGGATACAAGCCCCCGGCGTGAGCCGGGGGATGCCTTGCCCGCGATCGCCGCAGCGACCACACCGCCCCCGGCTAGCCTGCCGCTCCTGCCGAAGAGCCTCGTGGCCCCGGAACTCCCCGTGCCCAGGCTCGACGGCCGCGTGGCCAAAGTACCCCCCGCCACGCGGGAGCCGCTTGAAATCGAACGGGCGATCTACCGCTTCAACTGGCTCTCGGCAGCAGGCACAGGGATCCTCGCCGCTGCCCTGATCGCAGTGCCGTGGCTCGGCATCTCCTGGCGGCGGGCGGCCACAATCTGGTGGGAAAACCTGCGTCGGCTCTCGCTCTCGCTCCTGACCATCGCCTTGATGCTGGCGTTGGCGTTCGTGACCCGGTACTCCGGCACCGACGTCACACTCGGTCTTGCCCTTACCCGGTCGGGCTGGCTCTATCCCGTCTTCTCGGCGCTGTTGGGCTGGTTGGGTGTTGCCCTCACCGGCTCAGATACGTCGAGCAACGCGATGTTCGGCAGCCTGCAACGCGTGACGGCTGAGCAGCTTGGCCTCAACCCGCTGCTCATCTGCACGGCCAACAGTACCGGCGGCGTGATGGGCAAGATGATCGACGCCCAGAGCATCGTTGTCTCGGCGACCGCGACGGGCGTGCACCGTCAGGAGGGCACGATCCTGAGGCGGGTGTTTCCGCACAGCCTGGCGCTCGCGATTCTCATGGGCCTTCTCGTCTGGCTGCAGTCGGGCCCACTGGCCTGGATGGTGCCGTGATCGTGCCGTCGCGATCCGGCTCGAGGCCGAGCACGATCGCCGCCACAGCCCAGGCGTCGGCGGTGGCGCAACGTGCGGCCCGCACGGTCGCCGTGCGGTCGGACATGCCGGGTCTGCCGGAACTTGATAACACCACCGGCCGGCCCGTCCGCGGATCGACCGGAGAACGGCCCGGGCGGCAGGTCGATGTGGCCACCGCCATGCCATCGGCAAGGAAAATCTCCTGCGGCTGCCCGCGACCAGCAGCGGAGTCACGCAGCCGCACCCGCCACAAGCGACCCTCTGACGGCTGCCCCCAGGCCCGCACCTCGCCGCCAAGTTCCACCAGATGGGCCCGCGATCCCAGCTCCTGAAGCCGCTCACCGACGCGATCAACCGCATAGCCGGGGGCGATCCCGCTCAGGTCGATCTCGACGCCAGTTCGGGATTTCCGCAGGGCTGCGCCGGCTTCCCCCGTTGCGGACCGCGATTCGACCAATTGCATGCCAACCCGACCACGCGCTGCGGCGATCATGTCGGCCGATGGCTCGAGGGCCTCTCCGCTCCACAGTCGCACGAGCGGACTGACGGTGATGTCGAAGACGCCGTCCGACTGCTCGTGGATCTCGCGAGCGGTGTCCACGAGCGTCACGAGATCCACCGACACTTCCACCCATTCCTTCGCGGCCGCCCGGTTGAAGCGACTGGCGTCGGAATCATTCCGCCACGTGCTCGCCGCCCGGTCGATCCGCGCGAGCACCGCCTCCACGTCGCGATGCACTTCGCCGTGGGTCATGCCCGGCATGTCGGCGGCAAGCGTCACCCGGTAGGTCGTGCCCATCGCCGGCCCGGCGAGCGTGGGCAACTCCGCAGCCACACCCCAAAAAGGTGCCAGCCACCAAATTTGGGTAATCTGGCAAATGACCCAGATTTGGTGGCTGGCACCTTTTCCTTTCATGCCTGCCACCAGTGCACGGCCGCCGCGACGGCGAGGCAGCTGAGCAGCGCGCCGTCCCGCCAGGTGAACCGGTCGGCCCGCCGGTGCAGCCGCAGGTGATCGAGGAGCGCACCGGTCGGGCAGCCATGCCGGCAATAGGCCATCGGATAGAAGCTGCTCGCGATCAGGCTCACTGCGAAGATCAGAAGCGCCGCGATCCCCGCTACGGCCGGAAGGTAAGCATCGAAGGGCTCGAAATCGACAAGATTCAGAGGCCAGTGGAGGAGCGATGCCAGAATCGCCACCGCAAGCAACACCCACGGCAGCACAACGAGTACCGGCTTCAGCCACTCAGGGACGCTCCGCTTCGGCTTCACGAACCGCACGAGCAGCTGTTGCGCCGCACCGTGTGCACACAGATGCGAGCAGTAGACGTTCCGACGCGTCGTGATCGGTAGCACCAGGGCGGCCAGCGTGAGTGCCATGAGCACGACCGCACCGCGGGCCACGCCCGCCTGTGCCCAGCCCCACACTTGAGCCTGCGACAGCAGGGCCCCGGCGCCGAAGCCGAGGTAGGCGAGCACCACAATCGGCAAGGCCAGCCGGCCGAACCAGGTGCCACGAAGCCTTGTGAATGCGGTGACGATGCCGGCCACGATCACGCCGAGGGCACCCCACTGGGGGCCATCGATGCTCCGCATGGACGCGGCGAAGGATGCCGCGTCTGAGGCCTTTCCCGGCATGGCTGCCCGCTGCTCGACGTGCTGCCGCATGGCACGAACGATCCCTTCTACCACCGCCTGACTCGTCATCGTGGCACCGCTGACTCCCTCGATGCCGGTGCTCTTGGGATCGATGCCAGCCAGTGCCTCGATCGACATGCCCCGGTAGACGCCGCGAAACGCCGCGTCGTCGCGGACATAGCCCACATAGGGCTCGTTGTCATAGCTGGCGAGCACCGCCACGCCGCAGACTTTTCCGGTCGTTTCGAAGCCGACCAAGGCATCGGTCGGACCCTGATAGCCGATCACACGATCGGCCGCCGGGCTCGTCCGCAGCGCCCAGCCCAGCGGGATCGCGTCGGCCGCCAGCACGCGGATCACGGCCGGATCGCCAGGATCAGGCTCGATCCGCACGGCGTCCGGATAGATCTGCTTCAGGTCCGCGAGCGTGGGCTTTTGCTCGAACCGGCTCGCCACCGCCGTGCCCCCCAGCCGGCGCACCAGCGCCTCCGTGATCGCCAGGCTCGTGAGCGTGGCACCCGCCACCGCATGGGCTTTGTCCGGCTTCATGCCGGCCAGTGCTTCGAGCGATTTTCCCTGGAACGACTGCCAGAAGGCGGCGTCGCGTTCCACAGCATGCACATGGTCCCGCGTGTCGCGGCTGGCAAGCACCTCCATGCCAGCCACGCGGAGGTCGTGATCGCAGACGACGAGCAGATCGGTCGGCCCCGAGAAGCCGATCGCGGCATCGCCCGCCGGCGATGTGCGGAGCAACGTGCCGACACGCGCGCCCGCTGCGTCGAGGATGTCGCGGCCGCCCGCCACGGCATCCGCCGGGCCGCCGATCGCCGATGCGTCGGGCAGATACCGCTGCACCCGCGCAACCGGCAGGCCGGCCAGATCAGCAGTCACCTGCCGACTGACATATCGCGCATGCTCCGCATGCACGAGCCACGCGATCGCCGCCACGACGGCCACGCGGGCCGCGTGCGCGACGATCGGCACGAGACTCCGCGCACCACGCTGCAGCACCGCGGTCTCCTACTTGACGGCCGGCGTGACAGTTGGCACGAGCATCACGGTGTCGGCGTGGGCATTCCCTTTGGCACCGTCGGTGCCGATCACCACGACGCAGGAATCGCCCTTGCCGAGGTTCACGCGGCCCGCGGATCCAAAGCCCCCATCGAGGGGCGCCGGCTGCCGCATGTCGAGCCGGACGCTTGTGCGGCCCGCAGGAGTCTCCACGAGCACCGGCACCGCGGCGCCGCGATTCTCGTGGGGCAGCCAACTGACGAGCACGTCGTAACTGCCAGGAGCCGGCGCCGTGAGTTCATATCGGATCGTGGCTCCGCTGTCGGCTGCCGCATAGAGATATCCCCGGCCCACGAAGCCCTTGAGTCCGGTGCCCTCGGTCCAACTGCCTTCACGAACCGCCCGCAAGTCGTCCTCGACGACGGCGCCGCGATCCTTGGCAAGCTTTTTCGGGTCGATCCCCATGGGGGGCCCATGCGGGCCGGCCAGCGACATGGCGTCTGCCGGAATATCGATCGGGTCCGACAGGCTCGCACGGCGGGCCTTGCCCGGCAGCTTCAAAAGCTCGTCCATGTCGCCCCAGTGCTTCTCATGCACGCCACGCGGATTTGTGCCGTGCTTGATCGCCACGCTCGCCGCCTTGCCCACCACCTCCCCCATCATCCCGCAGGTCTTCATCACGCGAACGGTGCCGAGCGCCTCATGTGTGACGGAGATGCAGCGCCCGGCCATGAACAGGTTGTCGACGTTCTTGGAATAGAAGCAGCGGTACGGAACTGGATAGCCATAGGCCCGGTCGATGCGGTCGTCAAACTTCGCGACCGAAATGAACGGGTTGTCGGGAAACTTCTTGGCGTATTCCTGCTTGGGATAGTGCAGGTCGATCGACCAGGTGGAGGGCACGCAGCCGTCAGGAAACTCCTTCTTCTTCACGACGTCGTCCTGCGTGAGCACGACGTCGCCGACGATCCGGCGACTCTCCCGCGGCCCCCCGATGGCGGCCACCCAGGTGAGGGCGGCGTTCTTGTGCTTGTCGGCCCCGTCGCCATTTTTCATGGCGTGAAACGCGCCGTAGACCGCGCGAAGGTTCCAGTCGCGGATGCCCTCGGCGTCGGCCAGCGGATCCTTGTCGAAGCCGCTCTCCCAGAACCACTGGCCGTGGTAGTCACGGGGATAGGGAAAGTCCGCCATCGTCAGCGGCAGCGCCCAGGGCGTCGCGGGAAACTCCTGCGGTGCGTCACCTTCGTCCCATGACCACATGTTGCTCATACCCA
Organism: Pirellulales bacterium; assembly: GCA_044376405.1. Taxonomy (GTDB): domain Bacteria; phylum Planctomycetota; class Planctomycetia; order Pirellulales; family UBA1268; genus CAMCQY01. Next base: position 5,954 of record JBILKZ010000093.1, read on the forward strand.
TCCGACCCTTCTCCTCCATGACCGTTTCGGCGCCGGCCAGGTGGCCGATCGTGGCGTGACCGGTGGCGTCGCAGAAGAAGCGACCGGTGAACCGCAGCTCGCGGCTGGTCTTCGTGTCGACGGCCGTGACGCTCTTGATCCGCGTGCCATCCCGCTCGACCGCGAAGGCGTGCGTGTTGAGAAAGAGATCGATGTTCGGCTCCGCGCGGACGACCTGCTCCTTCTTGGCGTCGCCAAACTCCTCGTAGGTGCCTGGGCTCTTCTTGGCATGGTCGCAGAACTCCTCGATGATCTCGCCGATCCGCGGATACTTGCCACGACGGATCAGACCCATCGCCCAGACGCGGATCTCGCTCGACCCGTTGCCGCCGAGCACCGGACGATCCTGCAGGAGCGCCACTTTCAGTCCCATGCGTGCTGCCGACAACGCGGCGCCCATGCCCGAGTAGCCGCCGCCGATCACCACCAGATCGTAGGGCCCCTTGGTCTCAGGCTCCGCCGGCAGGCCGAGTGCCGTCCGCCGCCAGGCAGGCAGAACGCCCGAATCGTTGGGAGGAGGCGTCTTGTCGGTGGTGAGCGCGATGCAGTCGCAGCGGCCGTCGAAGCCGGTCAGGTCGTGCAGCGACACCGTCGCCTCGCCGGCCGGCAGCGACAGCGTGCCGCCATCCTGCCAGCCCCACTCCGCACCCTGCGTGCCGAATGGTGTGGCAAGTGGCTTTCCATTCACGACCACCTGAAACCTGCCGGGCGTGCCCGGGGCGCTCCACCGCGCGACCCAGTCCTTCGTGCGGACAAACACGCGATACTCAGCGGCAGCGGGAATGGTGACCTTCGTGGTGGCATCGGCCACCGGCTTGCCCAGGCCGTGCGCGAGCAGGTAAGGCGATCCCATCTGTTCGATGAACTGCGTGTCGAGCGTCCAGCCACCATGGTCGGCGAAGCTCTCGGCCTCCACGAGCACCGTGGCCGCGTCGGCACGGAGCCCGCCGCAGAACGCAAGGAATGATGCGACAGCGATCAGCCACGGATGCGCGAACAATCGGCAAAACGGGAGGGGCGCGTGGTGCAGGTGCATGGTCCCATAGGTCTCCTGAAGGTATGACTCTATTGTGCGCAAGGCCGACGCCCCTCCGCAAACAGTCAAGACCTTCGAAACAGCGACACTGCGGCAGACAGCACCGATCATCTCGGCGACGTCTTCGCCCTGCCGGCCGCGGCCGCGACGACGATTGCTGGCACGACAAGACAGACGAGGCCGACCGCGAGCACCACGGCAGTGACGGGCGTCACGTCAAACCGCGACCGGCCTGCGAGCGTCTGCACGAGGGCAAAGCAGCCGATGAGTGTCGTGCCAACGGTGGCCGCCGCCACCAGCCAAAAGCGACTTGGTTCCGTGACGCCGGCCCACCGCGCCGCCCAGGCGAGCAGGGGCAGCCACTGCAGCGCATGGATCACCGCGCCATGGGGAAATTTCGGCACGCCGGCGGCGCCGTAGTGTTCAGGAGCGAGCCCCGCCGCCATCCGCATGTCGCCATGCACGCTCGCCCAGATGCCGAGCCCACACGAGATCACGAGCAGCACGAGCCCTGCCCGGGCGGCCAGCAGCATGTCGGGAGTGAGGGCGATGGGCTGCCAGAGGAACCGCAGGCTCAAGTCGACGGCGACGAGCGTCACCCAGAGGATGAGCAGGCCCATCGCGTCGTAGAGCCATGAGTCGAATGGCGTGGCGCGGTTGAAGTGGCTGGCCACACCCCGCCAGGCCTGCAGGTCGATGGCCGCCACCTCCACGAGCAGGGCCCAGGCGACAGTTGCCGCCAGCCAGCCGTCGCCCCATCGAAGCGGCAGCTTCGACCAGGCCCACCCCAGCGACAGGCTCGTCAGGCCGCCCGAGATGCCAAACAGGATCGGCTTCCGCCAGGTGACCGGCCCCTCCCACGGCCCGCCGACCACGGCCCAGAGGACGAAGTGGGCAAGGCCACTGGCGACGAGCAGCAGCCCGATGCAAGCGAGCTGCTGCGCACGTCGATCGCGATACCATTCTGGAGAAGGCGATTGCAGGTCCATGATCGTTGAGTCTACGTCAAAACCTCGCCGGTGAGCCGGGGAGCGATGCGAGGATCCCGAGCGTTACGCCGCCCCGGCGTCAGCGAGGGAACTCGTATCGTCCCCGGCGGCGCGTCGCCACTGCGGCGAGCAGCCCGCTTGAGCCCACGGCCCCGTTCCACGACACTGCTCCCACCATGAACACACGCACATTCGGACGGACAGGCTGGCAGGTTTCCGAAATTGGCTTCGGCGCCTGGGGCATCGGCGGCGGGCAGTGGGGCGGCGCCGACGAGGCCGAATCGATGGCCGCCCTCCACAAAGCCCTCGACTGCGGCATCACTTTCTTCGACACCGCCGACGTCTACGGCGACGGCCTGAGCGAACGCCTGATCGCCCGCCTCCGCCGCGAACGCTCCGAGCCATTCTACGTGGCCACGAAGGCGGGCCGGCGGCTCAATCCCCACACGGCCGACGGCTACAACGCAGCGAACCTCACGGCCTTCATCGATCGCAGCCTGAAAAACCTCGAGCTCGACCAGATCGATCTCGTGCAGCTTCACTGCCCGCCGACCGAGGTCTACTACCGTCCCGAGGTCTTCCAAGCCCTCGATGACCTCGTCGTCGCCGGCAAGGTCCGCCACTACGGCGTGAGCGTCGAACGCGTCGAGGAGGCCCTCAAGGCGATCGAGTATCCCAACGTGCAGTCGGTGCAGATCATCTTCAACGCCTTCCGCCTGCGGCCCGCGGAACTCTTCTTCGAGGTCGCGATGAGACGGCAGGTGGCCGTGATCGCACGCGTGCCACTGGCCAGCGGTCTGCTGAGCGGGAAGTTCTCCCGCGCGACCGAGTTTCCCGCTGATGACCACCGCGCGTTCAACCGCGAGGGCGCCGGCTTCGATCGGGGCGAGACATTCTCCGGCGTCGACTACGAAACAGGCCTTGAGACCGTGGAACACCTGCGGCCGCTGGTGCCGCCCGGCGCGACACTTGCACAGTTCGCGCTCAAGTGGATCCTGTCATTCGAGGCCGTCTCGTGCGTGATTCCTGGTGCGCGTCGGCCCTCGCAGGTGGACGACAACGCCCGCGCCGCCACCCTGCCGTCACTCTCGCCCGAGACGCTGGCCGCGGTGCAGGAGATCTACGACGATCGCGTCCGCCCGCTCGTCCACCATCGGTGGTGAGCAGGTCGGTCGCTCACGCACATCCCATTGCTTACGCTCCGGGCTTGTATGCGACGTGGCGGTGCATCCAACGAAAAGCCCCGGGCGTAGGCCCGGGGATCACGAAACACAGCGGGCTGACCTTTGCCATTGAGCCCGGCGTTAAGCCAGGATGCCCTTCACGACATGGCCGTGCACGTCGGTGAGCCGGAACTGGCGGCCCTGGTAGCGGAACGTCAGCTTCGTGTGGTCGATGCCCACCATGTGCATGATCGTGGCCTGCATGTCGTGGATGTGAACAGGGTCGGCCGTGATGTTCCAGGCGTAGTCGTCGGTCGAACCATAGACGTGGCCCGCCTTCACGCCGCCCCCCGCGAGCCACCACGAATAGGCCTTTCCGAAGTGATCGCGACCCTTGGGATTGGCCGGGTCGCCCTGGCCGAAGGGCGTCCGCCCGAACTCGCCGCCCCAGGCAACCAGCGTGTCGCTGAGCAGGCCACGCTCCTTGAGATCCTGCACGAGCGCCGCTGACGGGCCCTCCGTGTCGCGGCACTGGGTTTCAAGCTGCGTGAACAGGTTGCCGTGCTGGTCCCAGCCAGCATGCATCAGTTGCACGAACCGCGTGCCCCGCTCGAGCAGCCGCCGCGCGATCAGGCAGTTGTAGGCAAAGCTGCCCTTCACGTGCACGTCGGCCCCGTAGCGGTCGAGCACATGCTTGGGCTCGTCTGAAAAATCGACGAGTTCGGGCACACTCGCCTGCATCCGGTAGGCCATCTCGTATTGCGCGATCCGCGTGTCGATCTCCGGATCGCCGTAGTCGGACAGATGAGCCGCGTTCATGGCGGCGATGTCGTCGAGCAGCGCCCGCCGCGACTCACGGCTCACGCCGGCAGGGTTCGCCAGATACGGCACCGGATCGCCCGTGTTGCGAAACCTGACGCCCTGGAAACGGCTCGGAAGGAAGCCGCTGCCCCAGTAGTGGTCGAAGAAGAGCTGGCCGCAGCTCTTCTCCTTGTCGGAGGAGGTCATCACCACGAAGGCCGGCAGTTCGTCGGTGTCGCAACCGAGGCCGTAGCTCATCCACGCGCCCATGCTCGGTCGGCCCGGCACCTGCGCCCCAGTCATGAAAAACGTGACGCCCGGCGCGTGGTTCACCGCTTCCGTATGCATGCTCCTCACGAGACAGATCTCGTCGGCGATGCCGCCGATGCCTGGCAGCATTTCGCTCATCTCGATGCCAGACTTGCCATATTTTCGAAAGCCTTTGATCGGCGCGACGACCGGCCACTTGGCATACCCGCTCGACATGGTCGAGAGCCGCGTGCTGCCGCGGACGCTCTCGGGAATATCCTCGCCACCGCGGCTGACGAGCGCAGGCTTGGGATCGAAGAGATCGACGTGCGATGGCCCGCCTCCCTGCCAGAGCATGACCACCCGCTTCGCCGTGGGCGGATGATGGGGCAGCCCCGGCAGACCGGGCGTGCCGCTGCCAGCCGGCGTCACCGCCGCGGCGGCGGCATCACGCCTGAGCAACGACGCCAGCGCGACCGCGCCGATTCCCAGTCCGGCCGAGCCGAAGAGCTGGCGGCGGGTGAAAAAGGGGACGCAGCTCTTTTCTCTGTTCATGTTTGGTTTCCTTTTTTGGAACGTATCGGGATAGAAAAAAGCTGCGTCCCCTTTTTCTCTCACTCCCTCGTCAGGGCCTCGTCGAGGTTGAAAATACCCAGGCAGACGCTGCTCAGTGCCGCGTGCTCGGCCAAATCGAGCGCCGCGTCACGCGGGCGCTCGCCCACGCTCACGAGCTGCTTCGCCGCCTCGGCGTCGGCCCGGTAGGCCGCCAACTGCCGCTCGTGCATCCGCCGTAGCGTGGTCATGTCGTAGTCGGTCGGTCGGCGACCGAGCACGCGGCGGAAGACAAACGCAAGCCGACCGTCGGTGTCGGGAGAGGTCATCATGGCCTTCTCGGCGAGCACGCGGGACGCCTCCACCCAGGTCGGGTCGTTCAGCGTCGTGAGGGCATGCAGCGGCGTGCAGGTGCGGCTGGCCCGCACGTTGCAGGTCTGCCGATTGGCCATGTCAAACATATTGGCCGGGTTCACCGTCCGCCGCCAGAAGGTGTAGAGGCTGCGGCGATAGAGGTCGCTGCTATGCGATGCCGGATAGGTGAAATCGCGTTCCTTCGTGATCGCGAGAGCCTCCCAGATCTGGTCGGGCTGATAGGGATAAACGGGCTGGCCGCCAAGCCGGGGGTCGAGGATCCCGCTGGCGGCCAGCGCCACATCCCGGAGCACCATCGACGGCATCCGGAACCGGCTGGCCCGCGCGAAGAGGCGGTTCTCCGGATCCTTCGCCAGATGCTCCGCCGTCACTCGGCTGGCCTGGCGGTAGGTGGCGCTTGTGACCAGAAGCCTGTGCATCTGCTTCTGGCTCCAACCCCGGTCGCGGAACTCGACCGCCAGCCAGTCGAGCAGCGGCATGTGCGTGGGATACTCGCTTTGCACTCCCATGTCTTCGGTCGTCTTCACGATCCCGGTGCCGAAGAAGTGCTGCCACATCCGGTTCACCTGCACGCGGGCGGTGAGCGGATGCTCCGGCAGGAAGAGCCAGCGGGCAAGGCCGAGCCGGTTGGCCGGAACGCCCTCCGGCAGCGGCGGCAGAAACGCCGGCGGCGCAAACGTGAGCTTCTCCCCCTTGGGCGAGAGGTAGTCGCCGCGGTCGAGGATCTTCGTCTCCCGCGGCTTCTCATCGCTCATCACCATCACGCGGGGCAGTTGATCCCCCTTGTAGTCGTCGAACGCCTTCTTTGCGGCTTCATACTTCACGACCTGCGGCAGATTCTTGGCGACGCCCGCTTTCACCTTGGCGTCAAAATGGCCGCGAAGCTGGGTCTCGATCGATTTCTTTTCGTCGTCGGTGCGATCCTTTTCGGGCTTCCGCAAGAGCGGCGTCAGACTGCGGGACAGGTTCTCGCCGTCGGCCGGCTCACCATCTGAAAAGAGCCCGGACTTCCAGGCTGCATAGGCGGCGTCGAGCACCGGTTTGGCGTCGCCCTCGAGCGACTTCATCGCGGCCTCGAGTTCGGCGAGCCTGGTCTTGTTTTCCTCCGTGGGAAGTTCGATCACCGGCGGCGCCACGCGGATCCGGGACGAGAACCGCGTGGGTGCGCCCGATTCGGGGACGTGGTTGAAGGCGTCGAGCAACGCATAGTAGTCGGTCTGCGTCATCGGATCGTATTTGTGGTCGTGGCACTGGGCACAGGCCATCGTCAGCCCAAGCCACGTGGTGCTCGTCGTATCGACGCGGTCGAAGAGGTTGTTGAACCGCTGCTCCTCGGCGATCGCGCCCCCCTCGCCGTTCAAGAGATGGTTGCGGTTGAAGCCGCTGGCGATCTTCTGATCGAGAGTGGCCTGATCGGTGGCCGCAGGCGGCAGCAGATCGCCCGCCAATTGCTCGGTGGAAAACCGGTCGAACGGCATATCGGCATTGAGGGCCTTCACCACCCAATCCCGCCAGATCCACTGCCAGGTATCGCCATCCTGTTGGAAGCCGTTGGAGTCGGCGTAGCGGGCGGTATCGAGCCACGACAGTGCCATCCGCTCACCGTAGTGCGGGCTGGCGAGCAGTCGATTGACCAGCTTTTCATAGGCCTGCGGATCGGGGTCGGCGATGAAGGCATCGACCTCCTCCGGCGTGGGTGGCAGGCCGACGAGATCCGCATGGAGCCGGCGGATGAGTGTGGCCCGGTCGGCCTCCGGCGAAGGCCTCAGGCCGACCTGCTCGAGCTTCGCCAGCACGAACCGGTCGATGTCGCTCTTCGCCCAAGCTGCGTGCTTCGGCTCCGGTGGCTGCGGCCGCACCGGTGGCACGAACGCCCAGTGCGGCGTGTACACGGCCCCCTCCTTGATCCAGCGGTCGAGGAGTTTTTTCTGGTCGTCGGAGAGCCGCCGGTTGGAATTCGGCGGCGGCATGACGACATCGGCATCGGTCGAATGGATCCGTTCGAGGAGCACGCTCGCACCAGGATCGCCCGGCACGATCGCGCCGGCCTGAATCGCTGCCTCGCGGTCGTCGAGCCGCAGGTCGGCCTCCCGCTTGTTGCCGTCCTGGCCATGACAATAGAAACAGTTCTCGGAGAGGATCGGCCGGATATCGCGGTTGAAGTCGAGCGGCTGAGCCACCGTCTGGGCAAGCGATTCGGACGCCCCGGCCGTTGCGCAGATCGCCACCCAGACAGCCGCCACCATCGCGATGGCGATGTCCACGCGGCGGCGCGATGGCAGAAACCGCCACGATGGCCGCCGGATCGCGAGAAACCGTTTTGAGCAACCCATGGAACGTTTCCGTGAGGGTTACCCGCGTCGCCGATTCGCAGGCGTGCTGCCGGCGGATCGCGGACCAAGTGGTCGATCGGCGGGAGGAGGGCAAATCCGCGGTGCAGCTCAACTCTAGCACGTAAACCGGGCCACAGCCAGCTAATCTCTCACGGCGCCTCGCCCTGATCCTCGACCGCCCAGAGGTTCTTCTGCGAAGCCACGAAGAGTGTCTTGTTGGCCACGCTCGGGATCGACCAGACAGGCGTGCCCAGCTTGATGTCTGCCAGCACCTTCTTCTCGAGCCCGGCCGCCAGCACGATGAGCGACTTCCGCGTCCCGATCCAGACCTTGCCGTCGGCCACGAGCGTGCTCGACCAGATCTCCTCGCGCGTGTCGTGCACCCAGTGCAGCCGACCCGTGGCCGCATCGAGGCAGTGCACCTTGCCGGCATACTCCGCCGCATAGACGAGCCCGTCGGCAACGGCCACCGTCGAGAGCGCCCGCCCGATGCCGGTGTATTGCCAGACCCGGCCGCTCTTGGTGACGTCGCCCGTGCCGTCGATCGCGATGCAGGAGAGCGCACCGCGGCCAGGCCCATGCACCGGATCCTGGCCGATACCGACATAGACCCGGTTACCCACGATCACCGGCGATCCGATCACCTCGTTCGGGCTCACGAGCATGCCGTCGGCGTCGAGCGTCCGCGGGCCGCCGCGGACCAGCGCCCAGTAGTCGATCTTCGCGCCGCCCCGCTCCCGGTAGCCGGGTGGATTGCAGTCGAACGACCAGGTCTCCCGAAGGGTCGCCGGCTGGATGGGCGCCGGCGTGGGCGTCGCCGGTTGCCCGCCCGCCGCAGCCTTGGCCGACAGCGGCTCGAAGCCGTGGCAGACGCCGTCACCGCCGCCAAACACGACCTGCTGCTGGCCATTCATGTCGGCCAGCGTGGGCGACGACCATTGCCCGTGGAACACGTTCGCACTGATCCGTCCGTCGTCCCGCGCAAGCAGCTTCCCCGACCGCTTGTCGAGCACGATCAGCGACGCCGCCGTCGGCAGCACGACCTTGCCGTCATACACGCCGTTGGCCGTCCCCACGTAGAGATGGTCGCCCACCATGAGGATCGAGCAGTTGGCGGCATCGTGCGGAAACACCGGCAGGTCGCGGATCATGTCGAACCGCCAGAGGATGTCGGCATCGCGGTCGCCAGGGTCGACGGGAGCCGCCCCCTCGGGCACCGAAAAGGTCGCCTCGGCGGTGAACGGACCATCGTTGCCATTGGCCATGCCCGCCACGTCGAGGCAGACCACTTCGCAACGATTGGTGACGAGATACACGCGGTCGCCATCGACGGTCGCCGTCGAGCAGACTCCGAGGTTCATGTCGTCAAAATCCTCGCTCACCTTCGAGCGGTCGATCTCCAGCCGCGGCACCACCAGCCGCCAGATCAAGCTGCCGGTCTTCTCGTCGAGGCACATGAGCACGCCGCCCCGGGTCGACTGGAACCGGTCGTCATCGAGATCCTCGTCGTTGGTGCCGATGTAGACGCGGCCACCGGCCACCACCGGGCAGGAATAGTTTTCGCTGCCGAGGCGGACCATCCAGCGAACGTTCTTCGCCGTGGCGGGATCGAATCCCATCCGATCGCGTTTCTTCCTGCCTGGATGGAACGACGCCGGCAGGCCCGACTCGC
>JBILKZ010000196.1:0-5150 GCA_044376405.1 Pirellulales bacterium
GGCATCCTGCCTGCGCTCACTCGATGCTGACTGCGCTCCGGCATCCTGCCTGCGCTGGTCAGCAACGCCGGCTCTCGGGACATGGGCAGCCCCTCACGGATGCAGCGGAACGCATAGAAGCCCGGAGCGCAAGCGATGGGATGATGTGCGCCAGGCCCGGAGGGCCGGGTTAGCACCAGCCGACGGAGTCGGCCAAGCGAAAATGGCAGGATGCCATGTTTCGCGAGCATACAGCCGGCCGGGTCAGCACCATCGGGCGGAGGCCCGCCAAAAAACTGGCTGAGGACGGGCATTCGCCCTTCTTGGCGACACGATGTCATGTTTTTCTTGAACTCAGATGCTGAGGAGCCGGTCGGAGGCACGCGCAGGAGCCGGTGAATTCTGCGACTCAACAGCGATAGAGGATTCGTCCCAGAGCATCCTGTAGCAGAATCCGCCGGCGACGAGCATGCCGCAGCCGGCGAACCAATGCGGCCCGTCAGAACCGCCTGCATCGACTTGCATCTCACACCGACGGGGTGTTGTCGCCAGCCATCACAACGGGCCGGAGAGCTCGCGGCGGAGCGGGGCCACGACCGGAGGTGGCACGAATTTCAGCAGCGCCTCGTCGTCGGCCAGGGGCGTGATCTGCTTGAGGAGCGACGACGAGATGTGCGAATACTGGGCGTCGGCCATCAGGAATACGGTTTCCACCGCGGGATCAAGCTTCCGATTGGCCAGCGTCATGGTGAACTCCGCATCGATGTCGGTCAGCGACCGCACGCCCCGCAGGAGCACGTGCGCCCCCTGCTCACGCACGAATGCCACCGACAGCCCGCTGAACAACTCCACGCGGACATTCGGCAGGTCGGCGACCGATTCGCGGACCAGTTGCACGCGGTCGGCCAGCGTGAAGATGGGCTGCTTTTCCGGGTTGATGCCGACGCCGACGACGATCCCCTCGAAGATCCGGCTGGCCCGCTGGATCACGTCGAGGTGGCCAAGGGTAATCGGATCGAACGACCCGGTGTAGACGGCAGTACGCGGCTGGGGAGCGTGGGGAAGGGAGTGGGCCACGGGGGTGTGGGTTCCTGTGGGCATCGGGATGGGCTTGAAATTCGGTCGCCGCTGGAAGTGCCGTCAGGCGGGCTGCCAGGGCCGTGTGGAAGCCGTGGGCCGCACGCAGGTGGCATCCCGCGGGATACCCGATATCGTAAGGGAATTGGCTATGATGCGAATGGCCATGTCCTGGAGGTAGGGATCCCGTGTCGAAATTGATGCCGTTTGTCGGGATGATCGTGTCGGGGCTCGTTGCGATCCTGTTTCTCGCCGACTTGGCGGCAGGGTTTCCATTTCAACGGGTCAGCATCATGACGGACATCGGATTTATCGTCAGCAGCTTGATTCTGGCCTATATGAGCTGGACGATCATGGAGAAGCCGCGGCGGTGAGCCGTCGGTCGGTTGCCGGGGCCGCTCAGGCCGCCTTCAGGACTGAACCAGCCACAGGAAAGCGGCCAGCTCCCGCGATCAGTGCCGGCAGTTCCGAGAGGCTGGCAAACGCTACCGGTCCTGAAGCGGTTCGTCTCTCCGCCCACGATCGCCACTGCTCCATTCGGCCTCGAATCGCGGCGGCGTCGGCGACCGGCCCGTGCCCTCCCATATCGAGCACTGCCAGCGAGCCAGGAACCAGCCCAGGCTGAGAACCCCATGGCAGCAGGCGGCTCACGAGGCCCGGCGGTGTCGCGGTTGTCTGGGTCACCTCCCACAGGCCCCAGAGCGTGCTCCGGCACGACCATCCGTGCGGTGCCGGGCGGCGGGAGCCGCGGCTGATGTCGTCGAATCGATCGCGGCAGACAACCCTGATGCCGCAGTCGACCAGCATCCGCCGGTGTTCCGCCGGCAACGCTCCGCGGATTGCCGCGGCATCGAGCCCAGACGCTTCCGCGGCCGCCCTCGCCAGCAACTGCCGGAGTTCCTGACGCGACAGGTTCGCCGGAATCTCCAGAGCGACGTGCTGCGACGGGGCTGTGGTGGCGTTACGCCCGGCGACAAGCTGCAGGCGGTCGAGCGGGGCGATCCAGGTCACCGGCATCGCGGCCTGGCGTGCGAATGCAAGGCATGCCTCCGCCGTCGACTGCGGCATGCCTGCGGAGATCGGACAGCAGATGACCAGCGTGGTCGGCAGACCAGATCGGCCCATGACGAATCCCCCCGTCTTGCCCCCATGGGCCATGGCCCATGCCACTGCCCCCTCCCCTCGACCAAGAGTGTCTATCGTCGCGGGTTTCCGTCGTTCTGGAATTTCATCCCGGCAGACAGACAGTCCGGTCACGCAGGCCGGGGGGCGTGGGCAATTTCCCAGTCCGCCATGGCGGCGACCAGGCTGTCGGCGACCGCTGCCGTTGCCTCGACGGTGGGTTCGATACCGTGTTGGCGCAGGGTGGCTGACGTGATCGGGCTCAGGCTTGCCACCCGCCACTGCTGGATCCGATGACCAAACAGCCTGACGGCTGATTCAGCGATCAGGGAACTGGTGATGGTGATCCAGTCGAACGGAACCTGTTCGATCGCGGTGGCGGTGGCCGCATCGAGTGTGTCAACGGGTTCGCTCGCGTAGGCGGTCACCTCACTGACGATGTGTCCCTGCGTTTCAAGTTCCCGCCGCATCAGATCGCGGCCACGGTTGGCTCTCACCAGAAGGAAGCGGGTGGGGCTGGGCGACTGGCCGAGGGCGGCGGTGATCCCTTCGGAGCGGAACAGGTCGGGGGTCAGGTCGCAGGCGAAGCCGGCGTGTTCCAACGCCTGACGTGTGGCCGGGCCGATGGCGGCCAGCCGGGCTGTGCCAAGCGTCCGGCCGTCGAGCCCTGCACACCGCAGTCTTTCGGCGAAGCTCCGTACGCCGTTGGCGCTGGCGAACACGATCCAGTCGAAGGTGGCGGCCTGACGGATCGCATCATCGAGGGGCTGCCATGACGCGGGCGGCCCGATGCGAACCACGGGCACGCGGTGACAGCTGCCGCCGGCCGCGCGGACCAGGGCATCGACATCGTCGCCCTGCCCTGGTGGCCGCGTGTTGAGCACGTGGCGGCCGGCGAGGGGCCCGTAGACTGCCGCGGTGGAAGGCCCGACGAGCGTCTGTGCCACCTCGCCGACGATGACGACGGCCGGTGAAGGCCAGTGGTGGCGTTCGAAGTCGGCAGCACAGCGGGCCAGCGTGCTGACGGCGATCCGCTGGTCTGGCCAGGAACAGCGACTGACGATCGTGACCGGCGTCTGCGCCGGCTTGCCAGCTGCCAACAGGCCGCTCGACCACCGCTCGACCTGTTCAACTCCCATGTAGATCGCCAGTGTTCCAGAAAGCTCGGCAAGCTGACGAAAGTCGATTCCCTCCCGCTTGTCGGCGGCTTCATGGCCCGTCAGGATCGTGAGGCTTGACGCCGCCGAGCGGCTTGTGAGAGGGATGCCCGCCGCCGCGGCTGCGGCTGCGGCAGCAGTGACGCCGGGCACGATCTCGAGGGGAATGGCGGCGTCCCGCACAGGCCCCATCTCTTCGGTCAGCCGGCCGAACACCGCCGGATCACCCCCCTTCAGCCGCACGACGGTGCGGGCTTCCGCCGCCAGCCGCACGAGCAGCCGCCCGATTGCTTCGCCAGGGTCGCCTTCGCCGTCTTTCCCATCCCGCGGCACCGCCAAACGCGTCACGCTCGGGGGTACCAGGTCGAGCACGGCTTGCGGCACGAGCGTGTCGTAGACCACGACGTCGGCGGAGCGGAGGGAGTCCACCGCACGGACGGTGAGCAGCCGCGGATCGCCTGGCCCAGCGCCCACGAACAACACCCTGCCGGGGTGACCATGGTGCTCGGATGGGGGTGGCGGACGGTCGCTGGACATCGGAAAAGTGGCGGTGTGGATGAGGCCGCGGCGGGCTGCCTGGGCCATTCCGGTGACGGTGTTGGGTGCGCCTGGAGGCGGCTGGGATCACGCAGACCTTTGAGGCTCCCGGGGCCGGGGCTACACTCTGGAATCCTGCGGCGATCCAAACAGCCGATTCCTTGGCGTTGGAGACGGAAGCATACCGTGCCCGCGGGATTGTCGGACCGGCTCCCGCCGGATCTTGCCCGGGCCCTCCTTGCGATTCAGAAATTCATGGCAAATGAGTCTCCAACGGCTGGATCGGGCTCCCCTGCTCCACAGCCGTCGGCGGCGCTCTCGCCAGCGGAGCGGACGCGGCTTGCCCAGTGCTTCCAGCACGGCACCCAGAGTGTCGCGAAAAATATCGATTACGCCGTCGAAATGTTCGCTGTCTGCGTCGCGGGTGACCCGGCCAACGCCATCTACCTGCAGAACCTCCTGGGAGCGCTGCGGCTCAAGCATGCCGGCAAGAAGGGGGGCGGCCTGTCGGCCCTTTGGTCGGCGGGCGGGCGTGGGGGGCTGAGAAAACTTGCCGCAGCCGGGAAATGGCGGGAGGTGATCGCGCAGGGGCTGGACATTGTCAGGGGCAATCCCGGCGATCACGGCAGCCTGCTCGTCATGGCTGAAGCCGCCGGCAGGCTGGGCTTCGCCGATGCCCAGAAGGTCTACCTCAAGGCCGCGCTCGACGCGGCTCCCGCTGACGTGGAGGTGAATCGCAAGTGCGCCGAGTTTCTGGCCAGTTATGGCGAATACGATCAGGCCGTCGCCTGCTGGATGCGAATCGAAAAAGTGAAGGGGATGGCTGACGAAGCCCAGCGGCAGATTGCAAAACTGCAGGTCGACAAGACGATTTCCCTGGGCGAAGGAATGACCGGCCGGAAGTCGTCCGCTGGCGCATCTTCCGGTGGCGCGGCTGCGGGGACGGCCGCTGGCGGTGGTCAGCAGGCCGCGGCCGCGGCCGAAGGCGGAAGCTCCAAGGAACGGCGATCCATTCTCCTGCAGGCGATCACGAAGAATCCCGCCGACATCGAGCCGTATCTCGAACTGGCCGATCTGGTCGAGCGCGACGGCACGGTCGAAGAAGCCCAGCAGGTGCTCGCAAAGGCGCTCGCCGCCTCTGGGAACGAGCTGAAGGTCCGCGAACACATAGAAGACCGTCAACTCCGCTGGACGCGGCACCGGCTGCAACTGGCCGAGAAACGGCTGGCAGAAGAGGACACTCCGGAGAATCGCCAAGCCGTCGAGCGGCTGCGTGCT
>JBILKZ010000094.1:0-15130 GCA_044376405.1 Pirellulales bacterium
CTGGCTGACACGCAAGAGCGACTGGCGACATCATGGCTCAAGCGGCCTCTGGCGGCTATCCTGCACGGTTCGCGGCTGTGCGGACAACGCCCGAGCAGCCCTCCTTCTCCATTTCCTCCCCTCGGGTCGAACGTCGTTCATGTTTACCGGACTCGTCGAATCGCTGGGTCGCGTGGCTGCCGTGGTGGCGGAACCGCCCGGGGTGCGGCTGGTCGTGGAGGCGGCTGAAATCGCGAGGGATGCACAACTCGGCGAGAGCATCTGCACCAGCGGCTGCTGCTTGTCGGTCGTGAGGATCGACGGCCCGAGGCTCGAGTTTCAGCTTGGCCCCGAGACGCTCGCGCGGACGTCGCTGGGCAAGCTTGCGGCGGGAAGACCCGTCAATCTCGAGCGTTCGCTTCGTCTCTCCGACCGGCTGGGTGGGCATCTTGTCACCGGCCACATCGACGGCCAGGGGCGGCTCGAATCCCGTGTGCAGGAGGGAGACTGGGTGACCTGCCGGTTTTCTGCCCCCCCTGCCCTGCTCCACCAGATGGCGTCGAAGGGATCGGTGGCGATCGACGGCGTCAGCCTCACGCTGGTAGACGTGACCGAGAGCTGGTTCAGCGTGGCGCTCATTCCGCACACCCTCGCCTGCACGACGCTGGGCAGTCTCGCCGAGGGCGATCCGGTCAACCTTGAGACCGATCTCCTCTTTAAATACGTCGCACGCTCGATGGAGGCCGCCCGATGACCGCCGCCGAATCCGACGTTCCATCCGAATCCGGCGCACCGACAGGCCAGACCGGGCCCGCAGTCCAGACTGGGCCGGCGCGGCAGACCACGGCCTATCTCAAGAAGCTTTTTGCCCAGGTGGGCTTCACGATCGATGCCCGTCGCGGCCAGAACTTTCTTGTGGACCTCAACCTGCTCGACGTCCTCGAACGCGCTGCGGGCATCACTCCGGCAGACGTCGTGCTCGAGGTGGGCACGGGCACGGGCGCCCTCACCGAACGGCTCGCCTGTGCCGCCGGCCGCGTCGTCACCTGCGAGATCGATCCCCGGCTCGCGCAGCTGGCCCGCGAACGGCTGATGCAGATTGATGATGTCCGAGGCGGCGACATCGACGGCCGTGTCGTCCTCGTCGAGGGCGACGTGCTCGAGTCGAAGCACCGGTTCGCCCCGGCCGTGCTCGCCGCCATCGAAGAGGCCTGCTCGCTCCAGCCATCCGGCCGCTTCCGGCTGGTGGCCAACCTGCCCTACTGCGTGGCCACGCCGATCATCTCCAATCTGCTGGCGACATCGCGGCCGTTCGACACCGCCACCGTCACCGTGCAACGGGAGATGGGTGAGCGGATGACGGCTACCGCCGGCTCGCATGCCTACAACGCGCTCTCGGTCTGGGTCGGCGCCCAGTGCCGCGGCGAGGTCGTGCGAATTCTGCCCGCAAGCGTGTTCTGGCCGCGGCCCAAGATCGAGTCGGCGATCGTGCACCTGGAGCTCGAGCCGGAGCGGCGGGCTTTGATCCAGGATCTCGGGCGATTTCACGACTTCGTGCGGGACGTCTTCTGCCACCGGCGGAAGCTCCTGCGGGGCGTGCTTGTGCGCATGGCTGGAGGCAAGCAGAATGAGGCCTCCCGTGACACCGTGGCCCGCGTCTATGAGACGATGGGATTCGATGAGTCGGTGCGAGCGGAGGAAATTTCCCCCGACGCATTCGTGCGGCTGGAGCAGGCGTTTTTCGAGCGGAGGTCGGGATGAAGTTCATCGAGATGAATGGCCGGGCGCTGATGAGCATGCTGGAGCCCGACGAGGTCTCCCCGGACGCGCTCCAGCAGGTCGGCCTCACCGACACCTGCCTGGTTCGCATCAACCAGCAGGGCGACATCGAGGTCCGCCGGCACGACCGCTGGGACGTGATCGGCGGATTGCTCGGCAACTTCGAACACCGCACCGAACAGGCCAGCGGTCGGACGTGGGCCTGACCGAGCCTCTTGGCGGCAGACAGAAAGCGGCTCCTTCGCGACGGTTCGGGGCTGCCCATGCCCCGTCGCCGGACGTTCGCTACGGCCATCCATGGCCTTCGCTCACTCGATGCTGACTTCGCTCCGGCATCCTGCCTGCGCTCGTCAGCAACGCCGGCTCTCGGGACATGGGCAGCCCCTCACGGATACGTTTTTGAGTCCCATCAAAGCCCGGACCATCAGCGATGGGATTCCCAGCCGCACGGCCTTATCCCCCGGCTCGCGCCGGGGGCTTTTATGGGAGCCTCAAGATTCCGCGAAGCCGGGGATCGGCGGAAGCTCGAGGAGCTTTTGGATTTTTCGCCCCGGTTGGGGAATGCGCTGTCGCAAAGCGTCATTGCGAAAAAGCCACTGCGACGAGACTGCTGCCGTCCCCGGCGGCGATTGACCACCGGCGCACCCTGCCCCATCCGCACCACCGTGCGCGGTTCTCCAGGGCGAAAAACCGCTGCCTCAGCGGTAAAACGCAGGGTCGCATCCCTCGGGAAGACCGAAACTTCCGGTTGTCTGGGCCGGACAGATAGACTGTCGTGGTGAACGGAGGATCGTGCCGAAATCTCTGAGGTTCCTTTGAGGGCGGCGCGACGTTTCCAGCACGCATTGGTGGGAGGCTCCACAGACAGTGATCCCCAACCCAAACACCGAAGCTTCGATTGCTCCGACGATCGTGGACCTGCTGCGGCAGCGGGCGGCCTACCGCCCCCACGACCGGGCATTCACCTTCCTCGTGGACGGCGAGAACGAAGAACTCAACATCACCTACGCCGAACTCGACCGGAAAGCTCGGGCGTTGGGGGCCTGGCTCTTGAGCGAGGGGATGGCGGGCAAGCGGGTGCTGTTGCTCTATCCATCCGGCCTCGACTTCATCGCGGCCTTCATGGGCTGCCTCTATGGTGGGGCGATCGCCGTGCCCGCCTACCCGCCCCGGAAAAACCGCTCGGTCGAGCGGATCGAGGCGATCGCCGCCGATGCCGAGGCCTCCGTCGCCCTCACCACCCGCGACGTGGTCGACCGGTTCGACGCCCTGCGTGCCACGGCCCCGAGCCTCGAACACCTGATCTGGAAGGTCGACAGCGAACTCGACGTGGCCTGGGCCGATCGCTGGGAACGGCCGGATATCGACGGCAGCACCCTCGCCTTCCTGCAATACACGAGCGGTTCGACCGGCACGCCGAAGGGCGTGATGCTCTCGCACGAAAACCTGCTCCACAACTCGCTGCGGATCATGCAGGCCTTCGAGATCACGCGAAGCCAGTCGGGTGTGTTCTGGCTACCGAGCTTCCACGACATGGGCCTGATCGGTGGGATTCTCGTGCCGCTCTATGGCGGCAAGTTCAACGTGCTCATGTCGCCGGTTGCCTTCCTGCAGAAGCCGCTGCGGTGGCTGCAGGCCATCTCGAAATACCGGGCCACGATCAGTGGTGGCCCCAACTTCGCCTACGAACTCTGCGTGCGGAAGACCACGCCCGAGCAACGGGCCACGCTCGATCTCTCGAGTTGGACGCTGGCCTTCAACGGCGCCGAGCCGGTGCGGGCCGAGACGATCGACGCCTTCTGCGAGGCCTTCGCGCCGTGCGGATTCCGCCGCGAGGCGTTCTATCCCTGCTACGGCCTCGCCGAGAGCACGCTGATGGTGACCGGCGGCATGAAGTTCGAGCCGCCGGTGGTCCGGTCGTTCGACGCGGCCTCGATCGAGACCGGCGCCGCTGTCGTGCGGCCCGCCAATGCGCCGGCCGTCCGGCGGCTGGTGGGAAGCGGCCGCGAACTCGACGGCCAGGACGTGCTGATCGTCGACCCGCAGTCGTGCGAGGCGCTGCCACCCGGACGGGTCGGCGAGATCTGGGTGAGCGGCCCGAGCGTGGCACAGGGCTACTGGAACCGCGGCGACGCCTCCGCGGCCACCTTCGGGGCGATGCTCACGCAGTCCGATCAGCCTTCGACTGAGCAGGCAGTGACCACGTGGCAGCCCAATCAGGGGCCCTATCTCCGCACCGGCGACCTGGGCTTCTTCGACAATGGTGAACTCTTCGTGGCCGGCCGGCTCAAAGACCTGATCATCATCCGCGGCCGCAACCACTACCCGCAGGACATCGAGCATGCCGTCGAGGAGGCCAGCACGCTCGTGCGGGCCGGGTCGATCGCCGCCTTCGCCGTCGACGTGGATGGCCGCGAGCGGGTGGCCGTGGTGGCGGAGGTCGAGCGCGGCAAGCGGGAACCCGCCGAGGTGGCGGCCGCCTTCGAGGCGATCCGCAAGCGACTGGCGACGGAGCACGAACTCGCCGTCGAGGCGATCGTGCTGGTGCGGCCCAACAGCGTGCCGAAGACATCGAGCGGCAAGATCCAGCGGCATGCGTGCAAGCGGCAGTTTCTCGACGGCACGCTCGAGGTGGTGGATCAGCATGTCGGCTGGCTGCAGCCAGCCGTACCCACGCCTGGCTCGGAGCAGCCGCGGTTGGCGCGGCAACGACCGATCGGGGAGGCCTCGCGCACAGGCCGGGCAGACCGCGAACTGCCGCAGGAGATCGTACAGGCCGTCTTCGATCATGTCCGTCGCATCGCCAAGGAGCGGGCCGGCAACCTCACGCTCGACACGAATATCGTCGAACTCGGCCTCGATTCGCTCGAGCGGATGGAGATCGTCGCGAGCCTCGAGGAGTCGTTCGGCGCCCGCTTCCCGGAGCAGGTGCTCCCGCAGATCGAGACCTGCCGCGAGGTGAGCGAGGCGATTCTCGATCATATGCCGGTCAAGGATCAGTTCCGCGGCCAGGCTGCCGCAGCCCCGTCTGTCGCCGAGATCCCGGTCGATGCCTACGACATCGCCCAGTTTCCGGAGGTGCGTGCGCTGGAGCAGAACTTCGCGATGGTTCGCGAAGCGGGTCTCGAAAATCCCTACTTCAGCGTCCACGAGGGGCTCACCAACGACCGCACCGTGATCGGCGGCCGGGAGATGGTCAGTTGGGCGACCTACAACTATCTCGGCATGTCGGGCGAGCCTGAGGTGGCGGTGGCCGCGAAGGCAGCAATCGACCGCTTCGGCACGAGCGTGTCGGCCAGCCGGCTCGTCTCGGGCGAGAAGACGATCCACCAGGAGTTGGAGCGGGAGATCGCCCGGTTCGTCGGCACGGAGGACGCGGTGACGTTCGTCGGCGGCCATGCCACGAACGAGACCGTGATCGGCCACGTCGTTGGCCCTGGCGACCTCGTGCTGCACGACGCCCTGGCCCACAACAGCCTCCTCCAAGGGGCCGTGCTCTCCGGGGCACGGCGGCGGCCCTTCCCGCACAATGACTTCGACGCGGCCGAGAAGCTGCTCGCCCAGATGCGCGGGCAATACCGCCGGGTGCTGATCGTAATCGAGGGCATCTACAGCATGGACGGGGATTTCTCCGAACTGCCGAAGTTCATCGCCCTGGCCAAGCGGCATCGGGCCCTTCTGATGGTGGACGAGGCCCATTCGATCGGCGTGATGGGGCCGCGGGGCCGCGGCATCGGCGAGCACTTTGGCGTGAATCCCGCCGACGTCGACCTCTGGATGGGCACGCTCTCGAAGGCCTTCGGCAGCTGCGGCGGCTACATCGCCGGATCGAAGACGCTCGTCCGCTGGCTGAAATACACGGTGCCCGGCTTCGTCTATTCGGTCGGCCTGCCCCCAGCCGCGGCCGGTGCCTCGCTCGGAGCCCTGCGGCTTCTGCAGCGGCAGCCGGAGCGGGTGGCCAAGCTCCTCGCGAATGCCCGGCTCTTTTTGCAGTTGGCTCGCGAGGCAGGCCTGGATACCGGCCCGTCCGGCGGCTCGGCGATCGTGCCGATCATCCTCGGCAACTCGATGAACAGCCTGCGGCTCTCCCGAGCCCTCTTCGCCCGGGGCATCAGCGTGCAGCCGATCCTCTATCCGGCGGTCGAGGAGCGGGCGGCCCGCCTGCGGTTCTTCATCACATCGAGCCACACGCCGGACCAGATCCGGCGGACGGTCGCCGCGATGCAGGAGGAACTGGCCCGCATCGATCCGGCCTACGCCCGGTCGGCCCAGCGTCCGGTGTCGGTGGCCTGATACGGTTGGCCCTTGGGCTGCCCATGCCAGTCGCTACCTGACTGCCGGGCACGATGCTCGGCTCCCGCCAGCGAACGGCGGTCGCCAAGAAAAATCGCACGATGCGATGTTTTTCGTGAAACTAGTATCGCACCTCGATGCCGAAGTCGACGCCATTGGTGAGCACGTACTCCTGTCCACCCTGGACTGGGGCAATCCGGTTGTACTCAGGATTCTTCACCGGCCCGGTGTTCGAGGTCGTCTTGACAACCCATGGGTTTGTGGGGCTTGCTTGTTGTGTTGGATCGAGCAGCTGTGCATATTGTGCCGGTTTGTCGTTGACCGTCTTGTAGCCCGTATTGGTCGAAGCACGGGCGATACTGCCCAGCCACATGCCGGTGTAGCCGGCGTGCAGTCGGATCGCTTCGCTGACGCGGAACTGCGTTCCAAGTCGCCATTCGCCGATCGGGGTGAAGACGAACCGATGTTCGGCGGCATTCGTGGCGTTGCTCTGGCCGACACCGTAAATCTGCAGGTACAGCGGCGGCGGTTGGAGGGTCACTTGCGTGTTCGCCGCCCCGGGCTGGTTTCCACCGAACCCGGTTTGAGTCACCGTCGCCGAGGGGCTGAACGTGCTGCGAAGCACATCGGCACCGACCGCACTAGGAAAGTTTGCGCCACGGTAGAGGTTGTTCTGCCAATTCAGACCGGCGGTGAACTTAAGCTCGCTGGAGAACAGCCATCGTCCCTGCTGTGACTCGAGCAGCAGCGAGAACTCCGGGCCCACCATGTTGTTGCTGGTGTAGGTCTCCCAGGCTCCGGCCTGGAGGGGAGTGCCGAGGCCGCGGCCGGTGAGCGTGTCGACTCCAGTGATGCCCAGGATCGATCCGGCTCCCGTGCTGATTGCCTGCTCCGAGACATTTCCGCCACCAGCGTTACCGGCACCGACAAGACCGCCGGTCGTGCCGCCGCCGAGACCGCCGGTCGTGCCGCCGCCGGTCGTACCGCCGCCGAGACCGCCGGTCGTACCGCCGCCGGTCGTACCGCCGCCAGCACCACCGCCGCCAAGACCACCGCCGCCAGCACCACCGCCGCTCGTGCCGCCGGCGGGAGCGCCGACGTCAAATGCATACTGATTACTCTCGTAGCCCAGTTTGTAACGCTCCGCGAATTGCAGGAACCGCGGTCCAAGCCCAAATCGCACCGTCGACCCGCTACCCCGCTTGCCGAGCTCCCGGCGAATGATTGACGCCACGCCGACACTCTGGATTTCGGTGCTGTTGCTCTGCGTGAGCTTCTGCGCGATCAGGTGGTCCGGCGGCGGGCTCTCTGAGGTAATGGTCGTAGTGACGGATGGAAGATTGTTGCCAAGATTACCACCACCGATACCACCGCCACCACCGCCACCACCGCCACCGATACCACCGGCACCGATACCACCGGCACCACCGAGTGCCGTCTGGGTGAAGATCTGGGTGGGAGAGCCCGCGGCAAATTCGCTGTTCGTGGTGAATTCCTGCGATTGACCGACGCTGAAGTAGCTGATGTTGACGCCTCTGTTGTCATAGATCCAGCCGCCCTCATAGCGATTGCCCCAGCCCATTTTGGTCCGCATCCAACTGGTGTTGAGATCGAGTGCGAGAGGATCGGCCCCGAAGACATACAGACCTCCGATGACACCGGTTCCCTCGCCGGTACCCGACTGGTTTGCGGAAGAGGTGATGTTCGCATTATTAAGCTGCACGATCGCCTGAGGAGAGATCGGATTCGAGGGTATCAGGTAATTGCCCGTCTGCGTCGTGCCCACGCCGGTTACACGGGGCGGCGTGATGCCCCAGTAGAGACGGTCGTAGTTGAAGAAGATCCCCTCGCTCGGCTCGGGGTAGATCTCGTAGTCCTGCAGGTCCGGCGGTGCGAACAGCTGGAAGTCATAAAAATCCTGACTCGGCAGCATGGGCATCCAGTCGCCGGCGTGGACGGGCATGCCCGCCACGAGGCTGTGAGCCACTACGAGAACCGATGCCGCCAGACGCTTGAACCGCTGCTTCGTGACCATCGCTTGTGTGTCCTGGGGAGCAGGAGACCGTTTTCCGCCGATGCGGATTGCTCCTTCTGTATCGGTCATGCCGGTGAGCCGAGTTGACGAAAGTTGGCAGACTCTGCCGGATGTGCGGATTTTCCGTCGCGACGGGGAAAAGAGTGGCAGGCGGGGCAGACTCGGGTATGTTGCAGGAACCCCCGGCTCCATCCCTCCTCGCCGGGATTCCCATGCTGGAGACCATTCCATGTCGAGCATGCTCAGGCTCTTTCCTGTCGGGACACGGACCAGCTACGTGGCGGGGGCTGCCGCGGTTGCGTTCCTTGCCTGGTCTGCCTTGCTTGTCATGGTGCTGCCGGCACAGGGGGCGGAACCGCGGGCCGGCCGGGCCGCCGCTCCGGCTGATGCCCGACAGCCCGAGCAGGAGCATGGCTTTCTCCGGATCACCCGCGGCTCAGCCCGCAAGCCGATCGCCCTCGAAACGGCGATCGCGACCTACGTGGAAACCCCTCAGGCGGCTGCCGCCGCGGGGCGGCCGGAGCCGCTCGAGGTCGATCTGGTCGGGGCCGTGCACCTGGGCAGCCGTCAGTATTACGACACGCTCGACCGGCTCTTCGCCGACTACGACGCCGTGCTCTACGAACTGGTGGCCCCAGACAATGCCCGCGTGCCCAAGCCGGGCCGCAAGCCCTCGGGAGCCATCGGCTCGGCGCAGCATGGACTGACGAAGATGCTCGGACTCGAATTCCAGCTCGATCAGATCGACTACACGGCCAAGAACTTCGTGCACGCCGACCTGTCGCCCAAGGAGTTCGATGCCGCGATGGCCAAGCGGGGCGAATCGTGGTGGTCGATGTATTCCCGGGTGATGCGGGAGAGCATGGCCCGCGCCGATCGCGCCGGTAAACAGCCGGCGGCCGATGTCGGCTTCAGCGACATCTTCGGCATTCTCTTCGGGAACGACCGCGAGTTGAGGCTCCGCCGGCTGATGGCAGAGCAGTTCACCGACATGGAAGTGCTCACGGCTGCGTTTGGCGGCGAGGAGGGCTCGTCGCTGATCACCGACCGCAATGCGGCCGCGCTCGATGTGCTGAAGGAGCAGATCGCCAAGGGGCGCCGAAAGATCGCCATCTTCTACGGCGCCGCCCACATGGACGATTTCGACGAGAAGCTTCGCCGTGATTTCCAGCTTCAGCTGCGGGAGACGGTCTGGCTCGAGGCCTGGGACCTGCGGGATCCCGCCGAGCGGAACTGACCACCGAACGGAACGCCGCTCCAAGCCGTCGGCCACAGCCGCTGGTCGAGTGGGGTGCCCGCTGCCGACGCTGCTGCCAGTCGCAGGCCAGCGGTCTGCCATACGGCAGCCGTCGCGCGACTCCACAGCAGCCGCTCTTCCACGGCCGCGGTCCAGGCGTCGGCGATGCGGCGGGTCTCCGCCAGCAGCCGCTCATATCCAAGCGCAGAAACGGCGTCGCCGACAGGATCGAATTCGAAGTCACCCGCGAAGCCGTGGTCGACAAGGGCCAGTACCAACGATTCCAGTGGCAGCGAGCCATGGCCCGCCGGGAGTCGCTCCAGATCGGCCGTCGGTGGGCCGTCTCGGTCGGCCACTTGGACGATCGCTGTGGCCGTTGCGACTCGGTGAAGCAATCCCACCAGATCTGGATCGTCGGCGAACTGCCAGAGATCAACGGCCATGCGGATGGCTGGATCGGCGACGTTCTCGACCAGTTCCAAGGCATCGATGGGCCGTGTCAGGAAGCTGCAGCCGTTGGCTGCCGCTGTGTGCATCGGTTTCAAGGCCAGCGTGACCCCGGCCGCTCCCGCGATCGGAGCGAGCGTCTTGAGAGCCTGAACGAGCAGGCGGCCGGCGTGGGCCCGCGTGTGTCCGCCGCGGCAGCCGCTGTGCACTACCAACACAGGGGCTCCAGCGGAGGCGGCGGTTTCGATCGCTTCGGCGGCGTCTTCGATGCTCTCCGCGAACGTGCGGCCGTCGCCGCCTGTGAAGCCCCCCGCCCATTGCAGGCTCGACACCCGCATGCCCGCACCGGTCAGAAGGGATGCTGCAGCAGCGGGCCCGATGTCCGAGAGCTTTGCCCGCCACAGTGACAGGCAATCAAAGCCATGGTCTGCAAGGCGGGTGATTTCCTCGGGAAGATCCCAGCGCGACGTCGTCAACTGACTGATGGCCACATGAAACATGCTCGCGTCTTCTCCTGCACGGCGTCCGCCCGGACCTCAAAGGGCAAAAGTATGGAACGGTCGTGCGCAGACTGTCCAGAGAAGATCACGCAGGCTCTTTTCCGCGGCGGGAAGGCGACGCGTCGCGGCAACGGACTGGTGCTGGCGCGCGATGCGTTTCAGTCTTGACAACATCGCAGGCGAGTGTCGCCGGCGTTACTGAACAGTGATCAGTTGGTCTTGGATCAGTCTGTGTTGGATCAGTTGGTCTTCGTGGGCAGCAGGTCGAGGCAGACGAGCCGACCCTGACCGCGAACATAGAGATAGCCGTGGGCAATCACCGGCGCGGCCCAGCACGGTGCCACGAGCAGCTCGGCTCCCCTGCCCTGCGTGCCGCCAGGACTGTCAGTGGTCTGACCGGTGGCATTCTGCGTGTCTGTCGCAGCCGCAACGAGCCGCGTGCGCGACACCTCTTCGTATCGGTCGGGCGTCGCCTTCACGAGCACGAGATCGCCGAACTCTCCGAGCACGATCAGGTGTTCATCAACGTATACCACGCTCGATCTGCCGAGGCCGGGCTCGCTCCAGCGGACGGCACCGGTTTTCCAGTCGGCGCAGACGAGCAGGGCATCGCCCGCGTTGCGGCCGCTCGAGCCGTAGAGATGGCCGTCGTGGAGCACCGGCGTGGCCCAATGGGACCTGAGGCTGCGATTCGGCCGGCGGCTGCTGGCGGCGTCTTGGCGAACTGGCTGCAGACCCGCCGCCGTGACCGTGAGAAGCACGCTCCCCGGGCCGTAGGTCTCCGACAGCAGCACCTCGTTGCCGGCCACGGCCGGGCTGGCAGCGACCACGCTGAAGAGTTCGTCCGCTCGCCAGCGAAAGTCGGCCTGGATAGCGCCTGTGGCCGGATCAACCACCAGGAACCGGTCTCGCATCCAGGCCAGAAGGCGGTCGCGACCACCGATGGTCGCCCGCACGGGCGTGCTGTAGCTTGCCAACTGGTCGCTCGACCGCCAGCGTTCCCTGCCCGTGGCCAGGTCGAAGGCCACCAGGCCGCTGTCGAGGCCCTTCACGAGGTCGAGCCGTTCCGGCGAGGGAGGCGCTGACCCCGGAGCGCTGCCGCCGACCTGCACGATGACCAGCCGCTCCTCCCCGACGTCGACCACCAGCGGCGCGGCGCTGACGCCGAAAAAGTTCCGCACGACGTGATACGCCTTGGATGTGTCAACCTGCCAGCGGCTCGCGCCGTCGGCCAGGCTGCGGCATTCGAGCCGTCCCTCGGGGCCAAACGTGATCACGGCATCTCCGGCGATCACCGCGGCCGCCCGCGGTCCGCCGTCGTAGCCGAAGGTGTCGACGTAGTCGGTGGGATACCGTTGCTGCCAGAGTTCACGTCCCGTTTCGGCCTCGAGGCAGCGGACCCTGATCTCCTGGTCGATGCGGTCGCAGATCACGCACCGTCCCTGGGCGACTGCGGGGCCGCAGTAGCCCTCGCCGAGTGCGCCGTGCCAGACGATGCGCGGGCCACCCGCAGGCCACGGCACCGCCATGCCTTTCAGGCTGCTGCGTCCGTTGGCCGTGGGACCGAGGAATGTTCCCCAGTCCTCTCCGGGCCGGGTCCAGAGATCGGCCGCACGAGGGGCGAGTTGCTCCGCCGGAAGAGTTTCGGGCTCTCCGGCGGCTCCATGGCCCGCACCCAGCGCCATGGCCGCCACCGCGAGAAGAGGCAGTCGATTGAGCATCGGTTTCGGCATCCAAGGAATCCCAGTGTAGAACAACGAAAATCCTATCATCCTCTCACGCGATCGAATCATGTCCAAGGAAAAGGAAATCCGCGTCGGTCCGCTTCTGATACCCGCGGGGGCGCTTGAGTGGCAGTTTGCGAGGAGCAGCGGCCCGGGTGGGCAGCATGTCAACCGCACCAGCAGCAAGGCCGTGCTCCGGTTCGATGCCGTCCATTCGCCGCACCTGCCCGACGACGTGCGGCGCCGGCTGCTGCAGCGTGAGCGGGCCCGCCTCACCGGCGACGGGACGCTCATGATCTCCAGCCAGCGGCACCGCGATCAGTCTCGCAACGTCGCCGACTGTCTGGAAAAACTCGCGGACCTCCTGGAGCGGGCGATGATCGTGCCGAAGACCCGCCGCGGCTCGACCACACCCCGGGCCGCGAAAGCCCAGCGCCTCGACACCAAACGCCGTCGGTCCGAGACGAAGCGGCTCCGCCGCCGGACCGACGACTGAGGACGCCGGCTGGCAAAGCCAGATTCCAGAACGGATTTTTCGGCCTGGAAACTCTGGTCATGGACGTTGGTATAATCCCGGCAAGTGGCAAGAACGCCGCGGTTTGGATTGACCGGGAAGGAGTGCGACCCATGGCAGCGGCCCGCGACATCGATACCCTCCTCAAGAACTGGGATTTCCAGCCCGGCGAGGTCAACGCCCGTCTCCTCAAGGCTCGGAACGGCCGGGAGGTGCTTCAGATGCGGGTCGACATGGGCCTTTTGCAGATGGAGACCGACCTGCGTCCGGATGGCCTGCGGCCACACGGCGCCGAGACCTACTACGACTATCTCGTCAGCGAGGTGATCCGGGAGGGCGGTTCGTTCCGGCTGTCGAAGGAACAGTGCGCCGAGGCGGACAGGGAGTTCGTGCAGTTCTACCACCGTCGGCTCTGCTGGTTGTCGCTGCGGGAATACCATCGGGCCGCCAGGGACGCCGATCACAGCCTGGCCTTCATGGACTTCGTGCGGGAACATTCTCCGGACGAGGAGTGGACGCTCTCGCATGAGCAGTATCGGCCTTTCGTGCTCTTCCATCGGGTGCAGGCCGCTTCCCTCGCCGCGCTCCAGGAGTCGGGGCCGGAGGCGGCGATCAGCGAGATCAACCGTGGACTGGGGCAGTTCCGGGATCTGTTCGCCCGTTACGACGCCGCCGAACAGTACGACGAGGATGAACTCGTGAAGAGACTCCTCGAGATGCGGGAGAGCGTCCGGCAGCGGTACGAGGTGGGCCGCACGCTCGATGAGCAACTGGCCGAGGCGATCCGGGCTGAAAACTACGAACTCGCTGCCACGATCCGCGACAAGATTCTCAACGAAAAGATCCGCAGCCCGACCGAGTGACAGGCTGAATTGCCGGGCCGGGGCTGCGAGCCGCGGTAAATTTTTCAAGCGGCTCTGTCAAAATAGCGCGGCTAGGCAAAGCTGGGCGGCCGAGGCCGTCTCGGAAAGAGCCATCCATCTTTTTTCGGGCATTGGCACGCAATATGCGGTGTATGTTTCCAGAGCGAAAACACTTGCATCTTTTGCCGACGCAGGAGGCCCATCCCATGAATGCCACCACCAGCACCGCGAGCTCTGCCGACACCGCCTTCGTGAAGTCTGCCAACGCGGCCAACCGGTATGTCGTGACCGTGGGTGACACGCAGTGTGAGGTTCGCGCCCGCACCATCGCGATGATCGCCGACGTGCTGGGATTCGAGCAGGAGATGGAGGGTGAGTTGGCCGATCTGGCTGGGGCCGACGCAGATCGGCACCTGATCGCCGATCTGCTCGACTCTCGCATGATCGCCCCGCCCCGGGCCGCGCGTCGCCGCCAGCGGCCGGTGAGCTCGCGGGCCATGTTCTACGGCGCGGCAGGGCGGTAGGATGCGGGCCTCCCAGCGAGGCCGCTCATGACCCAGCCACTCACCGTGCCAGCCGGACGCGATATCCGCTTGGCGGATTTCGACCCCGACTACCACGAAGACCTCGACCGCGCCGACGCCGAGGCCGAGACCCGCAAACACTGCGACAAACTCGACGAACTGGCCTACCGGCTGTTCGCGGAGGCGAAGCGGGCGGTCATCGTCGTTCTGCAGGGCATCGACACTTCCGGTAAGGATGGCACGATCCGCATGCTTGCCAGCGGCGTGAGCCCGCAGTGCCTCGACGTGAAGAGCTTCAAGGCGCCCAGCACCTTGGAGCTCTCGCACGACTTCCTGTGGCGGGTGCATGCTGCGGTGCCCGCCCATGGCCGGATCGGCATCTTCAATCGTTCTCATTACGAGGACGTGGTGGTGGTTCGCGTTCGCAAGCTCGTTCCCAAGGAGGTCTGGAGGGAACGGTTCGCCCAGATCAACGCCTTCGAGAAGTTGCTCCGCGACGGGAACGTCACCCTCGTGAAGTGTTTTCTCCACATCAGCAACAAGGAGCAGAGGCAGCGGCTGGAGGACCGGCTCCGCGACCCGAAGAAACAGTGGAAGCTGGGGCCGAGTGACCTCGAGGACCGGCGGCTCTGGGGCGACTTCCAGAAGGCCTACGACGATGCGCTGACGCAGTGCAACACGGAGACCGCACCCTGGCACATCGTGCCGGCCGACAAGAAGTGGTATCGCAACCTCGTGGTGGCGAGACTGCTGCGGGCTACACTCGAGCGACTCGATCCGCAGTTCCCCCCGTTTGATTCGAGCCTGCTCTCCAAGCTCGACTGACGCCCTCTTCACCATTCCCCGCATGCCCGCCGCGGCCGCGTGCCCCAACCCCATGAACGGACTCTCTCCCCTGCTCGACCTCGACGCCTGCCGTGTCCGCCAGGCACGGCTCCGCAACTGTATGGCCGAACGGTCGCTCGATGCTGTCGTTCTCGTGGCACCGGAGCACGTGCAGTATTTCACCGGGCACCGCTGGGACTTCCGGTTTGCCCCTGCGGTGGCGCTGCTGCTGACTGGCGAGACCCTGCTGGTCTGCCCTGACAAGCCACTCGAGCGTGAGCAGGTGGCTGCCACCGAGGTGCGGACCTATGTCGCGAAGCGTCGCTCCACGCTTCGCACCGATCAGCGTGAGGCCTCGTCTGCAGTGCTCGGCGACTGGCTGGCAGCGCGGGGCCGCCAGGCCCGCGTCG
>JBILKZ010000095.1:0-15089 GCA_044376405.1 Pirellulales bacterium
GTTTGATGTGATTCATGCGAATCAGGTTATCGAGCACGTGCCGGACATCGACCTGTTCGCCACCGAAATCCTGCGGTTGCTGAAACCGGGTGGACTGGCGATCGTGAGCACGGAGAATACGAGCAGTTGGCACAACGTCTTTGCCGCATTCTGTGGCTGGCAGATGTTCTCGTCGACGAATCTTTCGGGGGTCAGGCTTGGGATCGGTAATCCCCTCGCCGTGCATCGTGGCGAGTCGGATCACGTGAAGACGTGGACGCACAAGGTGCTTTTTTCAGCCCGAGGCCTGCGCGAGTTTTTCGAGGCACACGGATTCGAGGTCGTGACCCTGAGGGGCGCGGGTTACCACCCGCTTCCCGCATGGCTTGGCCAGTGGGATGTGTCGCACTCCCACTTCATCACGGTTCTTGCGAGAAAGCCGGCCTGAACGCTCAGTGGTTGAAGAGGAAATCGCTCGTGGTGAAGAGGCCGGCGAAGATGTCCTCGTAGATGGCCGGAGCCTTGTTGTTTGCTACGAGGTCGACCATCGCCTGCATCTCGGTCGAAGTCGGCCGCCGCGAGAGCACGCGGATGAAGATCGCCTCGATGATCCGTTCGGGAGTCGAGTTGTCGTCGAGGATTTTCTTCAGCACGCCGCTGGCGGCAGCGGTATGGGCCCGCGTCCTCACCGTGTCGCCCACGAACAGGTGCATCACCTGCGAGAGCGAGGGGTTGGTCTTCGTGTCGCAGGCGCAGACCGAC
This sequence comes from Pirellulales bacterium, assembly GCA_044376405.1. Lineage (GTDB taxonomy): Bacteria > Planctomycetota > Planctomycetia > Pirellulales > UBA1268 > CAMCQY01. The sequence goes on from JBILKZ010000095.1 coordinate 742, forward strand.
TTCCGTCCCGACTGGCCGAAGGTGTCGAGCACGAAGTCGCCCGTGACCTGGTAGAACTGGTCGCGGACGAGGTAGTTGATGGCTTTCGTGCCCGTTGGTGCCATCGGGAGCGGCTTCGGCACGCCGGTGATGGCCACGACGGCGTCGACCAGCACGTCGGCCCGCAGTCGGCGGACCATGGCGTGCGAGTATTGCCGCGTGTCGGCGGCGCCCGACGGCGTCGGCTCGACCGAGAGCTGGTATACCCGCGAGTTGCAGATGTCGCGGATCATGGGCCGCAGCTTCCGCCCGTGCTCGACAAACTTGGCCGCGAGCGCGTCGAGCAGCGGGCCGTTAGCGGGAGGATTGGTGGCCCGGAAGTCGTCGACCGGATCGACGATCCCCACGCCGAGCAGGTGGGCCCAGAGCCGGTTGACGATGTTCCGGTTGAAGAGCGAGTTTTCTGGATCCCTGATCCAGGCCGCCAGCGCTCGCCGCGGATCACCCTCGCCGCCCACCGCCTCGACCGCGCCGAGCAGCTTCGCCGGCACAGGGCGGCCGTCGACGGCGTGCTTGGCCGGCGCCGCCGTAGGGTCGAAGATAACCGTCCGGTCGCGGCCGTCGCTGCCGGGCTTCCGCTTCACGCAGCTGAAGAAGCTCACCAGGCCGTAGTAGTCGTCCATCGTCCAACGGTCGAACGGATGGTTGTGGCACTCCGCGCACTGCATCCGCACGCCGAGGAAGAGCTGCGAGAAGTCCGACGCGAACACCTTGGGGTTGAGCGCGTAGTCGTGGATGAGCATCGTGTAGAGGCCCGTCTGGCCGTCGGTGTTCGTGCTGCCTACGGCGGTGGCCATGTCGGCCACGACCTCGTCGAACGGCCGGTCGGCCGCCACCTGGTCCCGCAGCCAGGCCATGAACGAGTTGGCCGGTTTGTGGGCGTCGCCCCGCCCCGTGTAGTCGTTGCTCCCCACACGGCAGAGCTCGCCCCAGAGGGCCGACATGTAGTCGGTAAAGTCCTCGCTGGCGAGCAGGGCGTCGATCTTCTTGGCCCGCTTGTCGGCCGTCGTGTCGGCCATGAAGGCCTCGTACTCCTCCACGGTTGGCGGCCGCGCGGCGAGATCGAGCGTCACACGCCGCAGGAATGTCTCGTCGTCGCACAATTCAGACGGCACGATTCGCAGCTTCTCGAGCCGCTCAAAGACGAGCCGGTCGATGAAGTTGTTCTCCGGTGGCTTGGGCCACACGAAGCCCTCTGCCGAGGGCAGGATGATCACCTCGGTGCCAACCGTGAACCGGTTGAAGCGGGCGAAGACGGTCGTGTCGCCCGGTCCCTTGGCGGTGACTTGACCGTTCTTGTCAATGTCGGCCACGCTCGAGTTGTTCGTGCCGAAGAGGGACAGCGCCGTGACGTCGCGGGTGGTACCGTCGGAGTAGGCCGCCGTCACGCGGGCGTTGCCCCGCTGGCCGATCGACTTGAAGACGACACTCTGCTTGGGGAGCGAGATCCCCGTCACTTCGGGCACGCTCCCGACGTCGTCGGGGGCCCCAGCCTGGATCCAGGCGACGAGCGTCTTGGCAAGGTCGCTATCCCGCTCGAACAGCTTGCCGCCGGTGTGGGGCACCGCGCCGATGGCCTTGAGCAGGATCAGGCTCTGATCCGGCACCGCCGTGTTGACGCGGCGGCCAGGAAACTCCTGGACGATACGGAAATAGTCGCCGGCCGTATCGTAGCCGAAGAGCGAGAGCATGAACCCGTCCTTGCCGCGAGCCGAGCCATGGCAGGTGCCTGCGTTGCAGCCTGCCCGGAAAAAGATCGGCATCACGTCGCGGCGAAAGCTCGGCACGTCCGAGACACCGGCGGCAGGGGCACCGCCGGAGGATTCGGCGGCGGAAACCACTTGGGCGGCCGAAGCCAGAGCCGCGACCAGCAACGTCACGATCGTTTTTGCGCTCACAATGTCACCTTTTCGCGTTGTCACGTGCGTCATTTTTCCAGCCTCGGGTCGATTCGCAGCTTGCCGGAGCCCGTACGCAAGCTGATCTCCTGACCGTTGACGGTGAAACGGACTTCACACTTGAGTTCTTTCACGAGGCCCAGCAGGGCCTCGTCGCGGGCCTCGAGTTCCACGGCCACCTCGGTCGAGTTTTTGTCGATCGTCGGCTCGGGGCCTACGGCGGACAGTCCGACCGGCAGGCCCACCATACGGACGCTTGCCTGCCCCTCGAACGGCTGCATCTGCTTCACGGCCCAGCGATACTTGACCCGTTCACCCCTGCGAACGCTCTGCGGATCGGTGGAGAGCGATACGAATGGATCGGCGACCTCGATCGTGACGACTTCGGACGCCACCCTGACCCGCTCGTCGCCCCGGGCGGTTTCGCCGCCGGCCTTGCCGCGGGCCTGGGTCGTGGTGACCATCACATACAGGGGTGCTAGGCCGAGCTTCGCCCCCGCCTCGGCCGAGAGTGTCAGCTTGGCCGCGGACTCGCCCGACGGGATCAGTTCGGCTGGCGACACGGCGACGCCTGGCGGCGAGATCTCGCACTGCATCTCGAGCGGTTCGTCGACCCCGGGCTGCCGCAGGATTCGAACCGGGATCGTGAGTTCCGACCCGCGCATGAGCGGCTGCTTCGGGGCCACGAGTTCCACGGCGAAGCCGGCCGGCTCGGTCACCGCGGCCGCGAACCGATCGACGCGGATGCTTCGCCAGGGGTAGTGCGAATACCGCACACGCAGCAGATTCTGCTGGTTCACCGTCTCGAACGGCTCACCCCCTTCCGCCGGCCGGCCGGTGACGCGGATGAACGACGCCGCGAGCGGGGCGTCGGCGGCAGCCTCGAACGCGAGCGGCCAGACCGACTGCATCGCCGGCACGCGGGGCGAGACCAGCTTGATGCCGGCGGGCAGGCCCTCGACGGCCAGATCGAACGGCCCCTTGATAGTGCTTCCCTGGCCTGAATAGAGCATGAGCCGGACGGTCCAGCGACCGCCCTGCGGCATCGAGAGCGACGTCATCCGTGGCCGCTCAGGCTGGTAGGCCGTCGGTTGCAGCCCGACATGGAGCGTGTTCACCGGCGGGGCGATCTCGACGCGGTAGACGTTGGTCGGTCCGCCGGCCCCTCGCGTGTCGGCAACCTCGAGGAAGTAGTCGCCGTCCTGTTTCGGCGTCCAGATCACAGACGGGTCGAAGAGTTCGGGGAAGTCGCCCTGGGCTCCGAAGATGTCGCGGTCGCCCAGCGTGGCGTCGTCGGCCGTGACTTCGGCCTCCCCCGGCGCCCCCGCCGCGTCGAGAGGCCGCAGCTTGATCACGGGATCGACGGGTAGCCCCAGGCCGCTCGCCCAGACCCGCACCTGCAGCGGCGTGCCCTTCTTCACCGTGAGGCGGAAGCGGTCGGTCTCGTCGGGCTTCGAGAGGATGCCGTTGATCGCGACGGGCGTCGTCGGCACCTTCGTTTCGGCCGCACCCTGCTCCTCGAGCACGTTGGGAAACGGGCTCGAACGCAGGGAAAGCGGCAGCGGCGACTCACCGGCGTGTGGGAACGTGCCGGCCGCCTGCGGCACCGCCACCGTCTGCGACACCTTGCCGAGCGGGTCGCCGAGCAGTTGCACGGCCAGGGCCGCGCCGGCCGGCCCGCCGGCCGGGTAGGCGGCGAGCGGCTGAAAGAAGCCGCCGATGTGGATGGCGTACTCCCGGTTGTGCGGCACGAACATCGACCGCTGCAGCACGATCGTATAGTCGCCGTCGACGGGCAGCTTGAGCGAGACGAGCGGGTCCTGGCGGTTGAGCGGCGAGTCGTCGTTCATCGCGATCCGCTTGCCGGAGGGGTCGAGGATCGTGACGACCGAGTCGTAGCCCTGAGGCACGGGGTTCCACTGGAGGTCGTCGCCCATTTTCACCATGTCGACCTCGACCGAGAGCCGCTGGCCCGCCTTGCCCGCCACGCGGAAGCAGTCGATGTCGTCGGCAGCGCTGTTGGAGAGGACGCCGGAGACGGTGACGTTCGGCTCCACCCGCAGCGCCGTGTCGGCCGTGTCGTTCGTGTTGGCCTTGGCCTCCCCTTCGTCGATCACCGGAAAGGGGCTGACATAGACCGTGGCCATCGACGAGAGCCCCGCGGCCGTGAGGATGCGGAAAGGATGCTCCCCCGGGCGGCAGTCCGGCGACACCTCGAGCGTGCACACGAGCCGATCGTTCGCGGCGTCGAACGTCGTACCCACGCAGCGGATGCCGGCCGTACTCCGCCCGCTCGTGTCGGCGGCCGTCCACGGGGCGAACGTCGCAGGCGGGTAGAACAGGACGTCGGTCGCCTCGTGCCGCCACCCGCCGATCACGAGTTCGGACTTCTTGCCCCGGTCCACGAGCCGCGGCGTGACGCCATTGATCCAGGTGTCGGCCGCCGCGGTGGAGGCCAGCACTGAGACGAGAACCAAGGCCACGAATAGGGACCAGTTGGTAGATGCGCGCATGCGAGGATGCTCCGGCAGGAGGAAAAACGCCGCGGCACTCAGCCGATCAGCGACTTCATGATCTCGGCGTCCTTCACGATCTCAATCGGCCGCGTGCCGAAAGCGACGAGTTCCTTGTTGGGGTCGATCCCCATCTGGTGGTAGATCGTGCCGATGAGGTTCTCGAGTGTCACGGCGTCGCGATCGGGCTCGCCACCGGTCGAGTCGCTCGCCCCGTGGACCAGCCCCTGCTTGAACCCGCCGCCGGCGAGCATCATCGAGTAGTTGCGGGCCCAGTGGTCGCGGCCGCTCTCCTTATTGATCTTCGGCGTGCGGCCGAATTCGCTCGTCACCCACACAAGGGTCGAGTCGAGGAGGCCGCGCTGCTCGAGGTCGGTGATGAGCCCGGCGAGCGCGTAGTCGAGCGGCCGCATCTGGTCGTCGCAGGCCTTCTTCACGTCGGCGTGGCAGTCCCAGCTGCCGTATTCGAGCGTCACGAACCGCACGCCCGCCTCGACGAGTCGGCGGGCGATGATCAGCCGCTCGGAGAGCCCCTTGGGTTGAAGCTTTCCATCGGGGCCCTTGATGCGGCCCGTCACCTCGCTGCCGTAGAGTTTGAACGTGTCGTCGCTCTCGCCCTCGAATGAGAAGGCCTTCTGGGCGGTGCTCGAGGTGAGCAGCGAGTAGGCCCGGGCGTGGAATTCGTCCATCGTGTCGAGCAGCACGGGGTTCGCCTCGAGGCCGCGGATCCGCTTCTCGACGACGTCGCGAACGCCGCGCCTGCGGTCGAGCTGCTCGAGCGTCATGCCGGCCGGCAGCGAGAAGTCGCGGACCTTGAAATTCTTCTTCTCGGTCCCCGGGTCGCCGCCCGTCTCGAACGGCCCGTAGGTGCTCGGCAGGAAACCGGTGCCGCCGCCGGTGATGTTCTTGCCGGGGATCGCGATATAGCAGGGAAGCTCACCGCGAGCGCCGAGCTCGTGCGAGACGATCGACCCCATCTGCGGGTAGTCGATCACCGCCGTCGGCGTGTAGCCCGTTTGAAGGTGGTAGGTGGCCAGACCGTGGTCCGGGATCTTTCCCACCATGGTCCGCACCACCGTGAACTTATCGTTGATCGCGGCGAGTTGCGGAAGGTTGTCGCTGAACACGTCGCCGGTCTTCGTCTTCATCACGCCGAACGTGCCCCGGTATTCGACCGGCGCCTCGGGCTTGGGGTCGAACGACTCGTGCTGCGGGAAGCCACCCGGCAGATTGATCTGGATGACGCTCTTGATGCGCTGAGGGAGTTTCGCCTCACCGGGATTCCCGCCGGGTGTGGTCGATGCGTTCGCCCCCTGGGCGGAACGGATACGCAAGAAGTCAGACAGCGACAAGCCGAGGGCACCGAGGCTGCCCGCCCGGAGCGCCGACCGGCGGGGCATCTTGCGGTAGCCCTGACAGCCGCCGGCCTGAGAACGGAGGTGAGTTGGTGCCATGGATGCGGTCTCCTTTGGAGCATTCCGACCGTGGATCGGATGACTCGAGAGCTGTGGTTCCACCCGACTGATAGGACAGTTATCGGCAATTTTATCCCATTTTCATCGCGGCATCAATAATCGCGTCGCCAAACGTGTCGCCAGTCGAGTCGCCGCGTTATTCTCCCCTTTTCTCGAAATTCGCGAAGGTTCCCCATGCCCCCCCACAAGCCCACCATCGGCATCCTGACAAGCGGCGGCGATTGCCCCGGGCTCAATGCCGTCATCCGGGCGGCCGTCAAGAGTTCGGAACAGCTCGGCTACGACTGCATCGGCTTCCTCCGCGGCTACGAGGGGCTCGTCGAGCCCGTCAGCTACATGCCGCTCAACTCGAGGAACACCGCCGGCATCCTCACGCAGGGCGGCACGATTCTTGGTGCCACGAACAAGGGACGGTTTTCCGCCACCGTCGGCGAGGACCAGCGGGTCGACATCGATCCCACGCTCCTCGAGCAGGTGGCCACCACCGTCCGCCAGCTCTCGATATGCGGGCTGATCTGCGTGGGCGGCGACGGCTCGCTCACCATCGCCCAGCAACTCCACGAACATGGCATCCCCGTGATCGGCGTGCCCAAGACGATCGACAACGATCTCAGCGCCACCGCCTTCACGTTTGGCTTTGATTCGGCGGTGGCCTGCGCCACCGACGCGCTCGACCGGCTCCACACCACCGCCGCCAGCCATGAGCGGATCATGGTGCTCGAGGTGATGGGCCGGCACGCCGGCTGGATCGCTCTGCACGCGGGGATCGCCGGCGGCGGCGACGTGATTCTCCTACCCGAGATTCCCTGGACCTTCGAGAACATCTGCCGCAAGATTTGCGAGCGCGAGTCGGAAGGAAAGAAGTTCACGCTGATCGTGGTGGCGGAGGGGGCCCATCTGCCCGAGGGCGGCACGGTGCACCGAATGGATGCACAGGCGGAGGAAGCCGGCTATCGCCAGCAGGTGAAGCTCGGTGGTATCGGGGCGCTCGTGACCGCCGAGGTGGCCAGGCGTCTCGACCGCGAGGTCCGCAACGTCGTGCTCGGCCACCTGCAACGCGGCGGCAACCCGACCACCTTTGATCGCGTATTGGCCACGGAGTTTGGGGCCCACGCCGTCCGCCTCATCCACGAGGGGCGGTTTGGCGAGATGGTCTGCTACCAGCCGCCCAACATCGAAAGCGTGCCGATCGCCGCGGCCGTCCGCAGGCTCTCGCGGGTCGATCCCAACAGTTCGGCTGTTCAAGCGGCCCGGGCTCTTGGCATCAGCTTCGGCGACGCGATCGAGCGGGCGAGTCCATTCGCCGGTCACAGCGTCGACGAGGCCGCCTCGCGAGGCTGAAACGCCCTCGGCCCATTGCCCGACGGACCCGCGGATGTTCTTCTTTGGGGCAGCGAGCGAATCCTTGTTCAACGATGTTTCATCCATGATGACCGAATCGCAGGGGAGCATTTCATGACCGAGCCACACAAGGCAGCCGGCCGGGTTGCCAGCGTGATGCAGGAAAGCCGCGTGTTTCCGCCATCGGTGGCGTTTTCCTCCCGCGCCCGGATCGGTTCGCTCGAGGACTACCGGCGGACCTACGACGAGGCAGCCCGTGACCCCGAGGGTTTCTGGCACGCCCGCGCTCAATTGCTTCCATGGATGAAGCCCTACTCGAAGGTTCTCGATTGGCAGCCGCCGACGGCCAAGTGGTTCGTGGATGGCCACATGAATGCATCGGCTGCCTGCCTCGATGCGCACGTCGGCGCCGGCAGAGGAGAGAAGACAGCTCTGGTGTGGGTGGGCGAGCCCACGGACGAACGCCGCACCTACACCTACCGCGAACTGCTCGCGGAGGTCTGCCGGTGTGCGGCCGGCCTGCAGAAACTCGGGATCAAGCCCGGCGAGGTCGTCTCGATCTACATGCCGATGACGCCCGAACTCGTGATCGCGATGCTCGCCTGCGCCCGGATCGGCGCCGTGCACTCCGTGATCTTCGGCGGGTTCTCCAGCGAGGCGATCGCCGACCGGAATGAAGACGCCAAGGCCGTCGCCGTGATCACCGCCGACGGCGGCTGGCGGCGCGGAACGACTCTGGCACTCAAGAAAAACGTCGATGAGGCGCTCAAGAAATCGCCGACCGTGAAGCACGTGGTCGTGCTCAAGCGGACCGGCCAGCCCGTGGACATGGTGCCGGGACGCGACGTCTGGTGGCACGATCTCGTGGCCGGCATGCCCACCGACACCCCCCCCGTGGCGATGGATTCGGAGTCGCCGCTCTTCATCCTTTACACCAGCGGATCGACCGGAAAGCCGAAGGGCATCAAGCACACGACCGCCGGCTACCTGCTCTGGGCGAAGACCACGGCCGAGTGGGTCTTTGACCTGCGGGACGACGACCTCTTTTGGTGCACCGCAGACTGCGGCTGGATCACGGGGCACAGTTACGTGACCTACGGCCCCCTGGCCGCCGGCGCCAGCATCCTGATCTACGAAGGGGCGCCAAACGCCCCGCACGAGGGCCGCTTCTGGGAGATCATCGAACAGGAGAAGCCGACGATCTTCTACACCGCGCCTACCGCCATCCGCTCGTTCATGAAGTGGGGCATGCAGCACATCGAGGGCCGCGATCTCTCCAGCCTGAGGCTGCTGGGCACCGTGGGCGAGGGGATCAATCCCGAGGCCTGGATGTGGTATCACGAAGTGATCGGCGGCAAACGCTGCCCGATCGTCGATACGTGGTGGCAGACCGAGACGGGCGGCATCATGATGAGCCCGCTGCCCGGTTGCACGCCCACCAAACCCGGCAGCTGCACGCTGCCGCTGCCCGGCGTCTGCCCCGAGATCGTCGATGCGGCGGGAGATCCGGTCGAGCAGGGCGAGGGGGGCTGGCTCGTGATGACCAAGCCATGGCCTGGCATGCTCCGGGGCATCTGGGGTGACGACGAGCGGTTTCGCGAGACCTACTGGTCCCGCGTGCCGGGGAAGTATCTGGCCGGCGACAACGCCCGACAGGACGCCGACGGCTACTACTGGATCATGGGGCGGATCGATGACGTGCTCAACGTCGCCGGCCACCGGCTTTCCACCATCGAGATCGAAAGCGCCCTGGTGAGCCACCCGCTGGTGGCCGAGGCGGCGGCGGTGGGCCGTCCGCACGACGTGAAGGGGGAGGCGGTCGCGGTGTTCGTGACGCTCAAGGGCGGCGAGCCCGACGACGTGAACGCGCTCAAAGACGCTCTGCGAAAGCACGTCCGCCAGCAGATTGGTGCACTGGCCGCGCCCGACGACATTCACTTCTCAGCCACGCTGCCGAAGACCCGCAGCGGCAAGATCATGCGGCGGCTGCTGCGTGACATCGCCGCCGGCAAGGAGACGGTCGGCGATACGACGACGCTCGAGGATTACACCGTGCTCGCCAAGCTCCGCGGCAACGACGAGTGATCGGTCGTTTGCTCCATGCCATCCGCTCCCGAACTCCTCGCGCCCGCCGGTGACTGGGACTGCGTCCGCGCCGCCATCGAAAACGGCGCCGACGCCGTCTACTTCGGCCTCGAGGCCGGCTTCAACGCCCGAGCCCGGGCCACGAACTTCGCGGTCGACGACCTGCCCCGGCTCATGGCCATGCTGCACCGCCGCGGGCTCAAAGGCTACGCCACGCTCAACACGCTCGTCTTCAGCGACGAGTTGCCGCAGTTCGAGCAGGTGATCGTCGCCGTCGCCGAGGCGGGCGTCGATGCCGTGCTCGTGCAGGATGTCGGCGCCGCCCGGCTCATCAAGGCGATCTGTCCCGATCTCCCGCTGCACGCCTCGACGCAGATGACATTGACGAGCGCCGAGAGCATCCGCCTCGCCGAGCAACTCGGCATGGAGCGGGTGGTCGTGGCCCGAGAACTCTCCATCGATGAGATCGTCGCGATTCGCCGCCAGACGACGATGCCGCTCGAGGTGTTTGTGCACGGCGCGCTCTGCGTGGCCTATTCGGGGCAGTGCCTCACGAGCGAGTCGCTCGGGGGCCGCAGCGCCAACCGCGGGCAGTGCGCCCAGGCCTGCCGACTGCCGTATGACCTCGTCTGCGATGGCAAGGATGTCGATCTCGGCAGCCAGAAATATCTGCTCTCGCCGCAGGATCTCGCCGCCTATGCGCTCGTGCCGGAACTGCTTGCCGCCGGCATCGCGTCGTTCAAGATCGAGGGTCGGCTCAAGACGCCCGAATACGTCGCCAACATCACGAAGCACTATCGCACGGCGATCGATGCGGCGGTGGCCGCTCGGCCGGTCGTGTTCACGCCACGGGACGTGGAGGAGATGGAGCTGTCGTTCTCCCGCGGTTTCTCGCCGGGCTGGCTTCAGGGCTGCGATCATAAAATGCTCGTGCCTGCGACGAGCAGCGCGAAGCGAGGCGTGAAGCTCGGCACCGTCGCGGCTGTCCGCCGCGACCGGGTGGTGGTCGATCTCGTGGCCGGCGTGAAGCGGGGCGACGGCGTGGCCTTCGACTGCGGCCAGCCGATCGACAACCCGGAGGGAGGCCGCGTCTACGAGGTGTTTCAGGGCAGCCAATCGCTCACCGAGCCCGTGGCGTGTGGTCAGGTGGAGCTGACGTTTGGACACGGGGCGGTGGCCTTCGACGCGGTGCAGCCAGGGCAGACCATCTGGAAGACCGACGATCCCCAGCTCACCGCCCGTCTGCGGAAGACCTTCGCCTCGGCCGATCCGCAGCGCCGTACGCCGATCGACCTGCACGTCACGGTGGCCGTGGGCGGGCCGGTGCGGATCGTGGCGACGGTGGCGGGAGGCAGACAGTGCGTGGTCGAGTCGGACGGGCCCACGGTCGCGGCCACGAAGCACCCTCTGACCGCCGAGACACTGCAGTCACAGCTCGCCAGGCTGGGCGGCACTCCATTCGAGCTTGAGTCGCTCACGGCCGACATCATCGGTGAACCGATGGTGCCGCACAGCGTGCTCGGAAAACTTCGGCACGACCTCGTCGCCCGGCTCGAGGAGACGGTGGTGGCCTTGCCGCCGCGGCGGATCGACCGCGGCGTGTTGGCAAAAGTGGAAAGCGGAACGGGTAACGCCGAGATGGTCGCGTTGCACGTTTTGGTGCGGTCGCTTTCGCAGTTGCGTGACGTGCTCGAACTCGGCGAGCGGAGCCTCACCGCCGACTTCGCCGACATCCGGCAGTATCGCGAGGCGGTGGAGTTGGCGCATGCGCGAGGAGCCACGATCCAGCTCGCCACGCCCCGGATCCAGAAGCCCGACGAGATGGGTATCTTCCGGCTCATGGTCAAGGCCGAGCCCGACGGCGTGCTCGTCCGCAATGTTGGCGGCCTGCGATTCTTTCGTGAGCAGGGGCTGTCGATCACCGGCGATTTTTCGCTGAACGTCACGAACGAGCGGACCGCGGCATTCTTCATGGAGGAGGGGCTCGCGCGGGTGACCGCGTCGTACGACCTGAATCGGGAGCAGTTGCTGGCGCTGGTGGCGGCGACGCCGTCGGAGTGGCTCGAAGTGGTGGTTCACCAGCACATGCCGATGTTCCACATGGAGCACTGCGTGTTTTGTGCCGTGCTTTCGCCAGGCACCAACAAAACCAACTGCGGCCGGCCGTGTGACGATCACGTCGTGATGCTCCGCGACCGGATCGGTGTCGAGCACCCGCTCACCGCCGACGTGGGCTGCCGCAACACGCTCTTCAATGCCGTGCCGCAGAGCGCCGCCGAGGCGGTGCCGGCGCTCTTGGCTCGCGGCGTCGGTCACTTCCGCGTGGAACTCCTCGACGAATCGGCGGAGGCCATCGGCGACATCCTTCGCTGCTACCGCGACCTGCTCGCCGGCAGGACGACCGGCCGCGAGGTGTGGGGTCGGCTCAAGGCCGCCAACCGCGTGGGTGTGACCCGGGGCACGCTGGAAGAACGCCGCAATCCGCTCGCTATTCTGTAGTGGCTGAGTCGGGCCGAAAACGGCTTAAAAAACCGGTGTGTCTCTTCGTGATGGTGCCGCGGGGACTGGCTATTACGCAGACTTTACCGGCCGCTTGCATCGCCCCGTGCAACTCCGTAAGACAGTTGATCTTGACCGGTGGTTCGAGGCCCCGTTTTGCGGGGTATCGGGCACGGTCAGGCATGCTCGTCAGGGAAGATGGGTCATGTGGTTTCACCCTTCCTTCGGTTTTTTCCTTCTGGAGACGAGCGACCATGAATCTTGTGGATCTTGTGACAAGCCAACTGACCGGCGACGTGCTGGGCAAGCTGGCCGGACTGACGGGCACGAACGAGGCACAGACCCGTTCCGCCACCAGCGCCGCCGTACCGGCGCTCTTGAGCGCATTTGGGAAACTGGCCTCCACCAATAGCGGTGCCAGCACGCTGGCCAACTCGTTGGGCGGCCTCGATCTCAAGACGCTCGGCAACCTCGCCGGCCTGCTTGGCGGCAGCCAGGCTTCGGGCCTCGGCAGCATCGGTGGCAGCCTGCTGTCGTCGTTGCTCGGCAACAATCTGGGCAGCCTCGTGGGCACGATTGCATCGTTTGCGGGCATGCAGCCCGGCATCATGAAGACGCTGCTCACCTACTTGGCTCCGATCGTGCTGGGCACGGTTGCGAACTCCTTCAAGGGTGCCAAGCCCGATGCGTCCGGCCTCATGCGGCTCTTCTCGGAGCAGCAGGACAACATCAAGGCGGCCATGCCGCGTGGCCTGTCGCTGGCCGACTTCGACACGACCTCGGCCTCGCCGCGTCGTGCCGAGGAGACCCGCGGCGTGCAGCGCCACGAGGAGACCCGCGGCGCACACCGTCACGAGGAGCCGGCCTCGGCGTTCCCGTCGTGGCTGCCGCTCTTGCTGCTGCCGCTGCTGGGACTCGTGGGCTGGGCGTTGTGGCCGAAGCCGCAACCGGCGCCCCGCGCCGTGGTGGTCAATGAGACCGTTCGTCGTGAAGGCCCCGTGGTCGTCGATCGCACTGAAGTGATCGAAACGCAAGGTAAGAAGGTCGTCGCCGATGCCGTCGAGGAGAAGATCTCGCTGGCACCGGAGATGGTCGAAGCCCTGAAGGTGGGCGAGAACCTCACCGGTCTGTTTGGCAACCTCGGCAAGGTGCTCGGCACCGTGACCGACGAGGCCTCGGCCCGGTCCGCGATTCCGCAGCTGAGCGAATACGCTCCGGTGCTCGAGTCGCTGCAGAAGTCGACCGTGGCGCTGCCCGAGGCGGGCCGCTCGTCGATCGTGGAACTCGTGACCAAGAACATGGGCTCCCTGCAGAAGGTGATCGACACCGTCATGGCGATCCCCGGTGTCAAGGAAATCCTTGGCCCGACCGTCACACCGATGATCGAGACGATCTCGAAGCTCGGCAAGTAATGCGGTCGTGCGGCGTCATGTCGCATGCCTGCTGAACATACAGCTGGCCCGGATCGGCTTTGCCGATCCGGGCCAGCCTTTTTTATGCCCATACAATCCCTGAGCGTCAGCGACGGGATCTGGGTTCACGGCAAGTCTCGGCGTCCTGCCGACCTTACCTTGGCCGACCTCCATCGGCTGGTGCTTACCCGGCCCTCCGGGACTGGAGCCGCCATGATCCCCCGGCTCGCGCCGGGGGCTTTGATTGGGACGCGACGGGATCAGCGCCGACTGCGGTGTGCCGTTCCTGAGGCCGTGATCCCCCGGCTCGCGCCGGGGGCTTTGATGGGACCCGCGACGGGGTCGTTGTTGGACGGTCACCAGTAGATGTATTGAAGAAACCGCTCGCGGTCGGGCTTCGGGAGGTCATCCACGCTGCGGACGACCCAGCGGTTGTCCTCGGTGTCGACGAGCATCTTGCCGTCGGCGCCGTAGTCGATCGACTGGCTCTGGGTCCACCGCATCGTGACTGCCTGACGGCCAGCGTCGGTCTCCACGTCGAGATCGAGGTAGCCATGGGCGAGCCTTACGCCATGCACCCGCGTGATCGTCCGCACGAGCGACCGACGTGCCAAGGCCGTCCGCGCGATCGCCACGTCGGCATCGCTCCAGCCGTCGAGCGAACGGATCATCCCGAGCTCGACCTCCTCTCCCGACTCGCTCCAGCCGCGGACCGAAAGGTATCCCTCCGGATGCGTGGCCGGAAACGTGCGGACGACGAAGATGCCGGCGGCGATCCGCGTGGCGTCCTTCCAGAGTTCGATCCGGTCGTGCGAGCCGATCGCGAAGCGGTGCCCCTGCGGGTCGAGCCACTGGATGCAGGCCGCGGCCGGCGTCTGCTGCATGGCATGCTGCGACGCTTCCGCTGCGGGCTGTGCTGGCTTGTCCTTGTCCTTGTCCTTGTCCTCCACCAGCAGGCTATCGACCGTGGGCTGCTTCGAGACCTGGGTCTGGATCCGCACGAGTCGGGCGTAGATGCCATCGGCGGCGAGCAGTTCGGCATGCGTGCCCTGCTCGACGAGCCGGCCGCGATCGAAGGCGAGGATG
>JBILKZ010000197.1:0-5102 GCA_044376405.1 Pirellulales bacterium
CCATCCTGGCCTTCGCTCACTCGATGCTGACTGCGCTCCGGCATCCTGCCTGCGCTGGTCAGCAACGCCGGCTCTCGTGGCATGGGCAGCCCCTCACGGATGATGCCGATTCCCATAAAAGCCCCCGGCGGAAGCCGGGGGACACCGGGTGTGAATACCATCCCGCGAGCCATGCAGATCCGGGAAAAGCCCAACACCCCGGAGTCCCCGGACTCCCGTCCGGGGCTTTTAGAAATCATCAGCACGCGCCAGACCCGGAGAGCCGTGGAAGCACCAGCCGGCCTGCTAACACTCCGTCGTTTCGTCGATGTCGGCGGCGGGGTCGCGGCCGGGGCCGTCGTCGGCGTAGAACCGCGCAAGCACATCAGACCAGTTGGCGTTCACCTTCACATCGACGAAGGCGGTACGGACCGGCAGATACTCCGGGTGCAGCCGGGCATACTTGATCGCAAACTTCCGCATCAGCCGGCCGGCTAGATCGGCGCCGTGCAGTTCCTCGGACAGCTCAAAGTGTTCGCGGAGCATGTCGGCCTGCTGGTGGATCGTGGGGGGTGGCGGCGGTTGTTCGCCGGCCAGGAGTGCGAGCGTCTGTCGGAAGATCCACGGGTTACCGATCGCTCCGCGCGCGATGCTCACGCCATCGACGCCGGTCTGCCGCAGCATGGCGACGCAGGCTTCGGCGGAGAAAAGATCGCCGGAGCCGATCACGGTGCGGCTGCCCGCGTGCCGCTTCACGGCGGCCAGAAACTCCCAGTTGCTTGGGCCGACATATTTCTGCTGCACAGTGCGGCCGTGGACCGTGATGGCGGCGACGCCCCGCGCAAAGGCCCCGTCGAAGATCGTCCAGAACCGGTCGGCACTCTTTGGGGAATCGTCGATGCCCCGACGCATCTTGAGCGTGACGGGCACTTCCGGCGGCACCGCCTCGCGGACACGCGACACGATTTCGAGCGCCGTCTCAGGCACACTGAGCAGATAGCCCCCGCGGCAGCGGCCGAGCACCTTCTTCACCGGGCAGCCGAAGTTGATGTCGATGACGTCAAAACCCTCCGCCACGAGCCGGCGGGCGGCGGGGGGGAAATCGTCGGGGTTCGAGCCCATGAGTTGGCCGCCGACCGGATGCTCCTCGGGTGAGACGGCGATCCGGGCGAGGTTGCGTTTGTTGCGGCCGACCACGGCGACGAATGTGTCGAGCAGCACCTCGCCGAGCGAGTAGGCCGCCCCGTGCCGCCGCGCGAGCACCCGCATCGCGCGGTCGCTGTAGCCGGAGAGCGCAGCCTGCACCACTGGGGAGGCGAGCGTGATGCCGCCGATCGAGAGCGTGGGGGCTTGGAATGGGGCCAGCATGGTAACGGCCATCGTAGCAGCGTTACGCTCAGCAGTCGTCACTTCAGGACGTCACTTCAGGACGGGGCAGGTGTCGAACCAGGTGCGGCCCTGGGCCGCCATCCAGTCAACGCTCGCCATGGGGCCCCATTCGCCGGCGATGTAGGGATCGATTGGCGGCATGTCGACCGAGCTCCATGCCCGGATGAATGGATCGATGATCTCCCACGACTTCTCCACCTCGTCGGCGCGGGCGAAGAGGCTGGCGTCGCCGGTCATCACATCGAGCAGCAGCGGCTCGTAGGCCTCCGGCAGCCGGCCCATGAACTGGCGCGAGTAGCTGAACTCGAGGTCGGTGAGCCGCAGCTTCATCCCGCCGCCAGGGACCTTGGTGTGGAAGTGGAGCTGGATGCCCTCGGCGGGCTGGATCTGGATCACAAGCCGGTTGCCCTCGCGGACGCTCCTGTGCTTGCCGTCGGCAAACAGTTCCAGCGGCGGCTGCCGGAAGGCGATCACGATCTGGGTGGTGCGGCAGCTCATCACCTTGCCGCTTCGCAGGTAGAAAGGCACGCCCTGCCACCGCCAGTTGTCGACCTCCAGGCGGATCGCTCCGAAGGTCGCGGTCTGGCTGGTGGGCGGCACGCCCGGCTCATCGAGATAGCCGCGGTACTGACCGCGAACTCCCGCCGCCGCCACCTCGCCAAGTTCGAGCGGCCGGATCGCCTCGAGCACCTTCACCTTCTCATTCCGGACGGCGCTGGCGTTGAAACGCACCGGCGCCTCCATGGCGGTGACCATCAGGAGCTGGAGCAGGTGGTTCTGAAACATGTCGCGGAGCACGCCCGCGGTGTCGTAGTAGCTCGCGCGGCGGCCCACCGCCACCTCCTCGGCCACGGTGATCTGCACGTGGTCGATGTAGCGGCGGTTCCAGACCGGTTCGAAGATCGTGTTGGCAAACCGCAGTGCCAAAATGTTTTGCACCGACTCCTTGCCGAGGTAGTGGTCGATGCGGAACACCTGACGTTCGTTGAACACGCTGTGCAGATGATCGTTGAGCGCCCGGGCGGTGGTGAGGTCGGTGCCGAACGGCTTCTCCACGACGATGCGGCGGGGGCCGTTTGTTTCGACCGCCATGCCGTGGCTGCCGAGCGCCGCGACGACCGGCTCGTAGAACTGCGGCGCGGTGGCGAGGTAGTAGACCCGTGTCGTCTCCGCGGAGCCTTCGAGCGTGTGCAGACGGTCAGCAAGGCCCTGAAAGTCTTCCGACCGGCCGATGTCGCCCGGCTGGTAGTGGATGGTCTTGGCAAACTCACGCCAGGAGGCGTCGTCGAGCGGTTCGCCCTCGGCATGCTTGGCGGTGGACTCTCGGAGCGTCGCCCGCCACTCGTCGTCGGTCATCGGCGTCCGAGAGAAGCCGACGATCCGCGTGTCGGCCGGCAGCAGGCCGTTGCGTTTCAGGTTGTAGAGCGCGGGCACGAGTTTCCGACTGGTGAGGTCGCCGGACGCGCCGAAGATCACGATCGTGTGGGGCATTGCTACAGCCTCATGCCGGTGAAGCCGCCGTCGACGTAGAGGTCGGTGCCGGTGATGAAGCTGCCTGCCACGGGGCCGCAGAGCAGGATTGCGGCGCCGATGAGTTCTTCTGGGTTGCCGAAGCGGTTCATCGGCGTCTGGCTCATGATCGTGGCGGTTCGCTCGGGCGAGAGAATCTTGCGGTTTTGCTCGGCGGGGAAGAAGCCGGGGCAGAGCACGTTGACGCGGACACCCTTGGGGGCGAGTTCGCGGGCCACGTTTCGCGTGTAGTTGACGACCGCCGCCTTCGATGCGGAGTAGGCAAATACCTTCGAGAGCGGCTTGTCGGCCGAGACGCTGCCGATATTCAGGATCGCCCCGCCGCCGAGCCCCACCATGTGGGAGCCGAAGATCTGGCAGCCGAGGTGGGTGCTCTTGAGGTTGGTGTCGAGCACCTTGGCGAAGTCGTCGTCGGCAATGTCGAAGTAGGGCACCGACGAATTTACGCCGGCACAGTTGACGAGGATGTCGGCCCGCCCGCGGGCGTGGATCACAGCATCGAGAAGCGCTGTCACGCTCGCCCGGTCGACCGCATCGACCGACACGAACATGCCGTTGCCGCCTGCAGCCTTGATCGCATCGACGCGGGCCTCGCCGCGGTCGGCGCCCCGGCCTGCCACGACGACGAAGGCACCAGCCCGTGCCAGGCCCTCGGCCAATGCGCCGCCAAGCACGCCTGTGCCGCCGACGACGACGGCCGTGCGGCCCGCGAGCCCGAACAGGTTTTCGAGATAGGAGTCAGCCATGGAAATGTCCTGTGTGGTGAAGCGATTAGCCCACCGGGCGGCGGAGGTCGAGCCACTCGGTATGGAACGTGCCCGGCTTGTCGGTGCGTTCGTAGGTGTGGGCGCCGAAGTAGTCTCGCTGGGCCTGCAGCAGGTTTGCCGGCAGCCGCTCGTGGCGGTAGCCGTCATAGTAGGCCAGTGCCGCCATGAACCCGGGCACCGGCACGCCGATCGTGGCAGCCGAGGCGATCACGTGCCGCCAGGCCGCCTGGCTGTCGGCGAGCGCCTTTTGGAAATAGGGTGCCAGCATCAGGTTTTCCAGGTTTGGCTCGGCATCGTAGGCCTCGGCGATCCGCTCCAGGAACTGGGCGCGGATGATGCAGCCACCCCGCCAGAGCATGGCGATCGACCGGTAGTCGAGCTTCCACTCATTCTCCTTCGCGGCGGCCGCCAGCTGCACGAAGCCCTGGGCGTAGCTGGCGATCTTGGAGGCATAGAGCGCCTGGCGGACCTGCTCGATGAAGAGCTGGGTGTCGCCGCGATTTTGCATGTCGGGGCCCACAAGCACGCGGCTGGCGCGGGTTCGCTGTTCCTTCATGGCGGAGAGGCAGCGTGCGTAAACCGCCTCGGTGACGAGTGTGCTGGGCACGCCCATGTCGAGTGCCAGCTGGCTCATCCACTTGCCGGTGCCCTTGGCGCCGGCCTTGTCGAGGATCTTGTCGACGACGAAGTCGTTGGTGCCGGGATCGCGGGCGGTGAAGATGTCGCGGGTGATCTCGATGAGATAGCTGTCGAGTTCGCCGCGGTTCCAGGTGTCGAACACCTTGGCCAGCTGATCGTTTGAGAGACCGGCCGCCTGCTTGAGGAGCCAGTAGGCCTCGCAGATCAGCTGCATGTCGCCGTATTCGATGCCGTTGTGAACCATCTTCACATAGTTGCCGGCGCCCCGCGGGCCGACCCAGTCGCAGCAGGGGATGTCGCCCTTGGGGCCGACCTTGGCGGCGATGGCCTGAAAGATCGGCTGGATGAGCGGCCAGGCGGCCTTGGATCCGCCGGGCATGAGGCTGGGCCCCTTGAGGGCGCCCTCTTCGCCGCCGGAGACGCCGGTGCCGATGTAGAGCAGGCCCGAGGCCTCGACCTCCTTCGTGCGGCGGTCGGTGTCGGAGGGGAGCGTGTTGCCGCCGTCGATGATCACGTCACCCTTGGAGAGCAGGGGGGTGAGCGTGGCGATCAGCTGGTCCACGGCCGGGCCGGCCTTGACCATCATCATCACCTTTCGCGGAGACTTGAGCGACGCGACCAAGTCTTCGAGCGTACGGCAGCCAACGACGTTAGGCTGCTTGCCGCGGTCGGCCGTGAAGGCGTCGGTCACGCTGGTCGTGCGGTTGTAGACCGCGATGGAGTAGCCGCGGCTGGCGATGTTGAGGGCGAGGTTTTCGCCCATGACGGCCAGTCCGATGAGTCCGATGTCGCACGACG
>JBILKZ010000198.1:0-5066 GCA_044376405.1 Pirellulales bacterium
GTCCTGTTGCTCGGTCATCGGGAGACCTCCCGTGGTGTTTCCCGGCCCATGTCCCGGCCAAGGTCGCGACTGCACTCCACGAGCAATCGGCGGGCCCGCGTCACTTCGGGCGCCGCAGCCGCGTTGGCCAGGCGGTCGATCTCCTCGAGCCTGTCGCCAAGGACGACGTCGTGCAGCGTCTCCGCGAGCACGCGGCTGCGTTCCGCCGACCAGCCAGCGAACAGCGTCTCGATGAGTGGCTTGAGTCCGGCCATGGTGAGGCCGAGCGCCCCCTCGCCGGCGATCGTCGCGGCCGTACCCACGACGACGTCACCCACATGGTGCACGAGCACGGAGAGCCCTCCGGCCGAGGCTGCCGCCGCGGGCACTGCCGCCGCTCCCGCCATGCCGAGCGCCACGGTGATCGCGGGCCGCGCCACCGCGCCGACGTTGAGGCCGGTGAGAATGAACTTCACCATGCCTGGGTTCTCCTTGGCGAAGCGGTCGAGCTCGTTGCGGACAAACGTGCGATAGTCCTCCGACACCAGCGGCAGGCTCGCATGGCGGCGCTCGAGGTCGGCATACCAGGCCGCGCGATCGCCATCCACGAGCCGGCCCCCGAGCATCGCGGCCAGCCGCGGATTGCGTCGACAGGCGTCGTCGAGCCGTTCGACGAAGTCGCCGAGGGCAGTCTTGAGGGCTGCCAGTTCGACCGTCGAGAAATCCTCGCGGCGATCCGCCTCACTGCGGGCCAACCCGACCCGTCGTGCCGCCCAACTCACGCCCTTGCCTGCCACGCGATAGACCTTGCTGACCGTGAGGTCGAGGCCCGACCGCCGCGGCTCGAGCCACTGCCAGATCTCGTTCCAGACGATTTCGCGGGGAGCGGTGGGGAGCTCCACCCGCACGCGGGCCTCTTCGGTCAGCAGGCGGCGGGCCTCCCGCCACTCTTTCGCGGTCGTCTCAAAGGAGTCGAGCCAGCAGCCGGCACCGGTCTTGGGATCGAGCACGACTCGGAGGGCCCCCTCCATCGCCTGCAGCTTGATCGAATCGAAGTCGCAGTCGGCCAGACGGACGGCGAGGTCAACCGCGGCGCCATCGGGCGTGAGTTCGGGCACGGGATGAAATTCGATCCGCCCCGCCTCGGCCGCGCGAAAGTCGTGCGGCACAGCGTAGACCGCCAGCGGCGCGACACCCGTCTCCGCGGTGAAGGTCGCCAGCCAGCCGCCGATGCGATCGCGCTGCCGCGGCCAGTCGATCATGTTGAAGACGACGACCACGGCCTTGCCCGCGGCCGCCGCGGCGGCGAAGAAATCCCGCACGGCGGCGTCGTTGTATTTCTGCTGGGTGAGCACGGCCACGATCACGTCGCAGGCGTTCCGCACCAGTTCGGCGCGGTGCCAATTTTCCCGCAGTGTGCCGTCGATGTCGGGCGTGTCGAGAAGCACGAGCCTGGCGGGCTGTCGGCCGCTGGCATCCTCGCGCCACACGAGCCTGTCGGCGTTGCCGCTCGCGTCGGGCCCGAGGTCGATCGCATCCTGCACGCTTTGCCATGGCGCAAGGGCGAAGCCGGGAAAGAGGGCCGCCAGATCGGTGCGGGCGGCGAGCCCCTGTGGGAGGCTGGCCACCGGATGACGGGTCCGCGCCGCCTCCGGAACGGAGCGGCTGATCTCCGCGGCCACGAGCGTGTTGGTGATCAGGCTCTTGCCGGTGTTGGTGCCACCGCAGACAGCCGCCACGAGCACGGGCTCCCGCGACACCTGTGGCCGTAGCTTCCCGAAGAGCGCGCCAAACCACTCGTCGGTCTGCGGATCGGGAGCCCCGAGCGAGTGTGCCAGCGGTCGTAGGGTGTCGATGAGACCGCACAGCTCTTCAACGCTGCCGGCCCACGCCGCAAACCCCGTCCGAGGGAAAGATGCCATCTCGCTACACTTTGGATGAAAAACGTCTAGACTTCTCTGACCAGTGTGTCTTCCGCCGCCGATTGCCGCAAATCCGGCCGGAGGGCCGCGGGCGGCTGTTCCAACTGCTTTCTCTCCGCTCATACCATCTAGGCCCCATCCACGCCCATGCTTGAACGTCGTCCCGTCTTCCCCGGTGTCATCGAGATGAACCACCAGGCCGGCTGGCGGATCGGCTGCAATGTCTACCTTGTCTACGACGACCGCGAGTGGGCGCTCATCGACATCGGCTACGAAGAGAGCGTCGACGAGATCGTGGAGATGATCCGGGAGATGGACTTCCCGCTGTCGCAGTGCAAGGCCCTTGTGGCCACGCACGCCGACGTTGACCACATTCAAGGGCTCGCCAAAGCGAAGAGCATCCTCAAGGCTCCGGTGCTGGCCCACCCGCTTGCGGTCGAATCGCTGGAGACGGGCGACCGCATCAAGACCTTCGCCGAGATCGCCGCGCAGAATGTGCACCTCGACATGCCGATCGTGAAGATCGATCGCCAAGTGGTCGACGGCGAGATCATCGAGGTCGGCAGCCACAAGCTCGAGGTCTGGCACACGCCCGGCCACACCGACAGCCAGCTCGCGTTTCGATCGGGCAACCTGCTGCTCTCGGGCGACAACATCTACCGCGACGGCTCGGTGGGGGCGATCGACGCCCACCACGGCAGCGACATTCCAGCCTTCATCAGGTCGCTCGAGCGGATCGCGGCCAGCGACGTGGAATGGCTCCTTCCCAGCCATGGGCCGATCTTCAAGAAAGACGGCCGCCT
This sequence comes from Pirellulales bacterium, assembly GCA_044376405.1. Taxonomy (GTDB): domain Bacteria; phylum Planctomycetota; class Planctomycetia; order Pirellulales; family UBA1268; genus CAMCQY01. Next base: position 2,705 of record JBILKZ010000198.1, read on the forward strand.
GCTCACGAAGACGCTCGAGCGGCTGCGGGGCTACCTGCAACTGGCCGACTTCGGCACGTGCGCCCAGCATTGGCCACTGATCGAGGAATGGGATCGGGAACTGGCCGAGGGCCGGCTGCCGTCATCGAAAGCCTGAGCGGTCACGGGTTTTCCGACCCTGCCGGTTTTTCCGTGAAGAACGGTCGTGCGGCCGGCCGATACAACCCGGGAGTTCGGGATCTTCAGGGGGGACAATCCGATGATGCGATCCATGCTTGGCACGGCCATCCTGGCCGGAGCCATGTTGATGGCGGCGCCGTCAGCGCACGCCCAGCCGCCGGCCGTCGGCCAGCAGGCCTACGGCTACCAGTGGGGCAACTCCTACAACGCCACCGACTGGAACCGCTTCTACCACTATCCGTATGTGTGGTATCCGCACAATTTCTACGCGGACAGCTACCAGCAGAGTGCCAACGACCTCTACTACCGCTATCCGCAGGAGATGCGGGTGCCGGTCTACAACCGGGCGTGGCAGAACGAATACCCGAAGTCGCGGCGTTACTACCAGGGCCATCACTTCCATTTGGACGTGTTTTGACCTCACCCGTCACGCAGCATCCGCCGTTTGACGACGAGGGCGAGGCCGCGCGGTGGTGGCTCGCCAACGTCTATGCGGGCGACGACGCGGTCCAGCTCACGCCCCGCGCGGTGATCACCGGGATGATCATCGGCGGGGTGATGTCGATCTCGAACCTCTACGTGGGGCTCAAGACCGGCTGGGGACTGGGCGTGACGATCACGGCCTCGATCATCGCCTATGCCGTCTTCTCGGTGCTCGAGAAGGTGGTGCCGGCGTGGCGAAACCGGCCGTTCACGACGCTCGAAAACTACACGATGAGTAGCGCCGCCAGCGCCGCCGGCTACATGTCGAGCGCGGGGCTCGTGTCGGCGTTGCCCGCGCTCTACCTCACCACCGGCCGGCTGATGCAGTGGTGGGAGATCATGCTCTGGCTGGGAGCGCTGTCGTTTCTGGGCGTGTTCATGGCGATCCCGCTCAAGCGGCAGCTGATCAACATCGACCAGCTCCCCTTCCCTTCGGGCATCGCCACTGCCGAGACGCTCAAGAGCATGCACACGGCCGGGGGCGAGGCGGTGGTGAAGGCGCGGTCGCTCTTCGCCGCCGGGATCATCGGCGCCATCGTCGCGGTCTGGCGGGATCTCTTCGCGGCGGTGAAGTCGCTCTCCGCCTATGCCTTTCCGGCGGAGCTGCCCTTCCTGCCGACCGCGATGGGCCGCGACCTGCTCACGAGATACACGATCGGGATCGAGGGCTCGCTGATCATGCTGGCGGCCGGGGCGATCATGGGGCTGCGGGTGGCGGCGTCGATGCTGATCGGCTCGATCATCTGCTTCGGCATCATCGGCCCGATCCTCGTGGAGCAAGGGATCGTGCAGCCGGGCTACAAGGGGATCGTGTCGTGGGTGCTCTGGCCGGCGACGGCGATGATGGTGACGAGTGGGCTCTTGTCGTTTGCGCTCAAGTGGCGAACGGTGCTGCGGGCGTTCGGCGGCCTGTCGGGCAGCCTTGCGGGAATCTTCGGCCGCGGGCGACGGCATGAGCGGATCGACGACGAGCTGGCGCACATCGAGGTGCCGGCCTCGTGGTTCGTGGTGGGTGTCGGGCTGGCGGGCACCGCCTGCGTGGTGCTCGGCCATTTTCTTTTTGGGATCACCTGGTGGATGGGGATCCTCGCGGTGCTGGTGACGTTTCTGCTGTCGATCGTGGCGGCGCGGGCAACGGGTGAGACCGACATCACGCCGATCGGCGCGATGGGCAAGATCACGCAGTTGCTCTACGGCGTGATCGCGCCGTCGAACATCACGACCAACCTGATGACCGCCTGCATCACGTCGGGGGCGGCCTCGCATGCGGCCGATCTGCTCACGGACTTGAAGAGCGGCTACCTGCTCGGCGGTAATCCGCGAAAGCAGACGATCTCGCAGCTCTTCGGCGTGGTGGCGGGCACGCTGATTTCGGTACCGGCCTACATCTTCGTGGTGCAGAGCAATCCTGGCAGGCTCGGGTCGGCGGAATTGCCGGCGCCGGCGGCAAAGGTCTGGGAGGGGGTGGCGCGGCTGCTCGCGCAGGGGCTGCATGCCCTGCCGAAGGGCGCGCTTGTCGCGATCGTCGTCGGCGCCGTGCTTGGCGTGGTGCTCACGCTCTTGGAGGAGTTTGCCCCAAAGAAATGGAAGCCGTGGATTCCCTCGACGACGGGGCTGGGGATCGCAGGGGTGATTCCGGCCTTCAACTCGATCGCGATGTTCGTGGGGGCACTCGTCGCGTGGCTCGTGTCGCGGGCGTCGCCGAAGGCGGGCGAGACCT
>JBILKZ010000199.1:0-5048 GCA_044376405.1 Pirellulales bacterium
GTCGATCGCCACGCGGCGATGCTCTGACTGCGATTCATCCACGCGGATCAAGACGCGCATCTCAAGAATAGTCCACGCGACAACGCGAAACAAAAAACCGCGGCCGCCCGAAGGCGGCCGCGGCATGTCGGACTTACTCTTATAAAAAAGCCGCAGCGATCACTCAACCACACCACCGCCCACGCCCATACCCTGGCCATTGCCCAGCTGGCGGATCCAGATTTTGCTCCGCAGCTCCTTCCCGTAGGCGCCCGCATTGAGGGTGTAAGTCGTATCCGTCGAGGCTGCCCGGAACGCACCGATGAACCCGTCCGGCTGGTTGTTGAGGCCGTCCTCGTCCCTGATCTTCGTGACATGGCCGTCGGCGAAGAGAATCTGGGCTGCGCCACCGACAAATCTCCCGTCAGCGTCCTTTCGGGCGCCGACGATCGGCAAGATGTCATTGAACTCATGCACCTTGTCGGCGGGTTCGGACGTCGAACCGGCGATGCCGATGACGGCATCGAGGCCGGCCTCCGGTGTGCATGTCATGCCGTCGGTGAACGACTCGACCGTGAAGTCACCCGCCTTGAGGAGTGGCGGATTGCCATCGGCACCGGTGAGCCCTGCAAACGTGTTGACCGTATCGGCATACGCCTGAGTCACCGAAGCGTCGTTACCGTCGCCGTTGCGGGAGTTGGCGACACAGGCGATCAGATCAGGCGAAACGCTGGTATTCTGCAGCTTTAAGTCGCTGAGCGGACCATCGCCGTCCAATGGGCACTTGCTGGGGTCTGCCGAGGAGAAGTTCATGGACGACGGCACGGTGCCACTCGAGCCGAGAACGTCGCCACGGCTGAAGTGCCAAGTGGTGGTGAAATTGGTGTTGTGGCCGTCGTCCCAGATCTTCTGCTTCTGAGCCGCGGTTGTGACGTCCTTCGGACCGTTCGTGCCGCCGAAGTTCAAGTTGGCCGTTTGGGTTTTCCAGCGAGTCGGATTGCCTCCTTTGGAAGTGTTCGTCGCCCCGGTGTAGTCGCCCACCTTCTCGTTGACCTTCGACGGGTTGAGGGCGTCGAGGGCCTTGCCTGGGTTGAGGACCTTGGTCTTGATCACGTCGGACACCCAGCCGACGCGTCGCACGTCACCATCGCGGAGATGGTCAAAAGCACCTGTCGACCGCCGGCCGCGTTCGCCGTCTTGGTCGGCAGTGAGGAAGAACGACCGCCCGAACGAGGCGAGGCTCGTATTGGCCGTCGAGGCGATTGCCGCTTGACGGGCCGAAGAGAGAGCCGGAAGCAACAGGCCCACGAGCAGCCCGATGATCGCAATGACGACGAGCAACTCCACCAGCGTGAAGCCGCCCCGTTTCTGGAACGATGAAGAACGCATAAAGCAATCCCTTTGGTTGGTATTGGAAACCGGTGATAGCACCGACCCGGAGACCTCCTCCGGATCGGTGTTCGCAGGCTACGGGCAGACGATGAGCCGATTGTGTATCTGTTGTGAGAATTATGTGAGGGCGCTGGATTCCGAGGGACGACGCCGCTGGTTCTGCCGGTCGTTGCTCACGGCGACTGCCCGGCAGCGAGGGCCTGCCGGGCCCGCTCGAGGTTTGCGCGAAAATCCTCACGGCGGGCCGCGAACCTGACGGCGGCCTCGAAACAGGCCGCTGCCTCGCGCGGCCGGCCCGCTTCGGCATGAATGACGCCCAGCATGTTGTGGGCTTCGGCATGCGTTCGATCCCGCTCAAGCACCGTCTGCACGTGCTCGGCGGCAGCCTCCGATTCGCCGCGGGAAAGCAGCAGCTTGGCAAGGTTCAGCCGCGCGTCGGCGAACTGCGGCCGGATCCGGATGCTCTCCAGCCACGCCGCTAAAGCGCCGGCCGCGTCGCCCTGGAAGAGCCGCGCCAGGCCGAGATTGTTCCAGGCCTTGAATCGCTCGCCGTCGAGCGCGAGGCAGCGGTCGAAAGCCTGGCCAGCCTCGGTGAATTCGTCTGCCGCTGCGTGGGAATTGCCCAGATTGAACCAGCCACCGGCATCGGTGGGGTCACGTTCGACGGCTCGGAGCAGAAGTGGCAACGCATCGTCGGGCAGACCAGCCTCGGTGAGCGCGATACCGAGGTTGTTCAGGGCGACGGAACTCTCGTGGCCCGACTTGAGCGAGCTTGTGAAGAGAGTCAGGGAATCCCTCCACAGGCCAACCTGCTGCCAGGTCAGCAGCAGACACAAGAGGGCGACGAGGATGCCCGCCGCCAGCGGCGGACTGCCGCCGGGCCGTGCACCCTTGACGGCCTGCAGTCGGTCGATCGCCATGGCAACAGCCACCGCGGGGCCGAGCAAGGCGAGATACATGTATCGGTCAGCGACCGTGGAATTGTTCTGGTAGGCGAAATCGGTGAACCCCAGGACCGGCACCAGCGGGATGACGAAGAGCGCCAGCGGCAGTCTCCACTCGCGACCACGCGGCAGGAGCAGCACCCATGCAATTGCGATCGCCACCAGAACGGCTGCGAACGGGGCATATGGATCGGCGAGTGTTGCCTGCGGCGTTCGCCCGTAGACGACGCACAGGTTCACAGGCACGAGGAGTTTGCCCGCGTAAAACGCAATCGCGTCGCCGGCAATGAGGGGACGGGTCATCAGGGGCGCGTGCACCCGCGTCAGGTCGGCGGGCTGCACGAAACGTGTGCAGACCGCAGCCGCGACCGCCAGCACAATCCACGGGGCGAGGGCCCAGATGAGCGTGGGCCTGGGTACTTTCCGGTCGTGGCTGGCAAGCGTGAATGCGAGGAGCGGCGTGACGACGGCCGACGGCTTCGCCAGGAGCGCGACGACGAGTGCGCCGGTCGCAAGCACATACGATGCCCGCAGCCGTGACCGGCCTTGATCGCGTTCCGTCCACTCCAGGAACTGATCGATTGCCAGGAGCGAAAACACGGCGGCGAGCAGGCCGCGTTGCTCGGCGACCCACGCGACCGACTCGACCTGGAGCGGGTGCAGCGCAAACACCAGGCCGCCCACGACCGCAGCCCAGGGCTGTGTGGTGAACCGCCGCAGGATCCGCAGAACCAGCAGCGAGGCGGCCACGTGGAGCGCAAGGCTCACGGCATGAAAGAGGCCGGGACGGGGCACGGCCATCGGCCCGTCGCCATAGAGCCAGCGACTCGCCGCGGACTCGCCCGCGAAGAGCATGTAGCTGGCAGGCACATAGAGGTGCTCGTAAGGATGCACCCAGAAACCGCCAAGCTCCCGCCACGACAGGGGAAAAAAAGAGGGGTTCTCCGTGACATGAATCGGGTCGTCGAAATTGACCCAGCCGTGGGACGCAATCCTGCCGAACGCGATCAGGATGACCGCTGCGATCACGATGTTCTGGGCGATTGAACGCTGGGCGACGGAAAGCCTCACTCGCTCAGACATCGGGGCATCCTTGTCTAGCGGGGCCGCCGCGGCCGCTCTACGCCGACCGAGCGGCCACCCGCCTCGGCACGAGCCGGCCACTCGTGTCGGTGACCTGGGCTCCGCGGTCGCCCGCCTCGTGGTATTCGGCGTCCTGGTTTACGTTCCAGACGTCGAAGAGCTGCTCGCCGGCGAGGATGTTCCGCGCCGTCAACATCGCCGTCATCATGGCGTGATCCTGATTGTTGTACTTGTGCATGCCGTTGCGGCCCACCAGATGCAGGCCTGGATAGTGGGCCTCGAGTTCGCTACGGATCGTCTCCACGTGTCTGGCATACTCATCGTCGTAGACAGGATAGGCCTTCGGCTGGCGGACGACATGGCCGTCGATCACGTCGCCGGCCTTCACCAGGCCCAGCGACTCAAGCTCCCGCGACGCAAGCGCGATCAGATCGGCGTCGGAACTCGACCAGAGTCCATCCCCCTCGAAACAAAAATATTCGAGACCGTAGCAGGCAAGATTTTTGTCGGGCACCATCTCCGGTGACCAGCTGGCGAAGTTCTGCACGCGGCCCACCTTCACGCCCGGTTCGTGGATATAGATCCAGTTGTCGTCGAACCGGTTGGTGGGGCGGACGATGAGTGCCACGGTGAGAAAATCGCGATAGCGGAGCTTGGCTGCAGCTTCGAGCACGGCGGCCGGCATGGCGGGACGGATGCAGGCGGCCAATTCCCGCATCGGGGCCGACGAGATCACATGATCCGCCTCGATCCACTCGACGGGGCCCGTGTCGGCCTCTTCCGCACGAAAGCCCACCCGCCAGCGGCTGCCCTCGGGCAGCTTCTCAAGCGCCGTGACGCGCGTCCCCATGCGGATCGTGCCCCCTTGCGCCCGCGTGCGGTCGGCCGCCGCCTCCCACATCATGCCCGGGCCCTTCCGCGGATAGCGGAAGGTGTCGATGAGCGTCTTGATCGTCTGCGAGCGGTCCGCCGGCTTTTTCTTCTTGGGAAATAGCGCCGCCATGATCGCGGTCGACAGGGAGAGCCCCTTGATCCGTTGGGCGGCCCAGTCGGCCGAAATCTCGCTGCAGCTCATGCCCCACACCTTCTCGGTGTAGGTCTTGAAGAAGATGCCGAAGAGCCGCTTGCCAAACTTATTGGAGACCCAGTCCTCGAAGGTCCGTGGATTGTTGACTGGGAAGAGCCTCGCCTTCGCATACGACGCCACGCACCGGGCCGACTCGATGATGCCCAGGTTCCTAAGGGCCTCGGCCGCCTTGAGCGGGTAGGCATAGAACTTGCCGCCGTAGTAGATCCGCGAAGACCGGGGCCGATGGAGCAGGTCGTCGCCGAGCAGTTCTGTCCAGAGATCCTCGACCTCCTGGGATTTCGAGAAAAACCGGTGTCCGCCGATGTCAAAGCGAAAACCCTGGTATTCAACCGTGCGGGAGATGCCGCCGACATACCGGGGATCCCGTTCGAGGACCGTGACCGCCACGCCCGCCTGTGTGAGCAGGTAGGCCGCCGTCAGTCCGGCCGGACCGGCGCCGATGATTGCGACGTGCTGCGGGATGGATTGGGGGTGGGACATCACTTCCATCCTGGGCGAACCATGCTCGTGCCGTCGCCGCTCCCGCGAAACACAAGGACATGGACAGCAAAGCCGTCTAC
>JBILKZ010000114.1:0-13056 GCA_044376405.1 Pirellulales bacterium
TGGCTGCTCACGAGAACATGCACCTGGGCCAGCTTTCGGCTTGGCGGCGGGTGCAAGGCATGGGACGGGTGTGACCATGTCCGACGAGAAACGCCAGCCAGCCCCGCCCCAGCGCGACTATTATTTCGAGAACGCCCTGCTGGTCTACACGGCTGCCTATCACTTGAAGCGGGGCTCTTGCTGCGGCTCGGGCTGCCGGCACTGTCCCTATGAGCCCCGGCATGTCGAGGGAACAAAAAAGGTGGGCTGAGCAATGGCAACACAACCGCCAATTTATGCCCAGCGACTGGAACCCTGGGCCGTTCAGCTGGAAGTTGGTTCGCCGCGCAGGCATGTTTCCAGCAACTGACTGCCCCCCTACCGAAACCTTCTGTGGCACGAGTCACACGATTGCTTAATCTTGCCAAACGCCACCCCGGCCGCTTCGTAGCTCGGGTTCTTTCCAGCCAACCGCATGGATGCAGCCGAGTCTCGCATCGACTGGACGAAGCGTTGATAGTCCTCGTCGTCGTGGTAGTCGGGGTCGGCTTCGTTCAGTTCTGAAGCGATTCTGATGATCTTCTCGATCTGCTCGTCTAACAGTGCCGCGTGTTGCCTGAACGTCTTTTCGCTGGCGATAGCTCGGGCGATAGCCTGCTCAGCTTTTTCGAGCGACTTCATCAGCGTAGCTCGATCGAAGTCCTTGGGTTGGTGAGGTACAGGGGGGACTGGCACCTGCCCTGAAACCTCGTTCGAGGCACGCGTCCCCAGAACGCTGAACGCATCGTCGAGAAATGCCTCCGAGACCATCTTGTCCCAACCAGTCGGGGCAGCTGCTCGCTGTCTTTCCGCCATAGCTGGCCGCTTTGGAGATGCACGGCGTTGCTTGGTCGAGTCTGCTGCTAGAGCGGCAACCACGAAACCGACAGCCACTATTTCGGCCACAAGCACCACCAAGCAGCCCCGCGTCGTCCTGTTGTAGACGCGGTTGTAGGCAGCTTTCTTGGGGTTCGTAAGCCAGCCCCAGCCTCGCGGTGCTTTTAGGCCGAGACTGTTCCGGACGTACCGCTTCACGCTCGTTCTGGCCGAGATACGTCTCTTCAGACTTGGTGCGCGGAAGGCAAAGCGGACCATAGATTACACCCTCAACATGCCCCGAGCCCTAAACTGCCCCCATGAATAACGCCGGATACGAAGTTAGGGTTGTGACATCCAACAGGACAGCCCTCTGGGGTGTTTGGGGTCTGGCCCCGGAAAAGGCGGCATGGGATTGGAAACGCGTGTGCCACTTTTTTTTAGACAGCAGACACCACCTAGGAGGCGTCTGAGCGACCGGGCAGTGCGTCTGCGAGGCGTCCCAGGACTTTTCTAGCATTCGCTGGGAAATAGCAGGCTGCAGCAACTAGCCCCGCGGGTACGAAACAGAGTCCGACCAATACCGCGTAAACTACGGCATACACGTGTCCCCCAAGAGTCCCTCGTGGATGCACGAGGGACACTACAAACCAGCAACTCGCCGGAATCAAAGACACTGCCCCCGACAGAAGAGGCCCTCCCATAAGGCCAACAACTTTTGCAACGGCGAAGCCCTGACTGCTTGGCAGGATTGCGTAAAACGCGACTCCCATCCCGACGGCAACGGTCAACACAAAAGAACCAACCCACCGCCAGCCGCCATGCTTGTATAAAGACATGCAACTAACAGCGAGACCGACAATCGCGACAAGGATTAAGACACGACCTATCATCTTGCCTGCCTACTGCTTGAAGAAACTGGTTGCTGAGTTACGAAGCTTCGCAAACGCGGACGCGTTGGGGGCAGCTGCCTCTGACTGCTGCGACCCACACTTTGGGCAGAACTTCGTGCCCGCAGGAAGTAGCGTGTCGCACTTTTCACAAGTGTTTTCGATCGCCCCTGCCCGCACTTCACGGCCACATTCCGGGCAAAACGCAAGCTTTGTGTTTACGATTGTTCCGCATCGGCACGTAACCCGCTCCCCGCCTTCATGAAGCCCTAGCGTGTCCCGCTTGTAATCCCCCTTCAAGATACGTTCGAGGTCGCTGCTCGATGCAAACTCACGCAGTTGTTTTAGTCTCGCCGGGGTGAGCGGATGCGTGTTGTGAAGGTTGTTCAGGATCGCGATCACCTGAACGAATTTGTTGACCTCCCGTTTTGACTCTACTTGCTGAATGATCGCATCCATGTCGAACTCGCCTTCAAGCCCGCCAACGGACCCCGCCGTCTTCGCAAGAGCCATCTGGGATGGCTGGAGATCCTGCACACACAGAAGCCCCGCTCGATCGCAAGTGAACTCCGACCGCCGGAACCACTCCCAATAGGCCAACAGCAGCGGCGTCCGAAGGAGACCGAGACCGGGAATCGGTATGAGGCCTGTAACAAGATCCCACTGTGACGTAAGCAGCATCCCAAGAGCCCGATACGTGCCATGGCCCGCCTTGATGTGGCCGAGTTCGTGGCCGATGACGAAGCTCAGCTCATCAGCGGAAAGCAGGTCGATGATGCCGCGGGATAAGACCACGTTGGTTTTACGATGGCCGCTCGTGTACGCGTCGAGCATGGGGGAGCTGCTAATGTAAAGGTCTGGTACGGGGCAGCTGAGAATCTCGCAGCACCTCAACAGGAGGGAGTACAGTGAAGAAAAGTTTGTCTTCCCTACACGTACGAGATTCTCGTTGTTCTCGACATGCGCAATCTGCTCCGTGTAGTTGGCGTTCATCCAAGTGAGGAGCGTGGCGGCCCCGGGCACCGCCTTAAGCGCACTAAGGGCATCCTCGTCGCCTGAGTATGCGAAGGCCGCGTAGGAAATCTCCGGAAACACCCGTTGATTGGCGTCGAGCACTTTCGCCAGTGAAAACCGCGTCGAACGCGACGTATTCGCTATGATTTCATTAGACATCCGCACTCTCTCGTTTTTCATATGGTGGGGCTAAACAGAAACTTCATCGCACACTTATGTCACAGCGCGGGCGGCGAATCTCTCGTGCGGTTGGGATAGTGTTGCCACAGCCCCTCACTCACGCCGTTCCGGCATCACAGGCCGCGGCTCCGTCAGGTTCGCTACGAGCCGCCACTTTCCGCCTTCTTTTTTCCAGAGCGTCTCGTATTCGACCGTCGGCGCGTCCTGAGAGAGCAGCATCTTCTTGGCGAACTCCGATGGCTCTTCTCCCGGCTGTCGCTCGCCAACTGGGACCGTTGTCTGGACCACCCGCGCGGTGGCGTATGGCAGTAGAGTGATTGCTCGCGGAGCGTTCGAGTGCTTCAGGACCTCGATCTCGTCTAGACGGGCGTAGCTGTCGCTGGCTGCCCACTCTTTGTTGGTCTCGGCGATGAATAGCTCCCGATTGGGCATCTCCTTGCTCATGGTGTTAAGCAGTCGCGGCATGTCCTCTGCATTGCAGGCAGCTAGGTTTTCCTCCATGACCACACGTATGGCTCGCGTCGCTGAGTCCACAGCAAACGCGGCGCGGTACGGGGGAGTCAAAAACATGGCCACAACGGTGACAACAGACAAAACCGACACGCTTTGCGAGCAACGCATAAGGGCCTCACGGGGGAGGGAATCCTACCGCGCATGATGGGTGTCTAAAAGGGATGTCGTGTAGGCAACGCCTCATGCCCCAATTTCTTCTATCGAAAAGCGACCTTCGTCATCCATTCAGCAGGCTTTCGGGCCTCGATGACTTCGTGGCGGGCACGGCATGGTCAACTCACCCCGCCAACCGCAAATCGGCACTCAAGACACGCACAACTGGCGTCTTCGAGGTGTGCCAGCATTCGGGCCGGTAGTGCTCGAGCTCCCGGATAACGCTGAAGACACTTTCCTGGGCGAGACCAAGAGCTGCAGCGTGAGCCCCTGCGTCGCCAAGAGATGCTGCTCCCATGTCGCCCAGGAGTGTCCGAGCTCGTTGTGTATGCCTGCGAACTCCTTCAGGCCTGCCTTCCCGGATCTTCACGCAGGCAGCAGCAAGGTGAATCAACCCCTGCACGAACTGGGCTTCGGGACTCGTGCGGCCCAGCGCGTGCCAGAACGCTTCCCAGGCTTCATGCGACTCCCAGTAGAAGCCCTCGTTGAAGAGGTCTAGGGCGTGGAGCCACTGGGGATTCGTGGCGAAGAGTGCGGCAAGGGCACGGCGTCTGGAGGCTGGCTCACTGGGTAGTTGGGCGAGCGTTTCAGGTGGGATGGGGGCTGGGTGTGTGCGCCCGTAGAGATGTCCGCGAGGGTCAGTGACGGGATGCGGATGTTCGTGGCCCGGGACGTAGCTGTAGGGCGGAAGTGAAATGGTCGGACAGTGGCGTGGCGTAAGAGACATTTCAGGCCGGGGGTTTGGCGGGGTGCCAGAGAGCCTCACGTATTTGCTCCACTGTGGCGTTTGGGATGGCTGGGTCTGCGATGCCGTAGAGGCCAAAGACGAGAGTGTGCAACTGGTGGGTGAAGTCGATCGAGTGCCTCGCGTGTAGGTCGTTGGTGCTGGTGACCAGTCGACCGTACCAGGCGACGGAGGATCACCACGAGGGGTGGGTTCGGCTCCGACCGCGGTCATTCGCTGCGTGGACCCCATGGCGGCGGTGAGCGCTCACCCAATAAGTATCCGAGAATGAGACGCCAATATGTGATTCTCCTTCCCGTGATCGGCTCGCCCACACCCCCGCTAGCCGCAACCGGCGGATGATTCGCGGAGACGGCCTCAGCTTGCGGCACGCTCACGGGCGAGTCACCGTCAGCGTCGCTGGCCTGCGAAGGTGGTGCCGTGCTTGAAGACGTGTCGACAAAACCAGAATCCACAACTGCGTCCAAGTCCAAGTAGACTTTATCGATGCCGTCATTCTGATCGTCACGGTCAGTCGCATGTCCGACCAATCCTCGGTAATCGTACGGCGACCCACGATTCGGCGATACAGTCGCGGGGCTCGCTCCCCGACTGACCATAGGCTGTCCGTTATTGCCGTCGGGATAGCCACTGCGGTTCTCGCTCTCCAGCCATAGGCTCCCGAGGTCATCCGCGACATCGATCGCCGCTTGGCACCGAGGACACGTTCCGGACTTTCCCGCCGCGGCTTGCCGTAATTTGAGAATGTTCTTGCATTCAGGGCACAGCAGCCGCACGGTATCGGGCTCCGGCGGCAGGGCCGCCAGTTCCGCCAAGACCGCTGCCGCAAACTCGCTGCATGTTGCGAACCGGTCCTTCGCGTTTTTGGCGAGCCCTCTTTCAAGAACTGTGCTGAGGTTTCGCGACAGACCGGGACACTTTCGATGTATTGGTGGCACGGGAATCGTCGCGTGTTCAACGACGATGTTTTCAACATTCCCTTTGAATGGCTTTTCACCCGAAACCATCTCGTATACCGTCACGGCTAAGGCGTACTGATCAATACGGCCGTCTGGGAGTGATGCGGGGCGAAACAACTCTGGGGCCATGTATTCGGGCGTGCCCAAGGCCGCTGTCGTCGCCGTAAGTGTTTGCTCTTTGGCAAGACCACCAGACTCATCCACCACCTTCGCAATCCCGAAGTCGCCTAGATACGGCTTCAGAAACCCGTCCAGGAAGACGTTCCCGGGCTTCACGTCGCGGTGGAGCATTCCCTTGGTGTGAATATGGTCGAGAGCCGCTGCGACGCCAGGGAGCCAGAAGTGGAGCATGCCGGGCGGGTTCTTGATTGGCTTGTCAGACTCGTCTCGCCTGCGGTAGTCGGCAAGCGAACCACCCGGCAGAAATCGCATCACGACGTACGGGCAACCGTCATCGATCCCGGAGTCCGTGATCGGCACGATCGACTCGTGCGGCACCGACCGCATCGCATCGATCTCGCGAGAGAATCGAGCCATCACCTCCCGGTCGTGACGCACCTCCTTCTTGGGCATCTTCACAACCACTGGAGCCCCGGCATGCGTGTCCCATGCGCGGTAGGTGACGCCCATGCCGCCTACGCCCAATTCCGCGATCAGCCGGTAGCGGCCATGAACAACTCGTTCAATGACATCTGTGGAAACAAGAGCATCGCCTGCAGTCGAAGGAAACGAAGGCGGCAGCGGACTGGTTAACTGCTGCGTCGTTTGCCGAGGCGATTCCGAGGGCGTCTGGATCGTGTTGACGGGATCAGATGGCCTTCGAAGCGATTCAGCGGAGGGCGAGGCGTCGTAGGTTCTGTGGAGCGACTTTCGTTGCAGGAGTTCTGGACGTTGACTGTCTGCTGAGGGTGCCGTCGCGGCCAGCCACAACGAGAGCGAGTCGGCCACTTCCTGGGCGGTCTGCTGCCGCGCGTCGGGATGTTTCTCCATCATGCGAAAGTAGAGTTCCACGATCGCGGCGGGCACGTCGGGCCGCGCGTCGAGCAGGTTGGGCGCGGGTTCGTTCATGTGGGCCCGGATGCGTTCGGCCAGCGAACCCTTCGCAAAGGGCGCCTTGCCCACGAGCAGGTAGTAGAGCGTGCATCCCAGTGAGTAGATGTCGGACCGCCGGTCGGCCTTGTGGCTATCACGGGCCTGCTCCGGTGAGAGGTAGTCGGCAGTGCCCAGCACCTTCTCGTCGTGCTCCTTGGTGAGCGAGGCCTCCTCGTCGTCGTCGTAGGCCAGGGCTAGGCCGAGGTCGAGAATTGTGACGTGGCCGCGTTTGTCGACCATCAGGTTGGAGGGCTTGATGTCGCGGTGCACGAAACCCTCTTCATGGGCGTAGTGGAGCCCGAGGGCGGCCTGCCGGATAAAGTCGGCTGCCTCGCGGATCGGCAGTGGCCCGTAATGCCTCGCCCGCGCGTAGAGATCGATGCCGTCGATGTATTCCCTCACGATGAAGCGGATGGAACCTGTCGTGTCGAGATCGTAGCCCCTTGCGATGTGGGGATGGTTGAGCCGGGCCGACGACTGTGCCTCGCGTTCGAAGCGGGCGAGGTAGGAGGGCTGGTCCATCAGCGTCACGGGCAGCACCTTGATCGCCACCTCGTTGTGGAGCGTCATGTGCTCCGCGAGGTAGACGCTGCTCATTCTCCCCGCCCCGAGGAGTCGCAGGAGCTTGTACTTGCTGATCACGAACCCCTTGTGGCGTCCCTTGCGGAGCTGCTCCATCTGCCATGCGGTGAGCAAGCCACGTTCGATGATCGCCAGGAGGCAGGCCTCGGGGACCGGGCCCGTGACGCCCCTCCATGGCCAAGTTGCCTCGTCGAGCCGGTCAGAGTCGACTAGACCGCTCAGCCGCGCGACACGGAGGAAGTCGTCCATCGTCTGGACGGGCGGGGTGGGTATATCGAACATGCGGAGTCGGCCGGGTTGACTAGCGAAGCGTAGTGGCGGGCGGCACGGACGTCGTGGGGTGTTTGCACCCCCCGAACGTTGTACCTGATACCCGGCTACTGCTCTACAACGGCGCGGCCAAGAAGCGGCCAAGATCGTACGGGTCGGACTTGTCGGGCTGCTCTGGGGCGTCCATTGAGTGGCCCTACTGCAGTGGCGAATAGTCGGTCGCGACGAAGAACTCTGAGACCACCCCGCCCTCTTTCTCGGTCAGGGAGCCGCCAGCTTTCTTCTCGGAGGCCTCGCGGGCGGCCAGCCAGTCGGGGTCTTTCCTGAAGTTCGCGAAGCTCTCTTTGGCAGCCTCGACGCTTTTGTGTCCTAGAAGATAGACGAGCTTCCGGTCCGAGTCGTCCATGTCCATTGGGCTCCAGTAGATGAGGTTTTCTATGCCGTGCTTTTCGAAGAGCTTGATGGTGTGGTCCCGGAATCGTTCATGGAGAGAGAAGAGCCTCTCGGGCGACGGGCAGGTGTAGGTCCTGAGTTCGAACACGCGTGGCTCCGGGCTCTTTGTGGGCGTGAACTGTGGTGAGTAGGACAGCGGGCGGAAGGCCAAGCTCTCCACCTTTTCGACCAAGCATTCGCGGGTCTTAGCGACTAAGTTCAGGGGTGCCCAAGAGGGGTCAGCTTGGCAGGCCTGTCGGCATTTCGCCCGGTCTGCCAGGCTCGGATACCTTTGGATGCAAACGAGCTTGCCGTCGGGGTTATCGCCGACCGGGACCAGGTAGGCGATGTTCGTGGCACCGTGCTTGGCCAGAACGTCATCTTGATGAGCGCGGAGCCATGTGTGGATCTGATCGAGCTTCCCGTGCCTAGCGGTGATTCGCTGGACGTCGTAAGTGGTGGAGTCAGCCCCCTCAGGCTTGGCGGGGATCTCGGGCTCGGCTGCGAAAACGGGAGCTGCGGCCAAGCTGACTAGTGTTACAGCGAGAAAAAGCAAAGCAGGCATCGATTACTCCTCAGAGGAAACCACTTCCCTGTCGTAAGCTCTGACAGGACGCCGATAGCGAGGCTGTTCGGGCCCGCCGGGGCTGGCAACGGCTGGGCAACGAGTCAATGCTAACACCATCCCATCCGCCAGTACTCTACCAATCATGAAGAAACCTAAGAAAATACGCCGCCGTAGAAAGCCCGCCGCCCACCCCGAGGCCACATATATCTGCGACTCGTGCGGCGAGGAGATCGTAGTTCCCGTGGATATCTCCGCCGGCGCTCACCAAGACTACGTCGAGGACTGCCCGGTCTGCTGCCACCCGATGACCCTGCACGTGGATATAGACCCAGACGGCGAAGCCCATGTGGAGGGAGAGCACGAATGAGTCTCGTTGCAATGACCGGGATCGACGGCTGACCCAAGGGCGTGCCTGCCCGTCGAAGTCACAGCACCTCGTAGAGAAACTCCCAGCCGGCGTCTTTCACGGTCCGCGCGACGCTCTCGCGAAATGTGCCGAACTCGAGAATCCCGCCTCCACCCACGCCCTTGTCCACGCGGGTGGCTTTCACCTGCGCGCCATACTGGGACGTTGTCTGAACGGTGAACGTGGGCGGCGGCATTCCCCATGAAGTCTCGACGGCCGATTCCTGGAAATGGGCCTCATGGTTGGCTACGGGAGAATCGCGAATCCCCGGGAGCATAACAGGAGGTATCGTTGGGCTGCGACAACTCCGCGGACCCTTGGCATGATCGCGGGCCGACCGTGACGCGGAATTCAAACTGGCAAAAGGCGGGCAAGAAGAGCACCGTAGCGAGGCCGACCAGCCAACGTCATGCGTAGAGTGCCACCACCGCACCTGCCGAGACTCCGATCGCCATTGCGAAGAGGAAACGGCTCCTTGGACGCTCGAAGCCGCCCCAGGCCCAGCCGATAAGCCCCGCACTGGCACCGGACACGAGGGCCACGATCGACTCCGATTGCGACGTGTGCTCTGGCGGTAGGCCTGAGATGAGCCGTAACGCTCCAGTGCCGACCACCACCAACGCCGGCACCGTAAGGATCGCCAAGACCGCCGCCCGCCCGCGGAGATCTTCAGGAATAGGCGACGGCGTCCAGCGAATGACCGCTCCGATGGCACTGCCCGCCACCAGGCCAAGGAACGGCCCCGGGATGCTCGTCGCCAAGAACCGTTCGATCGGCAGCCCAGATACCACGAGGCTCACCAACGCCAGCACAGCGACCGCTGGCAAGATCGCGACCGTGGCGATTCGGGATCGGCGAGGGATATCGAACGCGGAGGCAAGCCATACCAGCCCCAGGGCAATCGTGGCATCCAACACCCAGGCATACGGTGGGAACCCTGCCCTGCCGTTGATCCAGTCGAGCATGGGGCTCACCGCCGAACGCACCGGATCCTCGTCTGGTACGCCCACGAAAAACCCGGCGAAGACCCGTAGCCCAAACGCCGTGAATGGGAAAAGCCCGGCGACGAGCTCCGCCCACCTGCCAAGCCGAGGCAGCGGGGCGACCCAGATGGCCGTCCAGGCAAGCGTGAACAGGATAAGCCGTAACGTGTCTTCCATCGGGTGCGCACTATTCCGCCCGGAAGGTGAGCGTGCATTAGCCTCACACTGGGACACTCGTCTTTACCACTCGTCAGTTCGGGGCCCGACAGCGAGAATCATAGCCGGCCCGTGAAGTGACCGAGATTCTTCCCCGAGGACAAGCCATGCTCGCGACCAGAATCCCTTTCTTGTTGGCGGTATTTCTCATGCAGGCGGTGGCGGAAAAACCTCTCCAGCCACTGTTGGACTTCGCCGGCCCCGACGCAGCCCAGAAATGGCAGGCCGTGAACGATGGCGTGATGGGCGGCGTATCAGATGGACGGTTCAGGATTACGGCCGACAAGACCCTGGAGTTCTCCGGTCGGCTGTCGCTGGAAAACAACGGCGGGTTTGCTTCGGTCCGGACCAAGCCCTCAGACCTCGAGATCAACGCCGGGGACACCCTCGTGGTCCGGGTGAAAGGCGACGGTCGGGAATACGTGCTCAACATCTACACCAAGAGCCGCCGGATGGCTTTCTCGTATAGGGCTCCTCTGCCAACCATGAAAGACGAGTGGACAGAGGTGTCGGTGCCGCTGAATGAATTTATCCCCACTTCGTTCGGCAATCGCGTCCAAGGGATGGGGCCAGTCGAGCCGGACCAGATCAATAGCCTCGGCTTCATGCTCAGCGACAAGAGACCGGGACCGTTCAAACTGGAGGTTGATTGGGTGAAAATCACGCCCGCGGATAACGATGGCGATCCCGGAGAAAACCGCTAACCACTGCCTTCCCCATATTGGCTATGCTTGAGAAGACACGCGGACGCCAGCCCCAGCCTCGGAGCCAATTCAATGCGAACCGGTAACCCAGCACTGAATGACAAGACGTTCGAGAACTTCGGGGTGTATAGGCGTGATCTCACCGCCGAGCAATCCCCTGCCGGTACCATGACCATCAATGGAACCGCCCAGAAGACGATGTTCTTGCTGCTCTTGGCTATGGGTTCCGCCTGTTTCACCTGGTCGAAGACGTTCACGGGGCTCGAGGCCAATCCAGCCGCTGCGATGCCGTGGGCCTTTGGCGGGGCGATCGTCGGGCTGATCACAGCCCTCGTGATCTGCTTCAAACATACGTGGGCCCCTGCTCTGGCCCCTGTCTATGCACTCGCTGAAGGGCTGTTTCTTGGTGGCGTATCGGCTAGCTTCGAGGCCCAGTATCCCGGGATCGTGATTCAGTCAGTCGGGGGCACATTTGGCACGCTGGCGGGATTACTGCTCGCCTACCAGTCGGGGCTCATCAAGGCGACCGAGAACTTCAAGCTGGGCATCGTGGCGGCGACCGGCGGGATCTGCCTCGTCTATTTGATCTCGATGATCGGAAGCTTTTTTGGCTTTCCGATCCCCTTCATTCATTCAGCTGGGCCTGTCGGGATCGGCTTCAGTCTGGTCGTGGTTGTGATCGCGGCCCTGAACCTCGTGCTCGACTTCGACTTCATCGAGCAGGCAGCCGAGCGTGGGGCCCCGAAATACCTGGAGTGGTATGGTGCCTTCGCCCTGATGGTGACCCTTGTCTGGCTCTACATGGAGATCCTCAGGCTGCTGTCGAAGCTCAGGAGCCGCGACTGACGCATCGGAATCACCGTTGCGGCTGAAGACCACTCGGGACCATTCTCGCTGCGGGCTTTTTGGGATGTCAGTGGCCCGTCCTGCTCAGCTCTCGAACTGCTTGAGTGCCTGCAGCACCGCGATGGCTTTGTCCGTGCCGCCGAAAGCACCGGAGACACTCTTTGCCGCCAGCAGGTCATCCATTGAGATCTGATTCGTCCGGCCGGCACCGACAGCCTTCCTCACGGTAGTCGCTTCGGCGGTCTTCTTGCCCTTCTGCCGCTTCCGGAGTGGGCGATAGCCGGCTGCCTTGAGGGTCATCGAAACCTGTGCCGCAGCAACCGCGACGCCCTCTTCCGCGAGGATCTTTACGATCTCGGTCGGCCGGGGCTTTTCGCCCTTCGCCTTGATGATCCCAGCGACCTTCCGAATCAGGTCCGCCTTCGAGTTCATCGGTTCTCCCTTTTTTTCATTCTTGCCGGCATTCTTCTTTTTTACGGTTGGCCTGGGGGTCTTTTGGTTGGTGGGCTTAGCGGTTTTGGGTTTTTTGTCGGCGTTATGAGTGCTCATCGATGAGTCCTGGAGGAAATTGAAGTGTGGCGATTATAGCTGCATGCCACATGTCATTTCCATCTCCACTCCGTCCGCGTTGCATGGGCTGCCTCCCTTGGTTTGCTCCTCCACCAAATTCTCTCTCTGGAAGTGTTGCTGTTGGTTGCTGTTGAAAGAGGGCAGCTCCCGGCCGCTCGCTGGCACCGCGCGGGCCCAGCCTGCGCTCGCTTCGGGCCGGCTCTCCCTCCGCGACGACACGACGCTGGTCTGCCTCGACGTCCGCAGCCCGTCACATCTGAATGAAGGCACCCATCGGCCCCACGCCGATCGACATCCGACGCTGCGGCACGTCGGAGAACGGCAGCGCCCCGCCTCCCTGACGAGCGGGTGCCTGCGCCGGGGCGGCCCGCCGCCGCTCCGCCGTCGCCCGGGCCGCGTCGGCCGATGCCTGGCGGTTCGCCGTGGCCCGATCGACGAGCGTGTTCTGCCGTGCCGCCACCCCCTGCTGCCGCTGTTGGAGCGCGGCCCGCTTGCGGTCGATCCGTTGGATCTCCTCCCAGAGCTGGGCCGCGTTCATGTCGAGCAGATTTGGCACGTTGCGCAGCTCTTTGGCCCGCCGGGCGTCGGACATCGCCGACAGATACTCGCCGAGCCAGGCCTTCGCGTCGCGTGCCTCGGGCGTGTCGAGCAGCCGCATCTTTTGTTCGACCGAGTCGAGCAGGTATTCGATCTCGTACGACGACATCGCCGCCACCTGCTCGTTGAACCGCACCTTGATGCGGCGTACTTCAGCTGGCGTGTAGACGGTCTGCGTCGTGAGCCAATTGCCGAGCTCTGTGATTGCCCGCTGCCACTGGGTCCCGTGCATGATGTCGGCCTTGCGGGCAAGATCGCATGTTGCGCGGTCGGGCACGCCGTCGGCAACCGCAGCGCGTGAGTGATCCGTGGAAAAGGTGGCGAGGGCGAGAGCCACGGCCGCACACCGGCCAACTCGGAGCAGCGACCCTGCTGCGAGTGATCGTCGTCGCTGTGTCAGGGCTTTCATGGAGTGGAGTTCCCTGTGGTGCGAACCCACGTGGCCCGCGCGGATGGATCATCGTCGGCGGGCCGCGGGGGGCGCACCAAAACCCCCCGGGAG
>JBILKZ010000096.1:0-14726 GCA_044376405.1 Pirellulales bacterium
ACGACCGGCCCGGCGATCGAGCCGAGGATCGCGCTGCTCATCGCCAGCCCCTCGCCCGCGGCGTCGAGGTCGAACTGCTCCTTGAGGAAGATCAGGGCCCCGCTGGCGATCGAGAGGTCGTAGCCGAAGAGAAATCCGCCGGTCGCCGCGATCAGGGCGATGACGTTGACGTTGAACCTACGTGGCTCCGGCATGCTGGCGTTCCTTGCGCGAGCGATCGTTGCTTTGAAAGTCCCCGCTGTTTACCGATGCACGACGCGCCCAGTGGTTTTATAACGGGGACCGGCCGGGTCCAGGGCGGGCGCACACGCACCTCGATAGGTCAGCCACACACCAAGGCCCGCCGCTATGGTTGAAAACAATAAAGTGTCACGTTATGGTTCTGTTATGGACCTCCAGTCGCTCACGGCCAAAAAACAGTCGCTCGACACGCTCCGGCCGCTGCCACCTTCGCTGGTGAAAAACCTGGAAGCGTGGTTTCGGGTCGAGCTCACCTACACGAGCAATGCGATCGAGGGCAACACACTGTCGCGCCGCGAGACGGCGGTCGTGATCGAGAAGGGTCTGACCGTTGGCGGCAAGAGCCTGAAGGAGCACCTAGAGGCGACCAACCACGCCCACGCGGTCGATTACGTGACGTCTTTGGTCGGCCGAAGGTCACGGAGCGTCTCGGAGCAGGAGATCTTGAGGCTGCACGAGCTCGTGCTCGTCGGCATCGACGATGCCAATGCCGGCAGGTATCGCAACGTGCCGGTGCGGATCGCGGGGTCGACGGTCGTGTTGCCCAACCCGCGGAAGGTGCCCGAGTTGATGGAAGACTTCTGCGGGTGGCTCCGCGGCCGGTCGGGTCTCCACCCCGTGGCCTTCGCAGGTGAGGCACACTATCGCCTCGTGACGATTCATCCGTTCGTCGACGGCAACGGCCGCACGGCCAGGCTGCTCATGAATCTTTTGCTGCTCATACGGGGCTATCCCCCGGCGATCATCCCTCCCCGCGATCGGCTGGCGTATCTCGGGGCCTTGGAGACCGCCCAACTCGGTGGGCCGCGATCAGCCTACGACCGACTCATCGCCAAGGCGGTTGATCGGTCCCTCGACATCTATCTCCAGGCGGCCCAGGGCAAGCCGGTCGGAAAGCCGATCAGCGGCCGAGGCCGGTCGGCCACGCGAGGCCTCACGCTCATGAAAATCGGTCAACTCGCGAAGGCGGTCGGTGAAACCGTCCCGACGATCCGTCATTGGACGACGCTGGGGCTGCTCGTTGCGGCACAGACGACGGAGGCTGGCTACCAGATGTATGACGACGACGCGGTCGACCGCTGCCGCCGCATCCAATCGCTCAAGGCCCGCCGCCTGACGCTCGCGGAGATCCGGGCCGCACTGCCGAACTCGTAGCAGACGCCTTCGCAGTGGTGTGCATGCGTCCGGTGGTGGTGCGTGAAAAGCCGCAGCAGCACGGCGCGATTCGCCGCAGCGGAAGGTTACACTCGCACGCGGGAGCGATGCACGGATGCGGTCACGTTCGCTTTTCTCGCGACGGCGCTGCGAGCAGCCTCACCCTAGGAGTGTCTGAGATCATGCTTTCCACACCGTTGCGCACATCCCTGCACTGTCTCACGGTGTTGCGACCGATTTGTCTGGTGTTGGTGTGGCTGCTCATGGCGGGGCCCTCGCCTGCCGCGGCGGATCCCAATCCAATCGCGTCGGTGGGCATCTACAACTGCTATTCGGGCATGCCGCCCGACGCGATCCCGTTCTTCAGGGCATGCGGCTACAACACCTACCAACGGTGGGACCTGGGGTGGACGCTGCGGCCGAGCAGCCTCGATCGCTACTACGCCGACATGGCCGAGGATGTCCGGCGGATGCAGGACGCCGGATTCAAGGCGTACGTCCTGCTGACCACCAACATGATTCAGCGGCAGGAGGGCGAGCCCGAGGGCTATCGCACCACTGCGTTCGATCCGGGGAATCATCTGGCGATGCAGGAGCGGCTGGGCCGCATCGCAGGCATGGTACGGAAGCTGAAGACCGCCGACGGGTTCACCATCTGCCCGGGCGACCCGGGTGGCCACGACGCGGCGACTCCCGCCCAGCTCCACGCGATGGTGAAACAGATCGTCGGGGTGATCCGCGAGGAGGCTCCCAAGGCCCACATCAACGTCAACGCCTGGGGCATCTCGACGTGGGATCACAATCCGTCGCCATTCACGGTGGAGTTCTGGGAGAAGGAAGCCGCGATGACCGACGCGCTCATCGCCCAGCCCGGCATGTTCGGCCCGGATGTCGGTATCGAATTCCCCATGCACAACTACTACCGATCGCTCGCCCTGACCTGTTACGACAAGGCAGGCAAGCAGCCGGCGCTCTGCCCGTCGGCCGATCAGGTGGCGACGCTCGAGCAGCGGGGCGTGACTCGGCGGTGGGGCTGGCCCTATTTTCTCGTGGACGAGTGTGATGACGGCTATCGGCCCGGGACGGCCGGTCAGACCCAGGCGGAGACCCGATTCATCAGCAAGACGATTGATCGGGCCCGTCAGCTCGGGCTCAATGGCGTGGTCGCCAACGCCATGGCGGAAAACATCTTCGCGGAGAGCCTCAATCTCTACGCGTTTGGCCGCTGTGCCAACGATCCTAGGGCGACTCCCGAGCAGCTGATCGACGAATTTGCCGGATTCTTGGCCGAGCCCCGTTCCGTGGCCGACCTCGCGCAGGTCATCAGGTTTCTCGAAAACCAGAGCACCTGGCAGGCCGGACTGCCGGAGCGCCACCGAGAGCCCAACTTCGACGTCGGCCCGCTCGACTCGGTCGCCAAGGCCTACGACCAACTGGCCCGGGTGGCCCTCCGTGAGAAATGCGGCCTGCCCGAACTGCCCGGCTCGCCCGCCGCGTATGTACAGAAGATGAAGCAGAGGCTTCGGGTGCTGGGTGGAGACACGATCCCCGGCGACGCGGGTGGAGCCGGCACGATCACCAAGCCGGCACACAAGGCAGAAGCAGAAGCCACGGAAGGGTTCAGGAGCGTCGGGTTCTATCTGCATGCCGGCTGGGTCTACCGGCATCCCTTCGCGGTTCGCAGCTGGACGCCAGACGACTATGCCGGGATGTTTCGGCTGCTGAAGGGTTTTGGATACGACCGGGTGATGATGTGGCCGGTCGTCGAGGCGATCCCCATGCCGCTCTCCGATGCTGACAGGGCGTCGCTTGTTGCCTTTCGCGACACGATTGAAGCGGCGAGAACGGCCGGCCTCGAGGCCTGGTTCGTGCAGGCGGCGAACCTGACGACCGACCCGTCGGTCGCCGCGAAGCCGTGGCGGGACCGCGTCTTCCCGGCCGGAGCGAAGACGATCCGACTCGACAATGCGGCCCAGGCCGAGCCGTGGCTTGCGCACCGGGCCACGATGATGGCGATTCTCAACAACGCCGATGCCTACGTGACCATCGACGGCGATCCGGGCGGCTATGCCCAGGCCGATCCGCAGGACTGGGTGAAGGTGTTTCGCGCCGACCAGGCGACGATCGCGGCCCACGGCACGCACCCCGACCGCCAGAAGGTGATCCCCTGGCTGTGGTGCGGCTGGGGCACGAAGGGCGTCTGGGCGGAGCCGATCCGCCCGTTCCTCGACGCGGAACTCGCCGCGATCAAGGAAGGCTTGTCAGGCAACTGGGAACTGCTGCCGGGCCGATCGCACCGCGAGGGCTGGGCCAACGGCCGCCTCCCCGTGCAGGCGACCGCCGATGCGGGGCTCCTCGATCGCTCCACCATTTTTTGCTACGAGGCGATCGAGTTCGAGCCGTCGATCCCGCAGGCCAAGCTCCAGTTCGACCTGATCCGCGCCAACCTCGCCGAAGAGGGCCGATTGGCCGGCACGGTCCGCGGCGTCTTTGGCAACGCCCAGCAGCCGCTGATGGTGCTGCCAAACATCTGGTTCTTCGCCCAGGCCGCGCGGAATCCGGCCTACCGGTCCGCCTCAGATGAGCAGATCCTTCGCGATTTGGCCGAGGCGCTCGGCGGGCCGGCGGAGCTGCTCGTGCCGGCATGGCAGTGCATGACGCTGCCGCTCGACCGTCTGCCGGCCGACCTGCCGGATTCGCTACGCCGGGCGAAGCTCGCCAGTCCGCTGGCTGCCAGCCTGCCCGGCGGGCCGCAGCGTTACCTTGAAATCCTCGCCGCGCAGGTGGAGAGCCAGCGACGCATCCTCGTGGCGACGAGTCAGCCGCCCGCCGATGGAGCGGATGCGGCGGCGCGGATGACGGAGGCCCTGGCCGCCGTCGCGCAGTGGTGGGACCAGCACGGCTACGTCGGCGGGGCAAGCGGTGGAAAGGTGGCGTGGAACGTCGTGCCGGAACGCCAACGGCAACTGATTGCCGCCTGGGCCAAGCAGCTGAATCCCGAGCAGGTGGCCGCCATCCGCGCCGCCGCTCCAGAGGCCACGAAGCATCTGCTGGACGGCATCCTCCCGCGGTAAGGAAAGGGAAAATCGGGACGGGAGCGAATTGAATTCACTTTCCCGAGAGTCCCGCGTGGCGAAATTCGCGTCCGTCCCAGTCTTGTTCGGCACGGGATATGCCGGCGGCCCGTATTCCCTTTGCTTGCGCTGCGGGCTTGGATGAAGAGAGGTTCCCATCCAAGCCCGACGCGCGAGCGAGGGAATCCGTATTGCGTACCCAACAAAACCGCAGCAATCCTGAAATCATTGAATGAGATAGGCACATCCCATGCCGAACAGGACTGCGTCCGTCCTAATTTTCCTTCCTGCGTGGCCTTGCAAGGAGTGTACAGGTGTATATGCTTCAACGCAGTGCTGGAAAGCTCTGTCAGCGTGGCCTACACTTTCAAAGCGGTTGTCGTCATGCGATGGACGCAGGTGGTCTGGGATCCCACGCCAGGCGGAAATGTGGAGCACGTCGAGGAGCACGGGCTCACGACGGATGATGTCGATCATGTGCTGGAGCATCCGGGGTTCTGGGAGCTCAGCCGCAGCAGTGGCAGAGGCTGCGTGTTTGGGCATGTCCCCGACGGCCGATTCGTAGTCGTGGTCTTCGAGGAGCTTGGCGACGTCGTCATTCCTGTAACGGCATACGAGATATCTGAGCCTTGACGGGCTTTTGTGGAACCCGGACATGCCGCAACGACTCCATCATGTGAACAGGCGACTCACACCCAGTGAACGGGCACGTCACGCGAAGCTTCGGGCCATGATGGCGAAGCGGTTGCCGCCGAAAATCCGTCCTGCCGCTCCGCCGAAGCATGGGATAGCGGCTCAGGTTCGCGAGGCCAGAACGGCCCAGCGGCTCACCTGGTACGCCCTCGCGAAACTGGCTGGCATTCCCAACCAGGCGACGATCCGCGATATCGAGCAGGGAAAGGACGTGCGACTTTCGAACGTGGAGCGCGTAGCGAGGGCTCTTGGACTCACGCTCGAGTTGGTGCGCTGACCGACACTCCGGGCTGCCAGCAGTTCCCGCCGGGGAAGATCGGGGGGGAAATCGGGACGGGAGCGAATTGAATCCGCTTTCCCGAGAATCCAGCGTGGCGAAATTCGCTCCCGTCCCCATTTTCCCGTGATCATTGCTTCCACTGCCCGCTGGCATCGAGGAACTCGTCGGTGACCGCCTTGAGCTCCTTCGCCTGTCCCTTGATCAGGTAGTCGGGAATGAATGGGGCGATGTGTTTTCGCATCAGGTAGTGGGACGGCCGCTCGAAGCCTTCGGGCAGCTTGTTTTCGTCCACGCGGCTCTGCGCGGCGGCCTGCACGCCGGGCATCAGGTATTGGCTGATCTCCCAGAACCGATCGAGCCCCCACATGATGCTGTAGGCCTTGGCCTTCTCGTCGTAGTTGAGCTCCATGTAGGCCCCGCTATAGGCCAGCGTGATGTCGCACGGGTGCTCCACGAACGTCTGGATCTCCGGCCCCATCTTTTGCCGGTAGAACTGCATCGCCTTGACGTCGGCCAGCGACTCGCCGAACGTGTCGAGGTAAAAGAGCGTGAAGCCCTGGTCGATCATCTTCTTGAATCGCCCCGACATGATCGAGATGTGCTGGGGATCGTCGGGATTGATGCGGACCGTCCAGTCGTCTTTCCACGTGCCCCGGAAGGCGATCTCACCGGGGCGTGTGCACACGCCCATGCGGACGTTGCCCTCCTTAAAGGCCTGCCGCATCTGCGGGATGTTGCGCTCGACCTCCGGCGGCAGCACGTCGAAATCGGGACGGTACATCGCGCCGCGGGTGTCCCAGCCTCCGAGCGCCCAGATGATCATCCCCTGGCCGTTGCCTTCGACGAGGCCGGGCACGACCATGTCGCAAAACTTCTTCATGCCGTCGGGCAGATCCACCCGCCGCCCCTCGCCGTGAAACCCATACGGATTGTCTTTCGTGATGCTCGGCGCGTCGGCGATCGACATCATGGCCATCGGGCGGAAGTCGGCCTTGTAGTGCACCGGCCCGAGCGTCGCGTGGCCGAAGGACTTGGTAAAGTGCTGCTTGTAGGGCTCGAGCAGGTGCTTCCAATCCCGATTCGGACTGATTCGCATGAGCATCTCGAAGGAGAGCGCGCCGCCGGCGGGAATTTCCTGCGGGCGGATATAGAACATGCGGCGGGCGTTGGGCCCGGCCTGGTCGCCCCACCAGAAAAACCCGGTGTGTGCCAGGCCGGTGTTCAGCGGTGTCAGGCCGATGCCAACCGTCCCGTCCGTGGCGTAGCTGCCGCCGATGCGGTTTTCGAAGCTGGGATGGAAGCCGCGGCAGCCCTCGACGTGCGCCTTCAACCAGCCCGGATCCTGGCTCACCATCCAGCCCTTGGGGGCGGAGTCGAAGAGGAAGCTGAGGCCCGTAAAGCCGGTGGCCTTGACCGCCTTGTCGGTTAAGTTTTCCACGCGGGCCTTGATGCGGACATCCTCCCCCTCGTAGGCATAGTCGAAAGTCGCGGTGGTTGTCGGGCCCGCGTGGCGGACCCGCACCCGCGACCCGGGCTCGATCACCTCCATCGTTTCGTCCTTGAACACGAAATCAGCGGGCGCCGCGGAGGGCTCGCGGAGCTGGGTCATGTTGGCCGCATGCCATGAGCCCTTGGCCACCTCTTTGTCGCCGACGGCGATCGATGAAAGCCCCTTGGCCGTCACCGTGAACGACACGCCCTGCGGCGTCGTGTAGGTGAAAGCGTCGTCCGCGCGGGCGGCCGCGGGGCCGGCGATGAAACCGCCGACGATGAGGGCCGTCAACAAGGCCGATCGGAACAGCGATGGGAGCTGCCGGACGCTTTCTTTCATGATGAGCATGCCTCGTGACCGGGGTAGGATCGATTCCAAGTATCAGTGATCGTATCAGTGATCCTTGAGCGTGCCGCTCTGGTCGACGCCGCCGGCGGCGTTGAGGAGAGCCTGCAGCTCCGTGGCCAGCTTCTTCATCCCGCCGCTGTATTGGTGGCCGCCCGCGTCGCGGCTGATCCGCTTCCACTTCGACCGGCAGAGGTGATACATCGCCTCGATCCCCTGCGGCTGCGAGAGCGTGTCGTCGAGGCCCCAGCCGAACCAGATCGGGCAGGTGACGTCTGGCGCGTGATTCACCGGATCGACGTAGGCGGCCATCGCCGCCAGCCGTGCGACCTGTGCTGCATCGGCGGGGGTGTGACCATTCGGCAGGCCCCACGAGTAATAGGGCTTGTCGATCCAGCTGATCCCGGCCGACGTGTGCACGAAGGCGGACACTCCGCAGACGTTCTTTGGCCGCCGTGCCGCCGTGATCACCGCGAGCGGTCCCGACCGACTGGCGCCCGAGACGAGGATCCGATCGGGCTTCACCTCGGACCGTGAAGCGAGGAAGTCGATGCCACGCAGATACCAGAGCACGCAGTCGAGGAGGTTGTTGTCGTCGGCAGAGTTCCAGTGGGTGTAGGTCGCGTCGGCGGGCAGGGCGATCGTGAACTGCACGCCGGCGGGCATCGCGAGACTGCCGTCCTTCGCCTTGGCGATGAGGTCGCTTTGCAGCCGGTCCGCGGTCAGCGATCCGAACCCCGCGGGCCCGGTGGGCTTTTCCGGCACGACCAGGCAGCCGGCGAGCTTGCGGCCGCCGGGCATATCGAGCGAAACTTCGAAGACCTTGCCGACGAGGCTCTTCGCCCCGATCTCTGCAATGCGGGGATTGGCCGGCGTCTCAGCCAGCAGCTTTTCCTGCCTAGCCCAGAAGGCGTCCCAGTCGGCGGGCCGCGTGAGGGGCCGCGTGTAGTGCGGCATGTCGACGGTGAAGGTCTGCTTCGTCTCGGTGAGTTTCTGATCGTCGCGCCATGCGGTCACCGTGAGGTAATAGAAGCCCGGCGGCAATGGCGGCACCGACCACTCGACCTGCTTGCTGACCTGCGGCGGAAGCGTGGCCGCCTGCTTCGCGGCGAAGACTTCCTTTCCCGCCACGTAGTGATCCACGATCGCCGCCCGATACTCGAGCGCGACGTCGCTCGTGCCCACGTTCTCCTGCGTGGTCGTAAACCCGATCGGTGCGGCCTTGGGGAAATGTGGAAACCCGCCCCCGGCATTGCCCCCCTCCGCAAGTTCGGCGCTGCTCGAGCCCACGGCCGCGATCGTGATGCCGCTGAGGAATTCCGCGGCTCCCGCCGGGCTGCCGAGCCGCAGTTCGTGCTCGATCAGGTTGCCGGGCTTCACGCCCCCTGAAATGTATTCCGCGGGAATGTACCGCTTCTCATGCACGTGCATCCCGGCCTTGGCGTTGGCCACGGTGAGGTCGTTGGCCAGGATCAGGCCGGTGGATCCGCCGTTGTATTTCCCGAGCGGCCCGCCCTTGCCGCCGGGCGCCATGATCGACTTCACGCTCGCATCGAGCGTGCATTCGAAGTTGTAGCCCTCGGACAGAAACCCGAGCGTGTCTTCGCCAAACGCCCACTCCACCCGGGCCGGCCCCGACCGCACCGCGACCATCTGGTTGACGACATTGATCGACGGCGGCTCCGCCGGCGGCTTGCCTGGATCGCCGAACTGATGCGTGAAGGCCTGCGCTCCCTTCACGGCCAGTTCCGTCAGATTGCCCTTGGCGTCGATCTTCGCCGTGTAGACGCCGGTGGTGACCTCCACCGATTTGTCATCGGCCTGCTGGATCGAGACTTCGGCCCGGCAGACGGGTGCACCTGCCGAGAATGCGGCATACGACACAAGCACGCCAAGGATGATGCGCATGATGGGATTTTCCTGCCTTCAATACTTCCGCACGCCCACGAGCCGAGGCTTACCCGGTGGCACCACGCCGAGGTCGAGCTTCCGGCTGTGGAAGTCGAGCTTCGATGTGCCGCCGCCAAAATCACGGACGCGGACGAACTCCTGCCACGGAAGCTGCGGCACGAGGCCGAGGTTTTCGAGATCGATGTCGAGCGTCACAGGCATGGGCTTCTCCGTCGTGTTGACGACCGCGAGGAGCACGCGGTCGGGCAATTGCCACACGGCCACCTTCGCCGCCGGATCGGCCGCCTTCACCGCCGTCGCCTGGCCGGCCGCGAAGAACCGGGCCGGCTTCTCGGCGAGCCCCCAGTCGAGCATGTCGTCGGTGAGCGCGGCCCCGTTGCCGACGGCTTGAAACGCGTCCGCGAGCCGCTTCACGTCGGCCGGGTTTTCCACCCGCAGGCCGATGTAGCGGGCCGAATGGGGCTCGAGCCCGGGCACCGCGATCGTGTTCGTGGCCGCGTCGAAACTCGGGGCGGGATCAGGCCGGTCGGTCGGTAATTGGCCGTTGCGGCCGTCGATGCCCCGCAGTTCGCGGATCGTCGGCGCGTTGCCCGTGAGGCCCAGCGCCGCCAGATCGACCCTGAGCGCAGCGTTCTTCGCCTCCTTGCCGTCGTGGTTGAACGCCATCGCGAACACGCGGCCCGGCAGCTGCCAGTAGGCCACGAGCACCTCGGGGTCGGCGGAGGTGATGGCCGTGTTCCGCCAGTGCGGCACATACCGCAGCCGCTCGTCGCTCAGGCCCCAGTCGATCAGCTTGTCGCCCGTGCGATAGCCATCCCAGCCATACCAGTTGCAGTCGTGGAACCGGGCCCAGTCGTAGAACCCGCGCCACACGCGGCCCTTCTGCACCGGGTCGGTGATCTGGTTGATGCTCATCCAGGTGAGCGGCACGCCGTAGTTCTGCGGCGTGTTGAGGGCCCGCATCCGGTCGGGCGGATAGTTGTCGACCCAGTCGCGGGTGGAGGCATCGCTCATGAAGGCCCATTCGCCGTCGAGCCCCGCGGCCACCCACGGAAACGCCACGAACGGAAAGCAGTTGCTCGAATGCACCGAGACGCCGCCCGGCGCGAGCCCCACCTCCTCCTGCAGCGACGCCAGCCGCATCGAGAGCTTCCGCAGGTTCAGGCCGTTGTAGGTCGGCTGCAGCCGGCCGTCGGGCAGCCGATAGGCCATGCCGTTCTGCTCGCCCGACCAGGCGCGGATGAAGAAGATGTCCCAGTAGATCGACCGCAGGCCGCCCTCCGCGAAGGCCCGCTTCGCCAGCCAGAGGAAATAGTCCTGCTGCGACGGGCAGAGCGTGTTTTCATCCCACTCGGGACGGAAGTAGCTCTCGACGACGTCGTCGCCCGACCGCGTGCCGTAGCCCATGAGGGCCAGCGAGTTGTGCACCCAGTGCGTGCGCCGGGCCGAGAGCGGGTCGACCGGCTGGAACTCGCGGACCTTCGCGTCTGCCTTCTCCTTGAACTCGCCCCAGACGCGGCCCCAGTCGGCCGGCGCGGCCGGTGCGGAGAGCCACTGTGTGCCGTCGAACGTGCGGCCCGAGACGGCGTCTTTGTATTGCTTGTGCGGGCCCGAGAACGTGCCGTCTTCGGCGTTGATCGTGGCCCGCCAGCCCTTCGGAAACGGCTTGAAGGGAGTGGCGTTGTAGGTGAACGTCAGCGACCGCGCGCCGGTCACCTCGGCCGGCTTGCCGATGATGTTGTTTCGCAACACGACCGCCGCGTCGGCTCCCTCTTCGCGGACCACCTCGTGGGCGGCCACGTCGTCGGCGGGCATCCAGCCCTCGTCGCTGTCTGCCCACCAATAGAAGCCGCGCTCTTCGTTGCCGATCCAGACGTCAGGATAGAACGTGCCCACGGTCAGGCCGGTGCCACCGGCGCCGAGTTGCAGCGTGCTCCAGAGCCGGCCCGTCTTCGCGGACGGGAGAACCTCCGCCGAGAGCGTGGCGAAGTTGCCGCCGGGGCCCATGCAGTTGAGGACCTGCGCCTCCCTGCCCGAGAGCGGAAACTCGAGCCGCAAGGCGTCGAGGGCCACCGGCGCGTTGCCGGCCGGGGCATAAGAGAGGTTCACCGTCACGAGGCCGTCCTGCTCGACGCTGCCGGTGGTCGTGAAGAGCAGCCCCGCGCCCGTTGCCTTGCCCTTGAAGGCCACCCGCCACGGCTTCTGCTCGGTGATCTCGAGGCCGCCTGTCAGATCGATCGACTGTTCCTTGCCGCCGATCACGGCGACGATCCGGGCCGGCGCAGCGAGCACCGCCTTGCCGTTCGACATGATCGCCCGGGGCAGGCCGACGGCATCGAGCGCGAACGAGCGGCCCCAGACGCCGACCGCATTCTTCTCGACCGTGAGCGGCGTGAACGGCTTGATCATCCGCTCCGTGTTGCCGATCGGCTGGCTCCACCAACCGGCGAATTCCTTCGCATCGTCGAGCTTTTTGAACGACCGCTGCACGGGGCCAAGCGACTTGCCATCGGCCAGGTCCATCGTGGCCGCGACCGTGTACGTGCCTGGTTGCAGCGGCGGGAGCTTCAGGAGCGAATTGAACGCGTTGTAGGCGATGGTGGTCAGCGTGCCCGAGACGATCGGGGCGGTCTGCCCCTCGCGGGCGACGCGATACCGCACCTGCTTGGCCGACCGCGGGTCGTCGAGATCGTTTGCATCGGCCACGAGGCTGACGTTATTGCGCACGGGATTGAAGCCCACGGTCACCGGAAACGCCTCCTTGGGCGGCGTGTACTTCACCCAGTTGTCGGGATAGCCGAGCGTGAGGAAGGCGTAGTAGCGGTAGAGCTCGCGGCTGCCCTCTGCCACGCGAAACGAGACGGCACCCCTGTTCTTGCCGAGATCCCCCGGCAGCTTTTCATTGAGGCGAAACTCGGCCGTCTGCCCCGGCGCGACCTCGAGCCTCGTCTGCTTGTCGAGGAGGGCGACGGGCTGCTTCGGATCGGCGAGGTTCTCGATGCGTGCCTCCACGTCGAGCGAGACGGGCTTCGCCGTCGGGTTGTGGGCGGTGATCCGCGCTGCGGCCACGCCGTCCTTGAGGCCGGGCAGCTCGTCCATCGTCACCTGCACGGCGGGCGTATTTTCGACGAGCGTCATCGTCGGCCAGCCGGTCGAATCGAAGTAGCTGCTGCCCAGCGGCACCGCCGCCTGAAAAAAGCCCGGGATGTGGTTGAAGGCGAGCAGCATCTTCCAGATGTCGCCTGGGCGGTTCGGGCCGACGAGTTCAAAATCCTTCGCCGGCATCACGAGCTCCGCCTCCCACCAGCGGCCGCCCAAGGGGGCGGTGCCGGCCTCGGTGAGCCGCACGGCCGTTTTGAAGTGGGGCCGCCAGTTGCGGAAGATTTGGCCGACCGACACCCGCCCGAGATCGCCGTCGGAGCCGAAGCAGGTGATGAAAAACTTGTAGGAGTTGTCGGTCGCCCCTTCGGGGATGTTTTTGCCCATCGGCCGGAGGTTGAACTCCATCCCGTCGTCGAAGGCGGTGGCCTTGCCGGGCGCGCGGCCGCTCACCCGCGGCTTGTAGCCGGGCATGATCCAGGTGCGGCAGGCGACGTAGAGGTTGTCGGCATCCCACGCCAGGAGATAGGTGGTGGGCCGCATGATGAGCTGGTTGCCGCCGGGATTCTGCGATGCGAGGCCGCCGATTGCGAGAGCCTCCCTCCACTCCTCCGGATCGATCGTGCCATCGACTACCGGGGGCTTGGCCATCTTCGGCACGGCAAACACGCCCTGCTTGTCGGGCGTGATTGTGTTGCCGTGTTGGGCAAGGGCGATGGAACCGCAGCAGGCGGCCAATACGGTCGTGACGAGGAAAAGCGTTTGTCGCATGATGAGATACAGACTTCCAGGATCGGCCGAGACCAGATGCACCGAGACCGGGCGAAACGGTCTCATGCAATCCCCGCACGGCCGGAAAACTTATCCAACGATTGAGTCAAATTGTGGCTCGGCTCGTGATTCCCTCGTTTGCGCTTCGGGCTTGGATGAGAGCGGGGCTTGTCGTTTCGAAGACCTGCCGGCTACGGCTTCTCGACGACGATGTCCCACTTGGTCTGCTTGGGCACCTCGAACGAGAGGCCCGACTTCGCCGGGTCGAGGAACCGAGGATGCACGAGCGGCTTCGCCGCCTCGCCGGCGCGGGTCGGCTGCTCGAACGCATCCCGGATCGTCACCCGGTAGGTGCCCGCCTTCATGCCGTCATTCTCGGAGAGAGTGCCGATCGTGAAGCTGCCGTTCTTCTTGATCCGGCCCCAGGCACCGCCCTTGTTCGCGCCGTCGTACTCGACGACCACGCGGCCTTCGCCAAGCGGCGCTCCATCGGGGAAGTGCACCCGGCCCGACACGCGGTGCATGTCCGACCGGCCGCATCCGACCGCAATCAGCAAGATGGCGGCGATGCCCCAGACGCGATGATGCAAGAGCCGGCCGATCACGGCAGCACCAGAGTCTGTCCGTCGCGGCGGTGGACGAGCCGCCAGAGGTTGGTGGTGTCAATATTGACGGCGATGCTGTTTACGGAGCCGTCCGCGAGCAGGAAGTTGCTGATGCCGCTGTGCCACGAGCCGATGAACACGCTCGTCGAGCACTCGGTGGGCCCCCGCGCGATCGTGCCCGCCCAGGCGGTATTCACCGGGAGCGTGACCATGTTTCGCGAACAATTAGCTCCGCAGGCGGGAATCGCCGGAAAATCCTTGCCGCCCGTGCAGGTGCAACGGTCGCCCGAGGCGCAGCCGGTGCCGCCGATCTCATTTGCCGTGAGGTGCTTTTCCGAGAGAATCGCCGTCTTGGAGAGCCCGTCTGGAACGTCCTTGGTGCGGGTCCGGGGGGACCACCCATAACTGGGCGTGCCGGTGCCGGCCCCCGGGCCTGCGTTCACGGGAGACTGAACCCGCAGATGCGTGGTGATGTAGCCGTTTGAATCCTGTGGCCCCATCGCCACGTTCAACACCTGCGGGCCTGAACCCGCGTTGGTGAGAAGTGGAGTAAATGACGCTGTCGCCATCCACTCTGCGGGGCAGGACGACGTCGTGGTTCCCGTCGCCGTGATCGAGCAGCGGTGATCGGCGCCACTTTCCCAGCTGGAGTCGGTGATGAGCAGGATGCCGTAATCGAGGGAGGCGTTCCTCCGTGGGTGACGCGTCGGGCAGTTCCAGAACGGCAGCCTCAGGGCGGAGAGAACGGTCGTGTTGGTGGTGGTCGCGGAACTGTTCCTACTCCCGGCTGACTGACCGTAGAAGCCCTGGCTGTAGTCGATCCTTTGGCCCGCGGCGGCGGCGGCGCGGTTCTCCTCCATGTAGGGCAGGATCACCGCGAAGAACGGCAGGCCGGTGCCGCCGTTGTAGCCGTTTGCGTTGTCATAGGCCGCGCCGGTCATCGACGGTGGAAAACCTTGCCGGGCATTCTCGAAGTTGTGGGTCGCAACCCCCATCTGCTTGAGGTTGTTCATGCAGCCGGCCAGTCGGGCGGACTCACGGGCCGCCTGCACCGCCGGCAG
>JBILKZ010000200.1:0-4987 GCA_044376405.1 Pirellulales bacterium
GCAGCGGTTCGTCCCCGAGCCCGATGCGAACAGACAGCAACGCGGGGGGTGGCAGCATCAGGCCTGGATGCAGACGGTGAACATGCTCAACAACGTGCAGCCCGCAGGCCGGGATCCATGGTGGTTTGAATGACAAGGGGAAGCACGATGACAGGCAGGGGCCTCTTTAAAATGGTGGCGGCGCTGGCGCTCGTGGCGGTGCCCGTGCCCGGCGGCCCGTCGCTCCGCGGCGAGGACGACACCGTGGTCGATGCCGCCGCGAAGCGGGCGCAGGAGCAGGTGCAGGTGCAGCAGCAGATCCAGCTCGATCAGCAGATGAACGGCATGTTCTTTCCGGTCGAGGGGAATGCGGAAAAGTCGCGGCAGCAGTGCCTCGACCGGCTGCTGCTGCAGGTATCCGCCCTCGACGAAATCTGCGGGTTGAAGGCAGAGCAGCGGCGGAAGTGCGAGGCGGCGGCGAAGCTCGACGTGGCGCGGGCGATGGACGAGATCGAGGCGGTGCGACAGCGGTACTCCGGCCGCACCGTCGATCTGCAGAACCCCGCCGGTCAGGCCGAGTGGCAGCGGTTCCATCAGGATGCGCAGGCGGTGCAGGGGAAGTTGCAGGATGCCGGCGGTGCAACGAGCCTGCTGCGCAAGGTGATCGCCGGGATTCTCGATGACGAGCAGCGGTCGGACTGGCGGCGGGAGTCAGACCTGCGAGCGCAGTATCAGTGGCGGGGCGTGGTCGAAGCCGGCATGGTGCAACTCGACATCGCCCTCGGGCTCACCTCCGATCAGAGCGAGGCGATCCGTGGACTGCTCATGGAGAAGCCGCTGCGGATCAACCAGGCGAAGATCTGGATGCACGGCAACCATTTTCCGCCGTTCGTCTGCCGGTATGGCCTGGCGAAGCTCGACCAGGCGAAGCTCAAGGCGATCGTCAACGATCGGCAGTGGAAAATGCTCGGCCAGTTTATCGAGCAGGGCAAGGGGATGAGCGAGCATCTTAAGCAGCAGAAGATGATCCTCGAGTGAGTGACTTCGAATGGTGGACATGAAAGGCAACGCATTGAGCATGCACATCCCCACGGCATTCCGAATCGCGTGCCTGGCCGTCGCGGCCGCTTGCGCCCTCACGGGAACCATGCGAACCGCGGCCGCGCAGATTCCCGGAGTCCGCTTCGGCGATCCGGTGCCCCGCGATGTCCGCGAACTCTATGAGGCCGGCTGCCGGTATCTGGCCAAGGCGCAGGACCCATCGGGCACCTGGAAGGACAGCCAGCAGGGGCCCGGCGTCACCGGCATGGCACTGATGGTGCTGTTGGCGTCGGGCGAAGATCCCAACTACGGCGCGTATTCGCTTCAGGTCCGCAGGGCGCTCCGCAGCATCATTTCCTCGCAGGACAGATCCAGCGGCTTTTATGGCGGGAGTGCGCAGGGGAACCCCAGCATGTATCACCATGGCTTCGCGATGCTCGCCATCGCGGAGGCCTACGGCGTGGTGGACGACCGCACGCTCTGGACGGAGGAGGGGGGCAGCGGCAAGGGAATCTCTTTGGGGGAGTCGCTGGAATTGGCCGTGAAGCTCGCGGTCACCTCCGCCAAGAAGAATCCGCTTGGGGCTTGGCGGTATTCGCCCGATGCCACCGACCACGACACGTCGGTCAGCGGCGCCATCATGATGGGCCTCTTGGGGGCGCGGAATGCCGGCATCGAGGTGCCTGACGAGACAATCGACAAGGCGATCAAGTATTTCACCGCCATGACGGGCCCCAACGGCATGGTGGGCTACATGAGCCCCCAGGGCGGCAGCGACGCCACAACCTCGATTGGCACGCTCGTCATGGCGATCGCGCGGCGGAAGGATCTGCCGCAATACAAGAAGGCAGCCGAGTATCTCAGGCAGAAGAGCGACAACGCACCTCAACAGAGCCCCTATCCGAATTACACCCGCTACTACCGCGCCCAGGCGCTCTTTCAGTCCGACGTCGAGGCCTGGCAGCAGTGGAACAACGG
Source organism: Pirellulales bacterium (assembly GCA_044376405.1). GTDB lineage: Bacteria > Planctomycetota > Planctomycetia > Pirellulales > UBA1268 > CAMCQY01. The sequence continues at coordinate 1,999 of JBILKZ010000200.1, forward strand.
TCTCGTCCAGCAACTCAAAATCCAGCGGCAGCCCGATGGCAGCCTGGCAGCGCAGAACGGACCGGATGGCGGCCAGATCGCCGGCACGTCGCTCACGCTGTTGTCGCTGGCGGTCAACTTTCGGTTTCTGCCGATCTACGAACGCTGACCGTCGGCGCCGACTATTCCTCCCCATCCGATCCGTCCCCCGTGGTGAATTGATGTCGCACAACGCTCGCGGTCCCATGAACCATCGTGACCGCAGTCGCTGGCGCCGAGGCCTGTGGCTGCTCGTCGCGCTGGCGATGCTGGTAGTTTTGGGGTTGGTCGGTGCCGACGCTGCGGCGGATGATGCTGCGACGCAGCCCGTCGGCAGTTCGCCGCTGGCGATACTCGATCTACCGCAGGCGGGCTCGCTCGCCGGCAGGCTTGTCGATGCTCCGGCCGAGGCGATCGGTTCTCGGACGACGTTGCTCTGGCAGTCGCCGGCGTTTGTCGGGCCGTTTGAGTTTGCCCTCGACGGGATCGTGGGCATTCGTTTTCCGCAGCCCGAGAAGCGGCGTCTCCCTGAGGCGGCCGGGGACTGGCTGATCGAACTGGTCAGCGGCGATCAGTTCGCGGGCGGCATCGAGTCGATCGATGAGCGGCATGTCGTAGCGACGATCGGCTCGGCAGCGTCGCCTACCAGGCTCATGGTGCGGCGGGATGTCGTGAAGAGCGTGTTCCGTAGCGAGCTGGGAGCGACCTTTATGGGGAATGACGGGCTGGCCTCATGGCAACAGGGCAAGCCTGGCACGTGGCGGCAGGAGGACGGCCGGCTGATCAGTGCCGCGCCTGGGGCCAAGCTCTTTCGCGAGTTCAAGGCGGGCGCTCGCACGCGGTATGACCTCTCGCTCTCCTGGCGGCAGCGGCCGACCGTGCAGATTGCGTTGGGAATGGGCGGGGCCCAGGAGATGCCGGGGGCTTACCGGCTCGAACTCGGTCCCGACGGCATGGTGGCGGTGCGTGAAGAGAAAGGTTCCACCGCCGGCGACAGTGCCGCCGACCTCGAGCCGTGCGGCGATCTGCCGGAGAACGGCCTGACGCTGACGGTCTTCATCGATCAGGATGCCGGCAGGCTTGCCGTGATGCTGCCCGACGCAGACAAGCCGATCGCTGATCTGGCGATTCCGTCGACCGGTGGAAAGACCGGCGGCGGCGTTCAGTTCACGGTCGTCACGGGAACCGCCGCCCTCGACTCGCTCCGGGTTTCCCCGTGGCGGGGCGGCTCACTCTCGCTTGATGACACGCGCGAGGGAGCGATCCGGCTTCGCGACGGCGAGTCGCTGGCGGCGGTCGTGGCGGGTGTGGAAAAGGGCTCGGGAGTGGCGGTGGTGCGTGCCGCGGCCGACGCGGCGGGCGGGGAGCCGCGGCGGATTCCGCTCGACACCATTGAAGAGATGCTGTTTCCATCCGCCGCGGACGTGGCAGGCAACCGGAAGGTCGCCGGTCGGCGGGGCATGCAGGTTACCGACGTGTATGGATCACGCCTGAGTGGGAAACTGCTGCGGGTGGAAGAGGGGGCCGTGTGGCTCGCGCATCCGGCCATCGAGGGCGCGGTGTCTATGCCGATCGCGACGCTGGCAACGGTGGTCAGCCTCGAGCAGTCCGCGAAAGAACAGAAACTTCCCGGCAGGCTCGGCCGACTCGCCGGCCAGGCAGGTTCGCTCTGGGGCTGCCTTGCGAAGGACGACGGGGCGACGGGCGGCGGTCCCCCTGCCGCTGGGGCGATTGCCTGGCAGCCGCTGGGAAGCCTGAATGCGAGTCCGATCGTGATGCCGGAGGATGGCAGCCAGCCGCAGGCGACGATCACGTATGTCGAGACGCCGTCGGGAGGCGTGGCTGCATCCGGGGCCACAGTGATCGGTGGCATGGGCGGCCATATCGGCACGGTGAACAACCGGCCCGCCGTGGTTGGCCTGATCGCTGATTCTCCGGCGCAGCGGGCGGGGGTGAGGCCGGGCGAGATGATCCTCGCCATTGCGCCCCGCGGGGACGGACGGTTCGTGGACACCACCGGCTTGTCGATGGAAGACTCGCAACATCTGCTGCGGGGCAGGGTGGGGAGCAAACTGCAACTGCGGCTGCAGATGAACGGGCAGGAACAGTCGCGGGAGGTCGGCCTGGTGCGTCAGTCGATCCCGCAACTTGGCGGGAATCCGCAGCTGCTGCAGCAGGCACTGCAGGCTCAGGACCGGCTGCTCCCGCCGGAGGTGGTGCAGGTCGATCAGAATGCTCCCGACTGGTTCGGCTCCCGGTTGATCCTGCGGACCGGAGAGACGCTGCCCTGCCGGGTCGAGGCGATTGACGACGCGGGGGTGCGGGTGGTGCTGCAAGGGGGCGAGCCGGCCACGGTGGCAGCCGACCAGGTGCAGGCCGTGGAGCTCGTGCCCGCGGTGACACGGCCGTTGACGGCCGAAAAAATCCGTAGTCTGACGATGCTTCCCCGGTCGCAGCGGCAGCAGCCGCCGACGCATGTGCTGCGGTCGGTGCAGGGGGATTACCTTCGCGGCCGGCTCGTCTCGATGGATACCCAGACCGTTCGCATCGCCGTCGAGGCCAATCACAAGGGCAAGCCGCTGTCCATTCCGAGAAGCGATGTCTCCAGGCTGATCTGGCTTCATCCGGAGAATCTGGAAACGCCGTGGACACCGCCGCAGCCGCCGGGTGGCCAGGGGCTGTTCGTGGAGAGCGTGAGCGGCAGCACCCAGCGGCTGCGGATGATGGCCACGGGCATCGAGGGAAATCTGCTCGTGGGCACGAGCCCCGTGGTTGGTCCCTGTCGAATCGACCTCGAGAAAATCGAGCGGCTGCTGATCGGACGGGCCATCGACAACACGCCGCGGAGCCCGCCCTATGCGCAGTGGAAGCTGCAGCCCGCACCCGAGCCGAGGAATCTCCCACCCCGCAATCCGTAACCGGCGTCGATCACGTTTCTTGCATCCATTCGCGCGGCGGCAACGAATGCACC
>JBILKZ010000201.1:0-4974 GCA_044376405.1 Pirellulales bacterium
CTCCGTCACGGGCGACGCGGGGACATCGCGTCCTGACCTCATCGTCTGGCCGGAGACGATGTGGCGGTGGGGACTGCTCGACATCGATCCCGACGAGGTGCTGCCGGAGAGCGTGGTCGCGCAGACGCTCGCCGGCCGGAATGCGACGGGGAGCGCCGCCGACCGGCAGGCGGAGTGCCGTCGCGTCCTCGAGCAGGAACGGCTCACGCTGCTGGCCGCCTTCGCGCGTCGGTATGGCACACACTGGCTGGTTGGCCTCGACAAGCAGGCGGTCACACCACACGCCCCCTCCGGCGCGAAAAACTACAACTGCGGTCTGTTTCTCGATCCCGAGGGCGTTGCGCTGGCGTGCTACAGCAAGCAGCACCCCGTCATGTTCGGCGAATACATTCCGCTCGCCGAGCGTTTTCCCTGGCTCTACCGGCTCACGCCGCTCCCGGCTGGCTTGACGGCCGGCACCCAACCGGTGGCCGTGACGATCGCCGGCTCGCGGGTGGCTGTGAACATCTGCTATGAGACAGCCTTGCCGGAGGCGGTGCGGACGCTGGTGCTCGAACTGGGCCGCGAGGGTGGCCGGCCCGACGTCATCGTCAATCTCACGAACGACGGTTGGTTTTGGGGGTCGAGCGAACTCGACATGCACCTGACGGCGGCTATTTTTCGGGCGGTCGAGGTGCGGACGCCGCTGGCGATCGCCGCAAATACCGGGTTTTCAGCCTGGATCGACGGTTCGGGCCGGCTGCTGGCCAGGGGTCCCAGACGGGCCACTGGCACCCTGCGGGCACGTGTCAGGCCCGACGGCCGCACGAGCCCGTGGCTCGTGTGGGGGAGTCTGCCGCTGGGGGTGTGTGTGGCGGTTGCAGCGGTCGCACTGCTGTCGGGATGGTCCCGGCGAGGCAGGTTGCAGAGTCGTTGACCCGCCTGCCGATCAAGGCGTAGGCTGACGGGAGCGGGCGGGAAACGGTCCCATGCCGCCCGTTGAAACGTCGCCATTCCGCGAGCGCAGTGGTTTGACCATGAAAAACGTCCTCGGCAAGATTTTCGTGTTTGGTGTCTTCGTCATGAGCCTGATGCTCATGAGCTTTGCCGTCGCGATCTATTCGTCGCACGTCAACTGGCAGGAAGTCGCCAAGAAGAAGCAGGAAGACCTTGACAAACTCAAGGCCGAGGAGACCAGTCTCAATCAGGAGATCACGCGGCTGACGGCGAACGTCGCCACGTCGGAGGCGGCCCGCGACCAGGTGATCGCCAAGTTTCAGCAGGCGCTCATCGAGAAGGATAAAGAGCTCAAAACGCTCAAAGACGCCCGCGATGACAAGCTGACGGAGATGCAGAAGAAGATCGCCGATCTGGCTACCGTCGAGGCGGACCTCACCCGTGCCCGGGAGGAAGTCACGAAGCTGCAGGCCGAGGTGCGAGACAAGCAGCAGAAGGTTGACTCGCAGGTGACCCGGGCGGCGGAGATCGCCGGCCAGTTGCACGAAAAGGAGTCGTTCCTCGAGATTGCCAACGAGCGGAAGTCACAGTTGGAAAAGCAGGTCGCTCAGGCCCGCTTGCTCCTGAAGCAAAACGGTCTGTCGCTCGACAGCCTGCCGAAGGACCGCGTGCCGACGATGAATGGCGTCGTCATGGCTGTGGCAGACGACGCCATCGAGGTGTCGCTGGGCTTCGACGACGGTCTCCAGACCGGCCACCAGATCGAGGTCTATCGCAACGATGAGTATCTCGGCCGTGCGATCGTGAAGAGCGTGAAGCCCGACCGGGCAGTCGCCGTGCTCGTCAGGGAATACTCGCGGGGCATCGTCCAGCGTGGTGACAAGGTCACCACGCGACTCAAAGCGTGATCCAGCGACCAACACCGCCGCCAGACTCCGAACCATCCTGAATACTATGGCCGACGATTCGAACCCAAGTGCTCCTCGTCCACCGATGAACGTCTACACGGCGATGCTGCTGCTTTCGTTCATCGCCGTGTCGAGCGGCTGTCTGATCCTGGCATTGGACCTGTTCTTCCGGCGGATGCCGCTGCCCTTGAAGCCATAGCATCGGACGCCACGGGTGTCTCTATGTTTGGCTGGCTCCGGTCCCGACGACGACGCTCGATCAGGGCCCGGCCGTGGCCGCCGGTCTGGGACGACATCCTCAGGCGAAATCTGCGGCAGATGCAGTGGCTCGCCGATGACGAGCGGGAGCGGCTGCAGACATGGATCGCGATCTTCGTCGCCGAGAAGCGGTTCGAGGGCTGTCGCGGCATGGAAATCGACGACGAGGTCCGCGTGTCGATTGCCGGCCAGGCCGGCCTGATCGTGCTGGGGATGCCCGACGAGTTCTTCGACCGCCTGCAGTCGGTGCTCGTCTATCCGGGCGACTATTTTGGCAAGCGGTCGACGCCGCTGGACGGCGGTGGTGAGTTGCTGTGGAAGGAACCGCGGCTGGGTGAGACTTGGAACGGTGGCAGCATGGTGCTCTCCTGGCCACGGGTGGTCGAGGGCGGCCGGCTTCGCGACGGACCGCGGAGCGTGGTGATCCACGAATGTGCCCACGCCATCGACCTGCTCGACGGCGAGATCGACGGCGTTCCACCGCTGGCATCGGCAACCGCGCGGCGCGCGTGGACGCAGGGGATTCTCGACTGCCGGGAACGATTCGAGGCGGCGCTCGACGAGGGGCGGTTCGTCGCATTCGACGACTACGCCGCCGAGGGGCCCGGGGAATTTTTCGCGGTGGCGAGCGAGTGTTTCTTCCAGGATCCGCACCGGCTCCACCGGTATGATCGCGACCTCTACACGCTCATGGTCGAGGCGTGGCGGCAGGATCCGAAGTCCCGCGTGCCGGTGCAACGGGCGAGGTAGCGGCCGAATCGGCCGCCTCGGCGGGGGTGGGCGTGCCTGTCGCACGCGGCACCAGGCTCACGAGTATGCCCGACGAGGATGCCAGCAGCAGCCGGTCGGAGTGGATGTTGACCACCGGCAGGGTGAACGGTCCAAGGCAGAGCCGCTCGCGGGGCGAGCCATCGGCAAGATCGAAGGCGGACAATTTCCCCAGTTCATCGATGAGCCACACCCGGCCGCCACCGACGGCAAGGATTTTGCCGGTCAGGCAGGTCTGCCAGCGTTCGACGCCTGTCTCGGCGGAATAGGCGGCGATCCCCAGATCGCCGAGCGATACGACGACCGTGTCGCCAGAGAGAAACGGCCCGGAGAACGCGGGCCCTGGCAGCACGGTATGCCAGGCCAGCCGCAGTTCCTTCTTGCTGACGGGGAGTTCGATTCGCGCCAGGTCGCCCGCCGTCGTGGCGGCGAAAATACTGCGGTCGCGCACCACGGGAGAACCCGCCGGTGGGTTTTCCAGCGAGAATTCGAGCCGCCGCCAGTCAATTTCGCCGGGCTGAAGGGTGACGAGCAACCCGTCCGAAGTGCACCAGAGCACGCCGTCCACCAGTTGGATCGGCGCGATTTCGACGTGGTTATTGCCGCCGGCATGGATGGCGATGGGCGCGAGGCTCTCCTTCCGTTGCCGCTTGGTCTTCGTCTTCTTGGCGGCCTTCTTGCCGGTCGGTGCTTCCCCCCGTTTGTCATCTGCGGTCGTGGTTTCAACCGGCTGTCGCAGCGGAGTGACGGCGAAGCGATTGACGATACCTGGCGAGCTGGGCACGTAGACCCAGTTGCCGATCACGGCTGCGCCGCCCGACACGATCTCACTGAATGGCTCGTTCCAGCGGAGATGCCCAGTCGACCGTTCCAGACCGGTGATGCCCCGGTCATGGGGTACGACGACGAGATCGGTGCCGATGCCGGCCCGCGGGATCGGGCCGCCGCCGGTGCCGACTCTCTGTGACCAGAGCAACGATCCTGCCCGCGGAGCACCTGCCGCCGCGGAATCCGCGTCCCAGGGGGCGGCCTGCACGGCGTGGACGGTTCCATCACTGGTCTGGGCCACGACCAGACCGTCTCCCACCACCACCTGATCCAGGCTATAGCCACTGGCCACGTAGGGCAGCTGCAGGATCCACTCCCGCCTCAGTCCTGCCGCGTCAGCAGTGAATTCGTCGGCGGCCGTGCCGGCAAGGCAGGACTGGCCGACGGCCTGGGTGGGGGCGACGGCCGCGAAAGCGACCGTCAGCAGCAGGAGTAGGCTCAGATGGGCTCGGGCGTGAATCCTGGCGATCATGTCAGAGGCCTGATTCTCAAGGACGGGATTCTGAAGGACGGGGCATCGGAAGCGGCGGGGCCGGATTCCCGCCGGTCAAGCTTAGCCCACGAAATCATGGTCGGCGAAACTGCTAAACTCCAGTCGTTCCGGCGCGATCCCCGAGGCCCGTGCCGCCCCCGGACGAGCGTGAAACAACGAGGCACCATTGCCGATGCGGCAGGACTCTCCCAGCGATTCCAGGCCCACCCCGCAGGCCGATCCGAAGCGGACCCGACCGAGTGATCCCGCGGCCGTTGTGTTGGGGTATCTCAACTTCTCGTCCGGGGCCTTCGATCCGACCGTCTGGCGGGCGATGAATGCCGTTTTTGAGGCTGTCGAGTCGGCCCCCGAGCACTCCGCGACCGCCGCCGCCGGCCCGATCGTGGAGCGGCCTGATGCCGCGGTCCGTGTGGCCGTTCTTCTCGCCGAGCGGTTGGAGATGCTTGCGGCAACCGAGGCCGCATTTCGGGACGCCACGCAGGCCAGGGCGGTGCTCGACCTGCTCTTCTCCCGACTGCTGCCTGCCTACCGTGCCTTCCACAGCGATCTGCTCGAGCATCAGCCGACGGGTGGTTTTGAGCGCCCCTTCTTCCTGATGGCGGCAGCACAGGCCATCCTGGCCGGCGATCTGGCCAGCGACGTGGCTGGTGCCGATCTCGACACCATCGTGCGGCAGGCGATTGCCCGGCTCAACGACTACGTCGGCTGGCGGCCGGTGGCCGTGCTGGAAAACGGCCAGCTCTCGGAGCCCTATCCACACGAGCGGGTCCGGCCGGTGCCGCT
>JBILKZ010000019.1:0-40703 GCA_044376405.1 Pirellulales bacterium
AAGACCTGGAAGCCACCGCTGTCGGTGAGCGTGGGCCCCTGCCAGCCCATGAACGCCGCCACACCCCCAGCCTGCTCGACGACCGCCTCGCCCGGCCGCAGATGAAGATGGTAAGCGTTGGCGAGCACCATGCCGGCGCCGGTCTCGGCAACGCGGCCAATATCGACACCCTTCACGCTGGCGAGCGTCGCCACCGGCATGAACAGCGGCGTCGGCACGCTCCCATGCGGCGTCGCAAGCACGCCCGCCCGAGCCCCACCAGGGCTCACCGCGTCGAGTTGAAAGGCAAATCCAGGTCGCATGGGCATAGCCTAACGCAGCCTGTTGGGTGGTGCTTACCCGGCTCTCCGGGCCTAGCGCACATAATCCCGTCGCTTGCGCTCAGGGCTTGTATTCGACTCAGAAGTATCCGCGAGGGGCTGCCCACGCCCCGAGAGCCGGCGTTGCTGACAAGCGCAGGCAGGATGCCGGAGCGCAGTCAGCATCGAGTGAGCGAAGGGCAGCGGGCACCGATCCGTCTAAGCGGATTGGTCGACGTAGCGAACGTCCGGCGACGGGGCGTGGGCAGCCCCGAGCCGTCGCGTGTATTCAGAAGATTCCCAGGGCTTCGAGGCTGTATCGCACCACGAGGCCGGCCACCACCACGCTCACCATGCTCATGAGCTTGACGAGAATGTTGAGGCTCGGACCGCTCGTGTCCTTGAACGGATCGCCCACGGTGTCGCCCACCACGGCCGCCTTGTGGGCGTCGCTTCCCTTGCCACCATGCACACCCGACTCGATGTGCTTCTTGGCGTTGTCCCAGGCGCCGCCCGCATTGGCCATGAAGACGGCCACGCAGAAGCCGGTCGTCAGGCCGCCCACGAGCAGGCCCATCACGCCGCCCACGCCAAGCAAGAGGCCCGTGACCACGGGCACTGCGAGCGCGAGCACCGACGGCAGGATCATCTCGCGTTGCGCCGCCTTCGTGCTGATCTCGACCGGCGCGGCGTAGTCGGGGGTCTCGGTGCCGGCCATGATGCCCGGCTTCTCGCGGAACTGCCGGCGGACCTCCTCCACCATGCCCTTCGCGGCGCGGCCCACGGCCTTCATTGTCAGGGCACAGAAGACGAACGTGCTCATGGCACCGATGAACAGGCCGACAAGTACCTTCGGGTTCATGAGGGTCACATCGTAGAACCGCATGTAGTCGGCCATGTAGGCCTTCTTCGCACTCACGATTCGGTTGGATTTTTCGAGTTCGTCCATGAAGGCGGGCGTGGCCCCGTCCATCGGCGTCAGGGATGGCAGTTTGCCGAAGTCTGGAATCGCCCGATTGTCGAGCACCATCCAGGTGGTGTTCGTGTCGGGCTTGTCGCCGATCTTCAGTGCCAGTCCTCCCGCGAGTTTCACCCAATCGCCCGGCTTCAGGTCGACGCTCTTGCCCGCCACTGTCACGCTCTGGACGTCGGCTCGTTTGTCGTAGGAGACGGCGGCGTGGCCCCAGCGGTCGAACCCGATCCGCACCTCTTCCACGTAGGCGGCCAGCAGCGCGAGTGCCGTGAGCGCGGCGGAACCGATCGCGAAGCCCTTGCCGGTGGCCGCGGTCGTGTTGCCCAGGGCGTCGAGGGCGTCGGTCCGCTCGCGGACGATCGCGGGCAGGCCCGCCATCTGGGCGTTGCCGCCGGCGTTGTCGGCGATCGGCCCGTAGGCGTCGGTTGCCAGCGTGATGCCGAGCGTGGAGAGCATGCCGACGGCGGCGATGCCCACGCCATAGAGACCGAGCGCGAACGCGGCGGGATCCTTGAAGCTGAAGCCGTTGGCGAAGCCGAAGGCCAGCAGCGTGGCAACACCGGTGATCAGCACCGGTGCCCATGTGCTGAGCATGCCCTCGGCGATGCCGCCGATGATGATGGTGGCGGGGCCGGTGAGAGCCTGATCAGCCAGTTCCTTCGTCGGCGTGTATTCGTTGCTGGTCGAGTATTCGGTCCACTTGCCGATCAGCCAGCCGGCCACGAGACCCACGATCACGGCGACGGCGATTCCGAGGTGCCGGAAGCCACCCATGATCATGAAGGTGACCACGAACGATGCGACCACGATGGCTGCCGTCGAGAAATTGATCCCCTTGGCCAGAGCCGCGAGCAGCGACTTCTGCGAGGAATCCTCCTGCGTCTGGACCTGAAAGATGCCCCAAATGGAGAGCAGCGTGCCAACGGCGGCGATCGCCATGGGCAGGAAGATGGCCGCCATCTGCATCGAATAGTTGCCCGGAAACGCCGCCACCCCGAGGGCCGACGTGGCGAGGATGCTGCCGCAGTAGCTCTCGTAGAGGTCGGCGCCCATGCCGGCGACGTCGCCTACGTTATCGCCCACGTTGTCGGCGATGGTGGCCGGATTCCGCGCATCGTCCTCCGGAATGCCATGCTCCACCTTGCCCACGAGATCGGCACCGACGTCGGCAGCCTTCGTGAAGATGCCGCCACCCACGCGGGCGAACAGCGCCTGCGTGCTGGCGCCCATGCCGAAGCAGAGCATCGTGACGGTGATCTCCTCGAGTGAAAGCGGCTTGCCGAAGAGCGGCACGATCCAATAGAGGATGAAGAACCAGAGCATGATGTCGAGCAGGCCGAGGCCCACGACGGTGAGCCCCATCACGGCGCCGGAGCGAAACGCCACCTGGAGCCCCTCGTTGAGCGACCGCTCGGCACCAGCGGCCGTGCGATTGCTCGCGAGCGTCGCCGTCTTCATGCCGAACCAGCCGGCGAGCCCCGAGAAGAAGCCGCCGGAGAGAAACGCCAACGGCACCCAGCCACTCTGCACGCCAAGGCCGAAGGACATCCAGATGAGCAGCAGGCAGACCGCGCCAAACACCCAATACAACACCCGTCGCTGCTGCTGGAGATACGCGTCGGCGCCGGTCTGGACGTAGCCGGCAATCCGGATCATGTCGGGCGTGCCGGCCGGCTGGCGTTCCATCCAAATGAAGAACTGCCACGCCTGATAGAGCGCCAGTGACGAACCGGCGACGGCCAGCAGCCACCAAAACCCGAAGAACAGATTCGTCCAGCCCGTGGGCCCAGCCTCAGGGTTCGCCGCGGCCGTGCCACAGCCGGCGAGAGAAAGCACGACCACCGCCATGGCGACGAGAGAAGCAAATGAACGTTTCACGGTGCGGACAAACTCCACGGGAAAAGCAGCGAGCGAAGAGGCCCCTTTTGAACCTGAGGACTGTAGTCGCCGGCAATTCCCCGGTCAAACACCCCTCACACTGCGGCCTCCCTGCCGATGGAGTGATAGACGAAACCACGCGACCGCATCTCCGCAGGCGCGTAGAGATTCCGGCCGTCAAAGATCGTCGGCGACAGCATACGACGGACCATCTCGGCAAAGTCGGGGTGACGAAAATCACCCCACTCGGTGACGATGGCGAGGCACTCGGCGGCGTCCAGCGCCTCCATGGGCCCAGAGGCGTAGGTGAGGCGGTCGCCATGAATGGCCCTCACATGCGCCATCGCCTCCGGATCGTAGACGGTGACCTGCGCGCCGCCGGCGAGCAACTGCTCGAGCAGTTCGAGCGAGGGGGCATCGCGAACGTCGTCGGTCCGTGGCTTGAAGGCCAGCCCCCACACGGCGATTCGACGGCCGGCGAGCTGGCCGCCGAAGTGAGCAACGATCTTCTCGCCGAGCACCTGCTTCTGCGCAAGATTCGTCTCGTGCACGGCGGTGAGGATCCGGTGTGCTACGCCCTTGTCGCGGGCCATCGCGGCGAGGGCCTGCACGTCCTTGGGAAAGCAGCTGCCGCCATACCCCACCCCCGGAAAGAGAAACGAGAAACCGATCCGCTTGTCATGCCCGATCCCGCGGCGAACGTCGTCGATGTCGGCCTCCATCCGCTCACAGAGGTTGGCCACCTCGTTAATGAAGCTGATCTTCGTGGCCAAGAGCGAGTTGGCGACGTACTTCGTCATCTCGGAACTCTCCGGCGACATGACGAGAAACGGATGCTCCGTCCGCAGAAACGGCTTGTAGAGACTCCGCAGAATCTCGCCCACCGCAGCGGAGCGAACGCCCACGACCACGCGGTCGGGCTTCTGGAAGTCTTCGATGGCGGCGCCTTCCTTGAGAAACTCGGGGTTGCTCGCCACCCGGCATTCACGGCCGGTGTGTTCCTTGAGCCGCGACTCGATTCCGGCGCAGGTGCCGACTGGCACGGTGCTCTTCGTCACCACAACGGCCTCTGGATCGAGGTGCGGCGAGATGGAATCGACCACCTTCCACAGGCTCGAAAGGTCGGCGGAGCCATCGGCTGACGGCGGCGTGCCCACCGCCAGGAAGACGACCTGCGCAGCGCGGATCGCCGTGGCGGTGTCGGTCGTAAACAGCAGTCGGCCCGCCTTCGCGCCCCGAACCACGAGTTCCTCGAGGCCGGGCTCGTAGATGGGGATCTCGCCGCGATTGAGCCGCGCAATCTTGTCGGCATTGATGTCGAGGCATGTCACCGTGTTGCCGCTATCGGCGAAACAGGTGCCCGTGACGAGCCCGACGTAACCGGTTCCGACGACTGCGATCCGCATGCGACGCGTTCCTCAAGAAGAAGACAAGGCTGAAGGCTGAATTCGAAACCGAATCTACTCTACCCTCGAAAAAAAGCTGCTTTTTCCTTGTAAAAGCTGCCGGGAAGGGCAGCGCCCGGCGGAAATACAGTCCCCCAGCTTCCGCCGGGGGCTTGTATTCGACTCTGTGCAATCCGTGAGGGGCTGCCCATGTCCCGAGAGCCGGCGTTGCTGACCAGCGCAGGCAGGATGCCGGAGCGCAGTCAGCATCGAGTGAGCGAAGGACAGGATGTCCGTAGCGCACGTCCGGCGACGGGGCATGGGCAGCCCCGAACCGTCGGCCGCAGCCGGCGAACCAATACGGGCAAGCTCGACCCCAGCCGGCTATGCGACCGGCGGTTCGCCGGCGACCGGCTCCGTCGTCTCTTCGGCTTCGCCCGGGGGCACCGGCACGACGGCGGCCAGCGAGTCGCTCTCATCGAGCCGCATGATCCGCACGCCCTGGGTGTTCCGCCCGATCGCCTTGATCTCGCGGACGTTCACCCGCTGAATCTTGCCCCGCGCCGTCATCATCAGCACCTGGTCTTCGTCCTTGACCGAAACGACCGAAACGACCTGACCGTTTCGGGCCGTCGTCTTGATGTCGCGGATTCCCTTGCCACCCCGGTGCTGCGTGCGATACCGCATGCCGCTCGTCTCGCCGTCGCCTTCCGCCTCGTCTGCCGCAACCTCCACGGGCTCTGCCTCGGGAGCTTCTCCATCCTCGCCGGGCGCCGCTCCGGCGATCGGCGTGCCGGCTCCAAAAGGTGTTCGCTTGCCGTACCCCTGCTCGCAGACCGTGAGCAGCGTGGCATCAGGATCGGCCACCACCATGCCCACGAGCCGGTCACCGGCACCGAGCTTGATGCCACGGACACCGCTCGTGTCGCGGCCCATCGGGCGGGCGTCGGACTCCGGAAAGCGGATCGCCATGCCCTTGGCCGTGGCGAGCACCAGTTCGTCGCCGGGCTTGGTGATCACCGCATCGACCAGTTCATCACCCTCGCGGAGCTTCACGGCAATCAGACCCTTGGTGCGTCGCCGGCGATACTCCTCGAGCGCCGTCTTCTTCACCACGCCGCTACGGGTGGCGAGCATGAGGTATTGATTGGGATCGTCGAAACCCGATACGGCCCGGCACTCGGCCACCTTTTCGCCCGACTCGAATTCGAGGAGGTTGACCAGAGCCCGACCCTTCGCATCGCGGGCCAGTTCCGGCAGTTCGAAGACCCGCAGCGAGAAGACCTTGCCGTGCGTGGTGAAGACGAGCAGCCAGTCGTGGGTGCTGGCCACGAAGAGGTGCTCGATCGGATCCTCCTCGTCGGTCCGCGCGCCCGTGAGCCCCTTGCCGCCGCGCCGCTGTGCCCGGTAGACGTCGGCAGGCGTCCGCTTCACGTAGCCGGCCCGGCTGATCGTCACCACCATCGTGGCCTCGGTGATCAACTCGGCCATGTCACGGATGTCGCCGGCCTCGCCGCTGATCTCCGTGCGACGATCGTCCGCATGCTTGTGTTCGAGTTCCAGCAGGTCTTGTCGGATCAACGCCTTGATGTTGGCCTCGCTGGAGAGGATACGGCGGAACTCGCCGATCTTCTCCAAAAGGTCGCGATGCTCTCCACCGAGCTTCTCCTGCTCGAGATTCACCAACTGGCCGAGCGTGAGCCGGAGGATGGCGTCGGCCTGGACCGGCGAGAGGCCGTAGGTCTCCGCCACGCCCCGCTCCTCCTGCATGACGGCGAAGCCCTCGGCGCCAAGCGCCCGTTCAAGCAGCGCCGCCGGCGTCTGGATCTGCACCAGCCGCTCCTTCGCCTCGGCCTGCGACTTCGAACTGCGGATGATCTTGATCACCTCGTCGATGTTCGCCAGCGCCACGAGCAGACCTTCGACCGTGTGCTTGCGGCTGCGGGCCCTGGCGAGCAGGTGCTGGGTGCGGCGGCGGAGCACCGCCGTGCGATGCCGGAGGAACTCCTCGAGCATGCTCTTGAACGACAGGATCCGCGGCTTCCCGTCGACGAGCGCGAGGAAAATCAGTGAAAACGACGTCTGCAGCGGCGAGAACTGATAGAGCTGGTTGAGCACGACGTCGGGATCGGCGTCTCGCTTGAGCTCGAGGATCAGCCGCACCGGCTCCTTGAGATCGCTCTCATTGCGGATCGCCGAGATGCCCTTGATGCGGTCCTCGTTGACCAGCTCCGCGATCTTTTCCTCGATGGCGTCGCGGGTCTGCTGGTAAGGGATCTCGGTGACGACGATGCGGCTGCGGTTCTTGCCAAACTCCTCCACGTGCGCCCGAGCGCGAAGCGTGATGGTGCTACGGCCGGTGAGGTATCCGCGGGCCAGCGACTCGCGGCCCATCACGATACCGCCGGTCGGGAAGTCGGGGCCGGGACAGATCTGGAGAATCTCGGCCATCGAGGTGCCCGGCGCGTCGATCAGTTTCACGAGCGCCCGGCAGACCTCGCCGAGGTTGTGCGGCGGGATGCTCGTCGCCATGCCCACGGCGATGCCGCCGGCGCCATTGACCACGAGGTTGGGAAAGCGGCTCGGCAGCACCACCGGCTCGGTGTTGCGCTCGTCGTAGGTAGGCACGAAGTCGACCGTGTCGAGTTCGATGTCGTCGAGCATCATCGCCGCGATCGGCGAGAGCCTCGCCTCCGTATATCGCATGGCGGCGGCGGGCAGGCCGGCGATCGAGCCGAAGTTGCCCTGCTTGTCGACGAGCACATGCCGCATGTTCCATTCCTGGGCCATGCGGACGAGCGTGGGATAGATCACGCTCTCGCCGTGGGGATGGTAGTTGCCGCTGGTGTCGCCGGAGATCTTGGCGCACTTCACGCGGGAGGCGCCAGGCGAGAGGTTCAAGTCGTTCATGGCGACGAGGATCCGCCGCTGGGAGGGCTTCAGCCCATCGCGAACGTCGGGCAGGGCCCGCGAGACGATCACGCTCATCGCGTAGGTCAGGTAGCTGTCCTTGAGCTCCTGTTCGATCGGCTGTTCGACCAGCCGTCCGCCCGCATTGTCCCTCAGCACGCCAGCCTCATCCCGGTGATCGCCGGCATGGCCCGCCCCGGTGCCGTCCTGCGGAGGTACCCCTCCCTTGGAACCACCAGCGTCGTCTTCGGGGGAATCAATGTCGTCTGCCAAGGGGGTTTCTCCCAGCTGACCCCCGGGGTTTTCACCGGTGGGAACGCTTGAACATACCCGTCCGGTGGGAACGGTCAACCGGCCTCAAACCTCGGAAAAACCGGGAACCGGACGGCTTGACCCGCGCGTCTGCCCCCCCTACTCTCCCGCCCCGTTTTCACCGTTCTCCCATCCGAGGCCCTCCACCCGTGCCAGCAACGCGTTTTCACGGCTGGTTCGTCGCCGCCACGGCAATGGTCGTGCTGCTCGTTCGGCTGGGCGGCCCGGCCCTCTGGGACGACGATGAGCCCAAGAATGCTGCCTGCTCGCTGGCCATGCTCGACTCGCACGACTGGGTCGTGCCGACGTTCAACGGTCGGCTCCGTGTTGAAAAACCGCCGCTGGTGAACTGGATCCAGATCGCCGGATTCACACTCTGCGGCCGCAACGAGACCGGTGCTCGGATCGGATCGGCCCTGCTGACCGTCGGTACGTGTCTGCTCACCTGGCAGATCGGCTGCCGGCTGCTCGGACCGACATGCGGCCTCCTCGGTGGCCTCGCCATGGCCAGCTGCGTGTGGACCGCAGTGGGCGGCCGCGCCGCCACCCCCGATGCACCGCTGCTGTTCTTCACGACACTCGCATTTTTTCTCTTCGTGCGTGGCGCCGGCATCCGAGCGGGCGACGGGAGCCCGCCAGTCGGCACGCCATCACTTTCGCTCTGGTCTGCGATCGGCATCGGGGCAGCCTGCGGCGCCGCCACACTCGCCAAGGGACCGGTCGGGCTCGTCCTCCCGTTGACAGCATTCCTGCTGTTTGCCGCCTGTCGAAAACAGTCCTGTCCGCAGGTCGGCTGGACGGCGGCGCTCGGCGGTCTTCGGCCTCTCACGATCGTGCTCGCGGCCGCGGTGGTGGCGGTGCCCTGGTACGTCTTGGTGACCCTCCGCACCGATGGCGAATGGCTCCGCGGCTTCCTGTTCGTTCACAACGTCGGCCGCTTCGCGTCGACGATGGAGGGCCACTCCGGTTCGATCCTCTATTACCCGGCTGTCGTGGCGATCGGCCTCTTTCCGTGGTCGATCGTGCTGGCCGCCATGCTCGTCCACCTCGCATGCCTGCTGCGGTCACCGGCAGCAGACGCCCGCCGCGAACCGGCTCAACTTCTCGCCTGCTGGATGTTCGTCTGGATCGGCGGTTTCTCATGCGCCGGCACGAAACTGCCCGGCTATGTCTGGCCGGCCTATCCCGCCCTGGCGATCGCCACCGGGCTGTTTCTCGCCAACTGGGCCGACGGCCGCGTGGATGTGCCGTGGCCGCATCTCCCCGAGCGTTTCCGAAAACTCCGAATGACGGGAGCTCGTGATCCCGACCGCGTCATCAGCCTGGTGATGCGGGTGGCCTGGTCGATTCTCGCAGCGGCCGGCCTGGCGTTGGCGATCGGACTGCCTGTGGCGGCCAATCGGCTCGCCCCCGGCTGCGAGTGGCTGGGCGTGCTCGGCCTGATTCCGCTGGCGGCGGCAGTGGCGGCCTGGTGGACCCAGTCGGCAGGCTATCGGGCCAGGTCGCTGGCCGTCATGGCTGTTGCCGCCTGCCTGCTCGTCACGCTGATGGCCTCCATCGCCGCCGAATCATTCAGCCGCGCGCAGGGTCCACGGACACTCGTCGCGCAGCTCGACAAGCCAGCACGCGACTGCCAGTGGGCATGCCTGTGGAACGTGCCCCCGAGTCTCGTCTTCTATACCGGCGCCCGGATCGAGAAGCTCGAGACCGCCGGCGACGTCGCCGCCCATCTCCGGCAGCATCCGCGGTCCCGCGTCGTGATCGACAGCCGCCAGGAATCGCTCGTCACGGAAGCGTTGCCGCCGGGCTACGGCGTGCTGTCCCGCGTGCCGACCCTCGCCAACCATCATTTTTTGCTGGTCGGTCGCCTTCCGGAACACGACACACCGCCGGAGCACGATACCCCGCTCGCGTTGGCCGACTGATCACCCCCTCCTTTCCGCACACTCTTCCGAGACCGTTTTCCCGAGGTCATTTCCCGGAGCCATCCATGCAGGACCGTCGCCCGCTCATCATCGTTCTCGTCGCCTCGATCGCCAGCCTCGCAGTGGGGATCGCGGCCACGCCTTTCTGGGACGAAGACGAGCCGCGGTTCGCGGCCATCGCCCGCACCATGGTCGACACGGGCGACTGGGTCGTGCCGATGTTCAACGACGAACTCGCCGTCGACAAGCCGGTGCTGATGCACTGGGCCATGGCCGCCTCCTACACGCTCTTTGGAACATCGGAAATCGCGGCACGGCTGCCGGCCGCGATCGCCACGCTGCTCACGGCACTGGCGCTGTTGCGGGCGGGCACTCGCTGGTTCAACAGCACCACGGGCATCGTCGCGGCGCTGGCCTATGTGGGCTGCCTCCTGGTGGGCATCGAGGCGCATGCCGCCACACCTGATGCGATTCTGACCTGCCTCACAACCTGGGCCACGGTGCTCTTCGCGGAAGCCTTGCTGGCCGGTCCCGATGCGGCGGCCGGTCTTTCAAAGCTCTCATGGCGCCGCGCGGCGGTGATCGGCGGTTTGCTCGGCTTGGCCGTCGTCTGCAAGGGTCCGATCGGCTTCGTGGGCCCGCTCGCCGTCGTGCTGCCGTGGACCTGGTGGCTGGCAACGCAGCGACGGGTCGCGACAACAACCTCCACTCCCCGCACGGCGAGCAGATGGCTCGCCGCGGCGGTGCCGGCTGCCTGGGACACCATTCGAACTGCGCGTCTGGGCATGCTCACCGTGGCGATGCTGGCGGTGGCCGCGCCGTGGTACACGGCGGTGTCGCTCCGCACCAACGGCGAGTGGATCAACGGCTTCTTCTTCATCCACAACGTGGGCCGCTTCGTCGCTCCGATGGAGCGGCATGGGGGCAGCGTGCTGCTCCATCCGCTGGCGATGCTCGTCGGCTTCTTTCCGTGGTCATGTTTCCTGCCGCTGGCGATCGTCGTGACGGCCTGGCGAGTCTGGACGCGGGCCGACTCAACCGTCTGCAGGCACGCGCTGGGCCTCGCGATGGTGTGGCTTGCCGTCTGGGTGGGCGGCTTCTCGGCATCCGCGACGAAACTTCCCAACTACGTGCTGCCGGCCTATCCCGCGGCAGCGCTGCTGGTCGCGGCGGCCGGCGTGGCCGCCGCCCAACGCGGACTCTGGGCCCATCCCGCCTGGATGGCCGCGGGCACTGCGTCTCTAGCCCTCGGTGGCGTGATCACGGCCGCCGCCGTGCTCGTGGCCGAACGCTTTGGCCTCACCGATGCCGCACCCGCCGCACTCGTGGGCCTCGTGCCGATCATCGGCGCAGCCTGCATCTGGCACTGGCGGCGTGAGCCGCTGCGGGCGATCGCGGCACTCGCCGTGACGGGCCTCGTCTACACGGGCCTCGCCGTGGGCCCGGCCGCGGCCCGCATCGCCGGCGCCAATGCGTTGCCGGCGCTCGTGCAGGAGGCTCATCGCCATGCCGGCGGCCACGCCCGCCTGGGCACATTCACGCAGATCACGCCCAACGTCGTCTACTACGCCAATGGGCGCGTCACCGCTTGGCAGGAGCCCGAACGTGACGACTGCATCCGCTTTCTCGCCTCGGGCCCCGATGCGGTCGTGCTCGTTCGCGAAGACGACTTCGCCGCCCTGTCGGCAGGTCTGCCCGAAGGCGTGGGCGTGATCGGCCGCAGCCGGCCGCTCTTCCGCGACCTCGACTTCCTGCTCGTCGGCACCCACACACAGAACACCACCCGCGGTGCCGGCCCGACCGCCGCGCTCAAGAGCCCAGTGGAGACCACCACCCGATGAACGCCCACGACGAAGCTCATCCCGCGATCCTGCCGTGCGAGCGGCCCGCGCGCCGCAACGCCGAACGTGCTCCCGGTGGCCTGCTTTCGATCGTGGTGCCCTGCCACAACGAGGAGGCCGTCGTGGCGACCACCCACGACCGGCTCGTCGCCGCGGTCGCGGGCACGGGGATGGACCTCGAGATCGTCTATGTGGATGACGGCAGCCGCGACGCCACGCTCGAACGGCTGGAGGCGATTGCCGCCCGCGATACGCGGGCCGTGGTGGTGGAGCTCTCCCGCAATTTCGGCCAGCAGGCGGCGATGTCGGCGGGGCTCGCCCAGGCGCGGGGCGCTGCGGTCGTGATCATCGATGCCGATCTGCAGGATCCACCCGAGGTGATCCCGGAGATGGTTCGAGCCTGGCGCAGCGGCGTCGACGTGGCGTATGGCCGCCGCCGCTCACGCGAGGGCGAGACTCGTTTCAAGCTCGTGACCGCCAGCCTCTTCCACAGGCTCTTCGCCAGCCTCGTGCCCCATCCGATTCCGGTCGACACGGGCGACTTCAAACTGGTCGATCGCGCCGTGGCCGATGCCGTCTGCAGCCTGCCCGAGAAGCGTCGCTATCTCCGCAGCCTCGTGCCGTGGGCCGGCTTCCGTCATGAGCCGGTCTGGTATGACCGGCACGCCCGCGCAGCCGGCGAGACGAAATACTCCGCCCGCAAGCTGATCATGCTGGCCGCCGATGCGCTCGTGATCTCCTCCGATGCGCCGGTGCGGCTCACCTGGCTGTGCAGCCTCGTCCTGGCAAAGGTCGGCCTCATGGCCACGGCCGTCGCAATCTGGCCGAGTGTCAGTGGTGCCTCAACCAGTGACCACCATGCCGGTGTCTCTCTGGCGGCGGTCATCGCGGTGGCGGCGCTCGTCGGCGCAGCCCAGACCGCGGCGGTCGCCATCGTGGGCGAGTATGTGGTGAGGACCTACCGCGAATCGCAGGGGCGACCGACATCGGTCGTCCGCCGCACGATCAACGCCGCGGGCCCTGCCGCGGCGGGCGGCACCCGCACTGACCGTCCCTCCCGAGCCGCCTGACGCAACGGTTCGGGGCTGCCCATGCCCCGTCGCCGGACGTTCGCTTTCGTATCCTGCCTTCGCTCACTCGATGCTGACTGCGCTCCGGCATCCTGCCTGCGCTGGTCAGCAACGCCGGCTCTCGGGACATGGGCAGCCCCTCACGGATGTTTCCGAGTCCCATAAAAGCCCTGAGCGCAAGCGACGGGATGATGTGCGCCAGGCCCGGAGGGCCGGGTCAGCACCAGCCGACGGAGGTCGGCCAAGAAAAAATCGCACGATGCGATGTTTTTCGTGAACACACCGTCGCCGGCTGCGGCATGCTCCTCAGCATCGGGAGATTCTGGTCTCCCACCCCAATCTCGTTGAGGTGGTTGAGGTAATCGCCTGGGCACTGGCGTCTCCGTTTCACCCCGCCTTGGCGAGTGCGGCCTCGATCGCGGTCTTGAGCGTGGCATCATCGGGAGCCACGCCCGACTTGTAGCGGCCCACGACCTTGCCGTCGCGGCCGATCAGGAACTTCTCGAAGTTCCAGCCAACCTCGCCTTTGGGATCCGCCGACTCGATGAGCGCCTGATAGAGCGGCGCCTTGCCTGCTCCCTTGACGACGATCTTCGAGAACATGTCAAACGTCACGCCATACTTCGACGAGCAGAACGTGGCGATCTCAGCATCGGTGCCAGGCTCCTGTGCGCCAAACTCGTTGGCGGGAAAGCCCAGAACAACAAGGCCTTTGTCCTTATACGCGTCGTAGAGTTTTTGCAGGCCCGCATACTGGCCGGTGTAGCCGCATCGGCTGGCGACGTTGACGATCAGCACGACCTTGCCCTTGTAGCTGGCGAGGTCGACCTCGGTGCCGTCGATCTTCTTGACCTTGCCGGTCAGCGGTGAGCCCTGGTCGGCCTGGGCTGAAGTCGAGAGCAGGGCTCCCACGGCGAGCGTCACAATCAGCGTCACGAGTGTCTTCGTCAGCATCGGATGGTCTCCAAAACGGTGGGATGCAGGATGGCGCGATTCATCAAAAGCGTCTCCATCACTGTAGAGGCCGGTGCCGCAAGAAGTCAAAACAGTCGAGGGCAGCCCATGCTGCTCAGACGGGTCCCGCTGCCAGCACGTCGGGGCCGGCCTGCTCGGCATAGCTCGCGAAATTCTCGCGAAACTTCACCGCCAACCCGCGGGCCGCCGCGGCCCATGCGGCCTCGTCTCGCCAGGCCCGCCAGGGCTCAAGGACGTCGCCGTCGACCCCCGGAACCAGCGTCACCGCATCGAGTCCGAAGACAGGATCACGGGCCACTGGCGCCCGGGCCAGATTTCCCGAATGGATGCCGTCGATGATCCGTCGCGTCACCGCCAGATCGATCCGTCGGCCCTGGCCGTAGCCACCGCCGGTCCAGCCCGTGTTCACCATCCACGCCTGCGCACCGTGCCGGGCGAGCTTTTCCGCCAGCAGCCGGGCATAGACCGCGGGATGCCTCACCAGAAACGCTGCGCTGAAGCAGGCGGAGAAGGTCGCCTGTGGTTCGAGGATGCCCATCTCCGTGCCGGCCACGCGGGCCGTGTAGCCGGAGAGGAAGTGATACATCGCCTGTTCCCTGGAGAGGCGGCTCACCGGCGGCAGCACGCCCGAGGCATCGCACGTGAGGAAGATGACGTTCCGCGGATGTCCGGCCACGCAGGGAATCTTTGCGTTGGCGATGTATTCGATCGGATAGGCCGCACGGGTGTTTTCCGTGATGGCGCTCGACTCGAAATCGACGTTGCGTGTGGCCTGGTCGTAGACCACGTTCTCGAGCACCGTGCCGAAGCGAATCGCGTCGTAGATCTCCGGTTCCTGCGCCGCCGAGAGATGGATGCACTTCGCGTAGCAGCCTCCTTCGATATTGAAGATGCCGTCATCGCCCCAGCCATGTTCGTCGTCGCCGATCAGCCGGCGGGCCGGGTCGGCAGAGAGCGTCGTCTTGCCGGTGCCCGAGAGCCCGAAGAAGAGCGACACGTCGTTGCCACTGCCCTCACCCCGAAACCCCTGCGAGGCTTCGTTGGCCGAGCAGTGCATGGAGAGCACGCCCCGCCCGGGGAGCATCCAGTGCATGATCGTGAACACGCCCTTCTTCATCTCGCCGGCGTATTCCGTGCCGAGGATCACCTGCTCGCGGCGTTCGAGCGATAGGTCGATGCTCGTGCGGCTGGTCATCTGCGCCGTCATCGGGTTGGCCGGAAACTGCCCGGCGTTGTAGATCACGTAGTCGGGCGTGCCGAACCGGTCGAGTTCGTCCGGCGTGGGCCGGATCAGCATGTTGTGCATGTAGAGCGCGTGGTAGGCGCGGCTGCACAGCACGCGGACCTTCAGCCTGCTAGCGGGGTCCCAGCCGGCGTAGCCGTCGCATACGTAGATCTGGTCCCGCGTGTTGAGGTAATCGATAGCCCGCTGGCGGTTCAGCAGGAAGGTGTGGTCGTCGATGGGATGGTTCACCGGACCCCACCAGACATCCGCCTCCGATGCCGGTGCCCGCACGACGTGTTTATCCTTGGGGCTACGGCCCGTCTTGGCACCCGAGCAGATCGCGATCGCACCGCTGGCCATGATGGCTGCGTGCTCGCGAGTGACCGCATCCTCGTAGAGGCGGGCTGGCGGAGCGTTGCGGACCACGACGGGCACACTGATCTCATGCACCGAAAGATCGACGTGGAGAGGCATCGGTTGCTCCAGGTGAGGTTGGCGGCACGAGAGGAGGAACGGCGGCCGGTTCAGCCGACGGCCGAGCGGAGGGACGCTGCGTGGGAACGCCGGTCAGTGCCGACGGTAACCACGATGGACCAATCACCAGGCACGTCGCCGCCACGAGCAGTCCGCAGCCGAGACAGGCAAAGAGCGGCCCCCACGGGCTGCGCCGCACCCGCAGCCCACGGACAGCCCGGCGGAGCCGCCTGGTGAACTCTCCCCATCCTTCGGCCGACGAGCGCTCACCAACGTTCACAATGCTCACGGTGCGCAGGGCTCCGTTGCCCTCGATGTGCAGTTGAAAGCCGCGGTCCGGCAGGGCCGCACTTTCACCGGCCCAGCGGGCCTTGGGATCGAGTGAAGAGACGACCTCTGCCACCAGCGGGCGAAACTGCTCCACGGTGATATTGTAAACCACCATCCGCGGACGCGAGACGAGCACGCACACCGCCACGCACAGGACGAACAGAAACGCCAGCACGGGCCAGCTCCATGGTGAGCCTCCGGTCACCGGCACCAGCAGCGCCAATGGCCCCACCACCGCCAGCCCTGACACAGCCGCAGCCAGCATCACCCCATCGAAGACACCCGACACAGCCAACGGCCTCCGACGCAGGTGCGCCCAGGCGAGTACCAAGAGATAGCAGCCCAGCGGCAGGAGGGCGATCCATGGTGCGGGCGTGGCGGGCGATGTGGTCATGTCACTTCAGGTGGAGCACTTCCAGAAATCCGCGAGTCTTCTCCGCGCTATTGGGCCAACGCCATCCATGCCAGCAGCAGCAACCATGCCGCCTCGATCACGGCCGCTGCAATGAAGGCCCATGGCCATTCAGTCCATTCAGTCCATTCGGTCCATTCAGTCCACTCAGACCGCGTCGGGCACGACGAACGCGAGGTCGCGGGAGAACGCGTCGCCGAAGTCGTAGACGTCATGGAAGTCCTCCCTCTTGTCGCGTCGTGTTTTTCGCATCTGGCCGATCTCGATCATGCTGAACACGATCTCGCCGAAATCGCTCGTGGCGTGCACGCCCCAGGTGCCCAACACCGTGGGGGCCATGAAGCCATACTGCTGCAGGGCATACTGCCGTGCCGCCTCGCAGAGTTCCTGGCCGCTGACATGCCGCTCGGCCTGACGCCGCCGCGGGCGGCCCTTGCCCCGGCCCGGGACCCGGGGCCCCGCGTCCGCCGGCTGCCCGGCAGACGCCTCGAGATCCTCAGCCGGAGGCTCGGCTCCCATGCCGAGGTTTTCCTGACCGAAGGCCAGAGACTCGAGCACGAACAGGTAGGCATCGAGTTTGTAGCGATGGTCCTGCTGGAGCAGCTGGGCCAACGGGTGGGCGGGATCGACGTGCGGCATCACATCCTCGAAACAACGCGGCTGACGAGAGAGGCCCGCAGTATAGCAGCCATGGCCGGCCCACGCCGATCGCCGGAAATCAGCCGCCGGGACGAAGCTGTGGCGCGATGCCGCCCGCCGCCGGAGGCTGGGCCTGCGGGCCAGCCGACACATCGTCGAGGATGAACTTGTAGCCGAGCGGCGTCACGGGCTTCGAGAAATCGCGAAACATGTCGAGCCCCTTGTCGATCAGGCTCGTCCGCGGATCGAACTGGTAGACATCGCGATCCTGCCCGCCCGGCTTGAAGACCTGAATCGCAAACGGCATTAGGTCGCGGGCCTGCAGGATCAGCTCCACCTTGGAAAAGTTGGCGGCATCGGCCTGATATCGCGGGAGCGACTCCAGCCAGATCTGGTCGGTCACGCCGGCAGGCGTGATGAGCCGCATGAAGTAGCGCTTCTTGAGGGTGTCGGCCTTGGCGCCGAAGACGAACGGCAGCGGACCGTCGCTGATCGCCTTGCCCTGCATCTCCGGCGGCAGCCGCGTCTCACGCAACTGCCGTTCGCTGTGCCGAAACTCATAGATGCTCGTGCCGTTGCAGACCCAGTGTTCGCCCGTGTCGCCGGTCCGCTTCTCGTATCGACGCGTCTCGGGATTCCACTGGGTCGACTCCTTCACGCGAAACAGTCCCTTGTCGGGCGCGGCGTACTTGATCTCGCCGCTGCTCTCGGAGAACGCCAGCCGCTCACCGCCGCCGTCGGCCGGGCTCCAGGCGTTGTATTCCCATTTGTGGAAGGTGCACGACCAGGTCGTGACAGCTGCGTTGCGGGCCTCCCAGGCGGCGAGCAGCCGTTCAAGTGCGGCCTGTTGCTCGGGCGTGAGCGGCGCCGGCTGTTGCGGTCCAGCCTGCTGCATGGGCCGCACAGGCTGCTGCTGACCTGCCTGCTGCGGCATGGGCTGGCCGGGCACGGCCGCCACTCGCTGCGGCGCTGCTGCCGGCATCGCCGCCGGACGCTGCGCCGGCGCCGGACGCTGCCCTGGCGCGGGCTGCTGGGCCACTGCCGGAACCGACACCACGCAGGCCAGCCCCCAAGCAGAGAGCATGAGCACCGCGACAAGACGCATCGGCATGGTCGGCTGGGGCATGAATCTCACGGCGCAGACTCCGGGCGGCGGTTCAGGAAGGGTGGGGAACATAGCACCGGCTGCCCCGCCGGGCGAGAGCGTTTAGGCCCGCTGGAAACGGCCTTTTTGGGCAGGCTGGAAGGCTTCTCGCGTAGACTTTCCGCGGATCCCCACGAACGTCCAATCGATCGTCCGTCCAAGGAGCCACCCGTGCGTGTCGCCGCCTTTTCCGTGAAGCCCTACGACCGTGCCTCGCTGACAGCGGCCTCGACAGGGCTCCCGATCGAATGGGCGTGGTTCGAGCCGCGGCTGGATCGCACCACGGCCCTGCTCGCCGAGGGAGCCACGGCAGTCAACTGCTTCGTGAACGACCAGCTCGATGCCGCCACGCTCGAGATCCTCGCGGCCCTTGGCGTGAAGCTGATCACGCTCCGCTGCGCCGGCTTCAACCAGGTCGATCTGGCCGCAGCGGTGCGGCTCTCGCTGCCGGTGGTCCGCGTGCCGGAGTATTCGCCGCACGCCGTCGCGGAGCACACGATTGGCCTCATGCTCACGCTCGACCGCCGTCTGCACAAGGCCTACAACCGGGTCCGCGAAGGCAATTTCTCCCTCGAGGGCCTGCTCGGCTTCGACCTCTTCGGACGGACCGTCGGCGTGGTCGGCACGGGGCGGATCGGCCGCTGCGTGGCAGGGATCATGCTCGGCTTCGGCTGCCGCGTGCTGGCGTTCGACCCGACTCCCGAACCCGAACTGATTCACCGTGGCGTCTGCTACGTGCCGCTCGACGACCTGCTGGCCGCTTCCGACATCGTCACGCTCCACTGCCCGCTCACACCCGCCACCCGGCACGTCATCGACGCAGCCTCGCTCGCACGGATGAAGCGGGGGGCGATGCTGATCAATACGAGCCGCGGCGGGCTGATCGACACTCCCGCCGTGATCGCCGCGCTCAAGACAGGCCACCTCGGCCACCTGGGGCTCGATGTCTACGAGGAGGAGGCCGACCTCTTCTTCGACGACCACAGCGATTCGATCATCCAGGACGATGTCTTCACGCGGTTGCTCACCTTTCCCAACGTCGTGATCACGGCACATCAGGCGTTCTTCACACAGAACGCCCTCGACGCCATCGCCGCCCAGACAGTCCGCAACCTCGTGCACTTCGATCGCAGCGAACCGCTCGAGGCGGTGGTGCGGGCGTGATGGCTCGTCAGCGCGGCCTTCATGCCGCAGCACCACCGGTCACAGACCAGCCGCAGCCCGTAGTTCGACCAGTTCCCTCGCAAACCCGCCCGAGAGGATCGGGAACCGGCACCAGGTCTTCGGGTCGAGGTTCTCGTCGTCGACATGGAATGACGGCGCGTAGCGTTCTCGCTTCCACTGATTGCGGCTCCAGAGCGTAAAGAACCGTTCGGTCCACAGGGCCAGTTGCCTAGCCGAGTGCCCGGGGAAGTCGACCTGCAGCCGCTGCCAGGTCTCCTGCGGCGTCTGCTTGTCGCGGATGGCACACCGCTCCGCCGCGTCGAGCACGTCGTAGGGCATGAGGTCCGCCTCATCGGTCTGATGGTCGGCCGGCGGCCGCAGCTCCGCCGTCGGCGACTGGACGTTCACGGCATGGAGTGCCGGAAACGATCCGATGCCCTCAGGTCCGGCGTGCTCCAGCCATTCGAGCCACCGTCGCAGGTAGGCCTTGTCGATGCCGGCGATCGGGGCCAAGCCCCCGGAGGTGTCGCCATCCATCGTCGCGTAGCCGACGGCCGCCTCGGAACGGTTGCTCGTGGAGACGAGCAACGCCCCGCGGATGTTCGCCAGCATCCACACACCCGGCGCCCGGACCCGCGCCTGGATGTTTTGCAGGGCGATGTCGTCGGTCCGCCAGTCGAGCGGACGGCCCACGGCCGCTGCAGCCAACGCCCGGTAGGCATGCACGATGCGATCCACATCGAACTCATGGAACTCGGCACCGAGGCTTTCGGCGAGTCCCTTGGCCGCGCTGCGGGTCACGTCGCCAGAATGTGATGTCGACTGGTAGACGCACATCAGCACGGAATGGATCAGCCGGCGAATGCGAGCTTCAGCTTCTCCGGCACCGGCGTCGCCCGAGGCTCCATCCGCTGAGAACGGCGCCACCCCAAGCCGGGAGGCCACCGCGGCCACCGGCATCTCGCGAGCGGCGAACCGCACGGCCAGCGCCACGAGGCTCGCCACGGCGGAGGAGTCGGCACCGCCGCTGGCCGAGACCACGAAGCCACGCGAGCGGCTCTTTCGCTGATAGTCGAAGAGCCCAAGCGACACGGCGCGTGCGAACTCCTCCTCTTTCACGTGGGCGCCGGTCTCCCAAGCGTCGCGGGCATCGCCCGCGGCCGGCTCCCGCTGGGGAGCAAGCACGGGCGGCGTGAACGGAATGGAGACGCATTCACTGTCGCCGTCGCCCTCGCGATCGGACAACGCCGGTTCGAGCGACAGCCTCGTCTGCGCCAGACGCGTGGCGTCGACATCCACGACCGCCGTGGTGCAGACCTGATCGGTGTAGGAGAATCGCCGGCCCGCGGCGGCGATCCGGCCGCCAGTGGCGATGATCACTCCGCCGTCGTAGATCGCGCGGCCCGCCTCGTTGCCGAGCAGGTTGGCATACACATAGGTCGCCCCGAAGGCCCGCGACCCCTCGAGCACGAATCGGCGGCGGATCTCGTCCTTGCCGAAGGCAAAATGGCTCGCCGACGGGTTGAGGATCAGGTCCACGCCCCGCGCGGCCAGCCCCGCCCCGGGCCGATCCGCTGCCCAGGCGTCTTCGCAGATCTCGAAGCCGATGCGGATGCCGCCACAATCGAATCGCAGGTCGCCGATTGGCACGCTCCGCCCGTCGACTGTCAGGTGCGTCCGCCGCCCCTTCGGCCACGGCCGAAACCATCGCGGCTCGTAGTGAATGCCCTCGCCCGCAAGATGCTGCTTGCAGGCGATGCCCGCCAGCCGTCCGTCAGCCAGCACCGCGGCAGCGTCGTAGACCCCGTTCTCAAACCGCACCGGCAGGCCGACCGCCACGACGATGCCGGTCGTGTGCGGCACGATCTCCTCGAGCACACGCCACGCCATCCGTTGCACGCCCGGCGACTGGAAGGCGTCCTCGCAGCCGTAGCCGCTGATGCAGAGTTCGGGCAGGCAGAGGATCGCGACACCACGATCCCGCGCCGCCACGATCGCCGCGATGATCCGGTTACGATTGCCGTCCCAATCGAGCGGCGTCTGGTTGAGGGCAGTCCCGCCCACACGGATCAGGTGCATCGGTATGACTCAGTGCCTCACGCGGCCTGTCGGCCGCAACCACATCAAAAACATAGGAAGCGGGAGCGAAGCCGGTCGGGGTCACGCGCAGACGCCGGTGAATTTTGACTGAAAGAGTTGGCGTACCATGCGAAAAGAAAATGCCACGTCAAAATCCGCCGGCGGCGAGCATGAGCCCCGCCGGCGAAGCGGCCGAGCGTGACAAGCGATACGCCGATGCAGTCGGGAGGATTCACGAGCGCAGCCAGCAGCCGGCGTTCAACCCGGCTCCTCGAGGTAGGTGTAGCCGCCGAGACCCTCTTCGTAAAACTTCAGAAACCGGCCCGCCTGGCCGTCGCAGATCCTGCCCTCGCGGACCGCCTGCTCGATCGAGGCCCGCAGTCGCTGCACCAACTGGTTGGCGTCGAATTCGACGTAGTCGAGCACTTCCCGGACGGTGTCTCCCTTGATGACCGCATCGACGACGACCTCGCCCCGTTCGTCGGTGCTGACGTGCACGGCGTTGGTGTCGCCGAAGAGATTATGGAGGTCGCCGAGGATCTCCTGGTAGGCGCCGATCAGGAACGCGCCGAGGTAGTAGGGCTCGTTTTGCCAAGCATGAAGCGGGAGCGTCCGCTTCACGTCCCGGCGGTCGATGAACTGATCGATCTTGCCGTCGGAATCGCAGGTCACGTCGCCGAGGACCGCATTGTGCGTGGGCCGCTCGCTGAGCCGGTGGATCGGCATCACCGGAAAGAGCTGCTTGATCGCCCAGCTGTCGGGCATCGACTGGAAGAGCGAGAAGTTGCAAAAGTAGGTGTCGGAGAGCGAGGCCTCGAGCCCCTCCAGTTCCTCCGGCATGAACTCCAGCTGCTTCGACATCTTGGCGATCTTCCGGCTGATCGCCCAGTAGAGGTTCTCCACCGCAGAACGCTGGTCGAGCGGCAAGTAACCGCTGGCAAACAGGTTCATCGCCGTGTCGAGCGACTGTTGCGCGTCGTGATAGCTCTCCAGCAGGTTGCGGATGTTGATGTTTTGGAAGGTTTCCATCAGGTCGTGCAGCGGCTGCTCGGCATCGGCAGCCGGCTCGAGCAGTTCGCCGTTGCCCCCCTGCTCCGACACGCCCAGCACGCCGAAGATCAGCATGCTGTGGTAGGCGACCACGGCCCGCCCGCTCTCCGACACGATCGTCGGGTGCGGAACCCCCGCCTCGTCGCAGGCGTTCTGCACGTGGTAGACGACGTCGTTGGCATATTCCTGCAGGCTGTAATTCACGCTCGATTCGAAGTTCGTCTGCGAGCCGTCGTAATCCACCCCCAGGCCGCCGCCCACGTCGAGATACTTGAGTCCGGCACCCCGTTTCACCAGTTCCGTGTAGATCCGCGAAGCCTCGTTGAGGGCGACCTTGATGTGGCGGATGTTCGTGATCTGGCTGCCTTGGTGGAAATGGAGCAACTGCAGGCAGTCTTCCATTCCCTTGGAGGCGAGCAGTTCGAGTCCTTTCATCAGTTCGCTCGCCGTCAGGCCGAACTTGCTGCGAAAGCCGCCCGATGCCTGCCAGCGGCCGCTGCCCCGCGTGGCGAGCTTCACCCGCATGCCGATCCGCGGACGCACGCCAAGCTTTTCCGCGTATTCGAGCACCATGTGCAGTTCAGAAAACCGCTCTACGACCGGGATGATGTGCCGGCCGATCTTCTGTGCCAGCATCGCCGTCTCGATGAACTCGGCATCCTTGAAGCCATTGCAAATGATGGGCGTGTCGTTGTCGGCCAGCGCGATCACGGCCAGCAGTTCCGGCTTGCTGCCCGCCTCCAGCCCGAAGCGATACGGCCGGCCAAACCTCAGCACCTCCTCCACCACCTGCCGCTGCTGGTTGACCTTCACCGGATAGACGCAGCAGTAATCGCCGCGGTAGCCGTTCTCCTTCATGGCCGACGCGAATACCCCGTGGATCTCCCCCAGCCGGTGCTCGAGGATCTCGGCGAATCGCAGGAGGATCGGCAGGTCGATGCCGCGAATCTGCAATCGGTCGACGAGTTGCTTGAGGTCGATGCTCTTGGTGGGATTCTTGTCGGGGTGCACCAACAGGTGGCCGGTGGGGCCCACCGAAAAATAGCCGTTGCCCCAACGGGCTACCTCGTAGAGATCGGCTGCGTCGGCCGTGCTCCAGTGTTTGACATCGAGATCTGCTGCTGCCATCGACGGCCCTCTCAGCATGCTGCGCGGGAGCGGCACCCAGCGACCGCCTCTCGTGAGAGTGTAGCGTTCGCGAGGCGAGGGACCATGGCAATCACACCGCCGCACGTGACCAGGACTTCCTGGAGAAGAGGAGCAGCATCGCCGTGCCGCGAACCGTCAGGTCGGCCGCCATGGCGTACCATGCACCGATCGCCGCCAATCCCAGTCCCGGAACGGTGCCCAGCCCGGCCGGCAGCACGATCGATTCCCGGGCCAGAAACACGGCCAGCGGCAGCCTGACCAGCAGCATTCCCAGGAAGTTGACGGCCAACGGCACCCGCGTGGCACCGGCTCCGCGCAGCCCCCCGGAAAACACCATCAGGAGAGCCAGAGGCGGCTGGGCGAACGCGACGATGCGGACGAGTTGGGCGGTCAACGCCGCCACCTCCGGCTGCCGGGAACCGCCCCCCACGAACCAGGCAGCCAAGCCGTCTGCCGTCGCGAGGAAAAAGATTCCGGCGGCCGACATCAGCGTCATGCAGGCCATGGCCGCCAGCCAGACACTCCGCCGCGCCCGGCGTTCATCACCCGCCCCCAGAAACTGGCCGGCCAGCGTGGCCGCCACCACCATGAAGGCACTGCCTGGCAGGAACGCGAGGGATTCGATCGTGATGGCGACGGAGTGGGCGGCGGCGGCAACATCGCCCAGGCTGTTCACGATCGACAAAAATGCCAGGTGGCATGAGGCGTTGGCCACGGCATCGACGCCAGCGGGCACGCCGACATGCAGGATGCGGCCGAGCCAGGCCGTGTCGGGCCGCCAATCGGCCCGCGCCGGCCGCAGGCCCCTGCCCCGTCGGTACAGCAGCCCGATCACGCAAACGGCCCCCAGGCAGTAGCCGGCGGCCGTTCCCCAGGCCAGCCCCTCCCAGCCCAGCCGCGGCAGGCCGAATGCCCCCACTGCCAGAGCAAAGCTTGCCGCGGCGTTGACGAGGTTGACCACCGACATCGCGAGCAGGCCGGCCCACATGTCTCCCGCGCCACGGAGCACCGCCACCCCGACGTGGATGATCATCATCGCCGGAAGTGCCGGCAGGACGATGGCCAGATACCGTGTGGCCAACGCGGTACTGCCCGAGGGAAGGCCGAGCGCCCGCACGAAACTATCGCCGCAGACGGCCACCACACCCAACACCGCCGCGGTCAGCGCAGCGGCCACGAGCATCGCCTGCGTGGCAGCCCGTCGGGCACCAGGCAGGTCGCCCGCCCCCACGCTCCGCGACACCAGTGCCGTGGCTGCGACGGCAGGAACGGCGAAGAGCCCGGGGAGAAAGCCCAGGCAGTAGGCGACGAGGCCCACGGCTGCCAGATACTCGGCGCCCTCCAGCAGATTGCCGGCCAACCACTTGTCGGTGAAGCCCACCGACAGCCCCAACACCTGCTCCAAAAGCACCGGCCAGACCAATCGCAGCGCCGGACGGACCGTTCCAGCGGTGCTGGCCACGCCGCCCGCCTGTCTGCCCAGATGCCCGCCACCATGTTCACCCGCCTGTCCACCCGGCGGGCGGCTCAGGTGAACAACTCCTTGATGACCTTGCCGGAGTTGGCAATCTTCATCGGTCGGCCGTTCTTCGCCGTGAAGGTTGTCTCCAACGAGATGCCAAGCGACTTGAGCACGCTCGCCATCACGTCTTGCGACGAGTAGGGCTCAGTGACGACCTCCTTGCCGTCGGAACTGGTCTCACCCACCGCCACGCCTCGCTTGAAACCGGCGCCGCCGACCACCACGCTCCAGCTCCGCGCCCAGTGGTCACGGCCACCGCCACCGTTGATGTTGGGGGTGCGGCTGAATTCACCCATCCAGATGATGGCAGTGTCGTCGAGCATGCCACGATCCGCGAGGTCGCTCACCAGTGCCGCCATCGCCTTGTCGAGTTCCGGCAGCTTCCGATCAGCCAGCGTCGGGAAGATATCTGCGTGCATGTCCCACCCGCCGAGATCGACCTCGACGAACGGCACTCCGGCCTCGACGAGCCGACGGGCCAGCAGGCAGCCCCGACCGAATCCGGTCGTGCCGTACTTCTCCTGCACCTCCTTCGGCTCCTTCATCACCTTGAAGGCCTCCATCTGCTTGCTCGTCATGAGTTTGACCGTCTTGTCGATCACCTTCTTGTGGTCCTCGGCCGATCCGCCGCGCTTCTCGCCGATGAACTTGTTCTCGATCGTCTCCAGCATTCTCAGCCGCTGGTCCAGCCGGGTCGGATCGATGCCCATGTCGAGATTGCGAACATTCCCGTTGGAATCGACCACGAATGGTGCGTAGGTCATGCCCAGGAACCCCGGGCCAACGCTGCCGCTGCCGACAGACACGAAAGGAGGAATCTCCAGACCAGAAACCTGCTCGGCGAGTTCGTGGGAAATCACGGACCCGTAGCCCGGGTGTTCCACGTTGGGATTGGGAACGTAGCCGGTGTGCATGTAGTAGCGGCCACGCATGTGATCGGCCTCGCGGGTGCTCATCGACCGCACGATCGACATGTGGTGCATCTGCTTGGCCATCAGCGGCAGGTGCTCGCAGATGGCGACGCCATCGGCACTGGTGGAAATCTGCTTGAACTGTCCGCCGGTCGGCGCTCCGGGCTTCAAGTCCCAGAGGTCCATCGTGCTGGGGCCTCCGCCCATCCAGAGCAAGATCGCGGCCTTGTGCCGCTTCTTGAGATCGGTGGCATTGGCAAGCAGGGAGTTGGTGAACGCGGTGGCGGGAGCGGCCATCGCAGCCGCCCCGGCGAGGTGGCTCACGAAGTGGCGTCGATTCATGCCGGCCGGAAGATCGAACATGCTGGACATGGTCATGGTTCCTGGGAAGGACTTGTCTTAGTGGTTGATGATGAACTCATTGGAATTGAGGACGGCCCACCAGATGTCCTGGAGGGCCCCGATGGCGTCGCCCTTGCGGGCGACGAGCATCTCGTTGGCAGCCGAGACCTCCTTGGGCGAAGGATGTCTCGCCAACGCCGACTGGTAGAGGGTGGCGATCTTCGCGGCGTTCTTCATATCGCTTTTCGCCACACGATCCAGAAACCCGCCCTTCCCCGTATTCGTTGCCTGCTTGATGAGGTCGCCGTTGAACATCATCAAGACCTGGGGGATCGAGCCGTTGAACGTGGTGGAGTCATCGCCTTCGTCGGTGCCGAAGGCGATGACGAACTGCGAGAGCCATTGATCTTTCTTCTTCGAGGCTTCCTCGCCACCGCGGGACTGGTCAGCCTCCGTCGCAATCAGGAGCGATTCGTAGAGATCCTCCGCCCGCATCTGTCGGAGATAGAAGTGCGTGAACTTCGGCTTCTCACCGAGCGAAGGATCGTCGCGCTGATTTCCCTTGGACGCCCTGCTCGACAGCGCATACGGTCGGGACAGCACGATCCAGCGGATCAACTCCTTCAGGTCGAAGCTCTGCTGCCGAAATCGCTCGCCGAGCCCGTCGAGCAGTTCCGGATGGGACGGCGGATTGTGCTCACCCAGATCGTCGATCGGCCTGGTGAATCCGTATCCGAGGAAGTGCCCCCACATTCGGTTCACGATGGCCTTGGGCATCAGTGGGCTGGCCTTCATGAGATCGGCCAGTTCCCGACGGCGGTTCGCACCAATCTCCTCACCCCCCTCGACCGTGCGGGGCACATAGCCGGTCCGTGAGATTTCCGTGCCGTCGACGAACACCGGATAGGCGACTTTCATGAGCCCGTTTCGCAGTTCGTAATACAGCTCCGCCTCCTCGGCATTGCCCCCCTCGCCCGGAAAATCTTCGTCGACCAGCTCAATCCATTGGATATCTCTGGTGCCGTCAAATCGCCGCAGCGACCGCACTTGGCGGAAGAAGGCATTGAGCTCCCAGAACTGATTTTGCTTTCCCTTGTTGAAGGGATGGTTGTGACACTGCGTGCACTGGACCTGCATGCCGAGGAAGATCTGAGCCGTCTTCGCCGTGGCCTGAATGCCGTTCTCCTCCATCTTTCCGCTCAGGAAATTGGCGGCGCCGTTGAAGCCGTCCACGTCCTTGCGGTTGGCGTTTGCCCCCGTGGCGGTGACCAGTTCCTCCATGAAGCGGTCGTACGGGATGTTCTTCGAAAACGAACGCCGCAGGTACTGCCGCATGCCCGGCCGACTCACCATCTCGTTCTCAACGTCACGACCAATCAGCACGGTGGTCCAGACGTCGGTCCAGTTCCGGGCATAGTCGTCGATGAAATCGTCGCCCAGCAGACGGTCAACGAGATCGGGTCGCTTCGCGGGAGATGAGTCGGCGACAAACGCCTGCAGTTCAACGAGCGACGGGATGCGGCCGATGATGTCGAGGTGCACCCTGCGGCACCACTCAGCATCCGTCGCCGCATCCGACGGCTTGAGCCCCGCGTCAGCCCAACCAGCCGCGATCTGCTCGTTGATGAACTTCACCTGCGGGATGCCAAAGTGCTCGCCCTCCGCGGGGCCGGCAGCCCGGGCACCGGCCGCGAGCAACAGGCACAGGCACACCGCCGGCCAGACAGATCGGCGACACAGCCGACTCAGCGGGAAAATTTTGGTTGTCCACACCATATCCGAGCCCTCTGAAACCAGAGCCCTCTGAAACACCGAAACCCTCTGGAAGCGGAACCCTCTGCGGCTGCCTGCAGATACCCTGCAACGCCTGCACCACCCGACGCCGCTTCACCTTACGGCATTCTATTCGCAGTCTGACCTCCAGCCTATTCCCGGGAAAACCGTCGGGAAACTTGCCGGACCGCCGCCTTCCTCAGGAAGCCGTTTTTCCGCGTTTTTCCGTAGTTTTCCCCGGGCCCTGTCCGGCCCCACTCAGGTGCGGGCAGGCCGGGCGGACTCGACCCTGGGTGCCTGGGAGCGGCCGGCGGCCACTTCTGGGCCCACGAACTCCAGCATGGCTCGGGGGCCGGCGTCACCCAAACGGGGAGTCGCGAGCTTGAGAATCCGGGTGTAGCCACCCGGACGGTCAACAAACCGGGGGGCGATCTTTTCGAAAAGGATCCGGGCCGCATGCTTGTCGCCAAGCAACGTCACCACGCGACGGCGGGCTACAACGGCGGGCGACATCGCCTTCGCCCACTGCGACCACTGCCCGCCCGTCCGCCACTTCTTCCACTCCGCTGAATCGCGGTCAGCCGTGGTGGCAAACTCCTTGGCTTTGTCGATCGACACGAGGCCCCTCTTGGCGATCGTGATGCATCGCTCAACGAGCGGCCTCACTTCCTTGGCCTTGGCGACCGTGGTGATGATCCGCCCTGCCACCTTCGGGGCCCCCACTTCGCCAGCCTCAGCCTCGCGCTCGGTGAGCATCAGGGCAGAGGCCAGATTCCGCAGCAACGCCCGCTGATGAGAGGGACTACGTCCAAGTACGCGGCCTTTACGACGGTGACGCATGGGTGGGATCCTCGACGTTCTCTGGTGTGTTCAGGAGGCTATTGGATGGGTAACGAAAGGGGACCGAGCCCGCCTCACGGCGACCTCGCAACACGTCTCTGTCTCAGGCCTCGGCGCCGGCAGGAAGAGGCATACCGAGATGGAGCCCATGCTCCCGCAGTTTGCCCTCGATCTCTTCCAGCGAGGTATCGCCAAAGTTACGCAACTCGAGAAGGTCTTCACGGGTGCGGGACACCAGCTCGCGAAGCGTGGCGATACCAGCCTCCTCGAGACAGTTGCTGGACCGCAGCGAAAGCCGCAGATCGGAAACGAGCATGCCCAGTCGGCTCTCCAGTGGAGCCTCGATCGACAGCACGCTTCCGGCAGCAGCAAGGCTGACAGCAGGACCGGGCTTGGTGTAGCCGACGAACGGATTGAGGTGCTTGCGAAGAATCTTGGCGGCCTCGACGAGCGCCATCTCCGGGGTCACGGTTCCGTTGGTCCAGATCTCCAACGTCAGCCGGTCATAGTTGGTCTTCTGGCCGACGCGTGTTTCCTCGACCTCGTATTTGACACGGGTCACGGGGCTGAACACGGCATCGACCGGGATGATCCCGATCTCCTGCGACACCTGGCTGTGCTCGCTCGACGGCACATAGCCGCGTCCATTTTCGACAACCATCTCGAGTTCGAAAGGCACGTCGTCGGTGAGCGTGGCCAGAACGAGATCCTTGTTGACCACCTCCACGGCATCGTCGGTGATGACGTCGCCGCCGGTGATCGGGCCTTTCGTGCTCCGCTCCACCCGAATGACCCGCGTGGAATCACTGTGGTTCTTGACCACGAGACTCTTCACGGCGAGGACGATATCGGTTACGTCCTCGAGCACGCCCTTGATGGTCGTGAACTCATGAAGGGCGCCCGCCATCTTGATCTGAGTGACAGCACTGCCCTCAAGACTCGACAGCAGCACCCGCCTCAGGCTATTGCCGACGGTCGTGCCGAAGCCGCGCTCGAATGGCTCAGCAACGAACTTGCCATAGGTTCCCGTAAGCGTTTTTTGATCGGGCACAACCGAGCCGGGGAGCTCAAGGCCTCGCCAACGAATATGCATGCGGAACTCCTTCTTGCCACAACGAGAGAATGATGGTGAGAAACGGTGTTCGAAACAGCCACCACGAGAGCGGCTTCATTAACTCAAGAGATTACTTCGAGCAAAGCTCGATGATCAGATTGGCCTGCACGGGGATCGACACGTCATCCGAAACGGGCAGGCGATCGACACGCCCCTCCGGCACGCCACCCTCACTCCGGGAGAGGAAGTCGGGCACCTCACGGCGAAACTCGGCCAGGGCCGAATGCACGAGTTGCAGGCTGGGCTTGCGATTCTTGACACGGACGACGTCGCCCGCGCGGACCAGATAGCTGGGCACGTCGACCCGCCGACCATTGATGGTGATGTGGCCGTGCATCACGAGCTGCCGGGCACCGGCACGCGACGGCGAAAAGCCGAGCCGATGCACGACATTGTCAAGCCGCCGCTCAAGCAGCGACATCAGCGTCTCGCCCGTGTTGCCCTTCCCGCGTTCGGCGCGGGAGAAGTAGGTGCGAAACTGACGCTCGAGCACGCCGTAGTAATGCTTGACCTTCTGCTTCTCTCGCAGGTGAACACCATATTCGGTGGGCTTCGAACGCCGCTTTTGCACCATGCCCGGAGGCGTGGCCCGACGCTCGAATGCGCACTTCGGCGTGTCGCAACGATTTCCCTTCAAAAACAACTTGAGGCCGTCGCGGCGGCAGAGTCGGCAGACAGGCCCAGTGATGCGTCCCATGAATCGCTTCGCTTGATTGAGTAAGTGTTTGCCCCGACAACCCCGGGACGTGGTGTTTTAACAGTGTGCTATCGACAATCGACCAAGGAGCCTCGAGCCGCCACGCCCGACCGACGAGCCGGGCGACCGCATGACCAAACAGATGGCCAAGCGGCAGCACGGGCAACGAAGACCATCAGACCCGACGCTTCTTGGGCGGACGGCAGCCGTTATGAGGCAGTGGAGTGATGTCTTCGATGCTCTTGACGTTCATGCCCGCAGCCGTCAGCGCGGTGATCGCGCTCTCCCGACCGCTTCCTGGACCGCAAACCCGAACTTCAAGGTCTTTGACGCCGAACTTTGCAGCCTTCTCGGCCGCCTGCTGGGCGGCACACTGGCCGGCAAAGGGCGTGCCCTTGCGACTGCCCTTGAAGCCACAGGTACCACCGCTGGCCCAGCAGAGCGTATCTCCACGCTGATCGGTGATCGTGACCGTTGTGTTGTTGAAACTCGCGTTGATGAAGGCGATCCCAGCCGAAACACTTTTCTTCTTGGCTTTGGCGACCTTGGACATGGGTGATGCTGAATCTCAGAAAGGAAGATGCCGAAACGGGAATGAATACGACGGTGAACGATCGATGGGGTCGGGGAACACAGGCCGACAAAGGCCCCTTCACGCGACTCGATTACTTGAGGTCCTTCACGCCCTTCTTGCCTGCGACCGTCTTCTTCGGCCCCTTGCGGGTCCGAGCGTTGGTGCGTGTTCGCTGACCACGCACCGGCAGGCCGCGGCGATGACGCAGCCCACGGTAGCTGGCGATGTCTTTGAGACGAGAAATGTTTTGGGCTACCTGTCGGCGGAGTTGACCCTCGACGACGTAGTCCTTGTCGAGCAAGGACGCCATGCGGGCCAGTTCGTCTTCGTGCAGATCACGGGCGTTGCTCAGCGGGTCGACGCCCGCCTTATGGCACAGTTCGCGGGCGACCCGCGGCCCGACGCCATAAAGATACTGCAACGAATAGATCGTCTTCTTTTCCGATGGGATGTCGACGCCGAGCAGACGGGGCATGTCAGGAATCCAGAGCAATGAATGGGGCACAACAACGAAACCGGCGATCAACCGCACGAAGGTGTCGCGGAAGCGGTTTCCCGCTACCAACGGCCTTGTGCCGGCCTCCACCAACCAACACCATCATCCTGTCACCATCAACCCGTCGCTCTTAACCCTGCCGCTGCTTGTGGCGGGGGTCCGCGCAAACGACGACCACCACGCCACGGCGGCGGACAATCTTGCACTTATCACACATGCGACGGACGCTGGCGCGAACCTTCATGGACAAGTCCGTGGCGACGACCACCACGCCTTCGACAGAAATGGGATGTTGGGGAAGCCCTAGACTATAGAATCCTTCCCCCGGCATTCACAAGGGGGGCACTCTCATTGGCCGAAAAAACGCGGCGGATGGGGAAATCGGGCTGCCTTCCGCCGGTCAGGCCAATGGTCAGGCCGCCGTGCCGACCGTCTCGCCGTCCGCCGGGGGTGCCGTAAGCACAAGGGGGCCGCTCTCGGTAATGGCCACCGTGTGCTCGAAGTGGGCGCTGGGCTGGCCGTCCACCGTGGACTGCGTCCAATAATCGGCCAGAACTCGCACCTTTTTGGTGCCCACGTTGACCATCGGCTCCACGGCAATGACCAGCCCAGGCTCGAGTTCAAAATCATGATTCTTGCGAAACGCCGGCGAACAGAAATTGGGCACCTGCGGATCTTCGTGCATTTTCCGGCCAATCCCGTGGCCGACAAAATTCTCGACCACCGAAAAGCCGTGGTCGCGCACGAACGTAGCCATCTCCTGGGCGACATCGCTCCAGCGGTTGCGGGTGGACATCAACTGGATTGCCAAAGCCAAGACGCCCGATGTGCAGTCCAACAACCGCTGAGCCTCTGAAGAAACCACGCCCACGGGATGGGTGACGGCGGAATCGCCGCACCAGCCACCCACGCTGCAGCCTGTGTCGATGCTGACCACATCGCCCGATCGAAGCACGCGGGGGCCAGGGATTCCGTGCACCACCTCGTCGTTGACAGAGATGCAGCACGCCGCCGGGAAGGGCACCTTTCCTGGCACGCCCTTGAACAGCGCGATCGCGTTGTGCTCGGCGAAGAAGCGGTCGACCGCCTGATCGATCTCACCCGTTGTCACGCCAGGCCTGACCATCGCCGCAGCCACCTGATGCGCGCCCCACACCACGAGACCAGCCCGCCGCATCAGGGCAATTTCACGAGCGGAACGAAGATTCACCACGCTTCAAGCACCCACGAAGGAGGATCACAAGACAACTCATCCACGGAAGACAACCGCGACGGATCGGATTATACCGACCGATCACCGCGCCGCATCAGACCCGTTCACGGCACTCGTATTGCTCGTCCGTGCGCATCAGCGGCCCTTGCCCGCCCTGCCAAACCGTTTCACGGCATCCTTCACACGGCCGAAGATCTCCTCGGCCGAACCCAGCCCGTCGATGCAGGCTAGTTTGCCCTGGCGACCATAGTATTCCAATAAGGGTGCCGTCTGCTCTTCGAAACTGGTGATCCGCCGTGCAAAAATAGCGGGATCATCGTCATCACGCTTTCGCGCCAGCATTCGCCGGACCAGTTCGTCGCGTGGCACGGCCAGTTCGATCACGCCATCGACACTCATGGCGCGGCGTTCGAGCAGGTCGTCGAGGATTTCCGCCTGTGGCAGCGTGCGGGGAAAGCCGTCGAGCAGGCAGCCGTTCCGGCAATCGTTTGCCTCCAACCGCCGGGTCACCATCCCCACGATCAACGGGTCGGGCACCAACTGCCCCTGCTCCATTGCAAGGGCTGCCTGCAGGCCCTCGGGCGTGCCAGCCCGCACGGCCGCACGCAACATCTCGCCTGTGGAGAGGTGCGGAATCTTCAGCAGTTCGACCAACAGCTGACACTGAGTGCCTTTGCCAGCGCCGGGGGGTCCGATGAGGATGATCCGCATGGCGTAGCCTCACGAGTGACGGGCAAAGCCAGACCATCCGGCGCCGGCACTGTCACAGGAGGTCAAGATTTTTCCAGGAGTCCGGTGTAGTTCCGCATCACGAGATGACTGTCGATCTTCTGCACGAGGTCGAACGCCACGCTCACCGCGATCAAGAGGCCCGTGCCGCCGTAGAAGCTCGCGATCTGGGCCGGAATCCCCAGCGCTCCACCGACGATCGTGGGAATCACCGCCACGAGCGCCAGGAAGCCAGCACCGACGTAGGTGATCCTCTCCATGACCCGCTCGAGGTAGTCGGCGGTCCGCTTGCCTGGCCGGTAGCCGGGAATGAACGCCCCAAAGTTCTTGAGGTTGTCAGCCATCTCCTTCGGATTGAAGGTGATCGCGGTCCAGAAGTAGCAGAAGAAGTAGATCAGCACAACGTACAGCACGTTGTAGAGGAACGACTGTCCGCGAGTAAAGGAATCGTGCAGGGCGCCCAGCACCGTGTTGCCGGGATAGGCATTGTGCAGGTACTGGAAAAACATCTGGGGGAAGAGCAACAGCGAACTGGCGAAGATGATCGGCATCACGCCGGCCTGATTCACCCGCAGCGGCAGATACTGCCGGGTGCCACCATACACGCGACGGCCGCGAACGTGCTTGGCGCTCTGTGTGGGAATCCGACGCTGGCCCTGCGTCATGAACACCACGCCCGCCACCACGCCCACGAAGAGTGCCGCGAGCACAAGCAGCGTCTCCACACCCATCTTGCCGCCACCACCGCCCAGTTCCCAGGTCGTATCGCTGCCGAGCTGCACCAGGGCGCTCGGCATGGCAGCCAGGATGCCCGCCATGATCAGCAGGCTGATCCCATTGCCGATCCCAAACTCGTCAATCTGTTCACCCAGCCACATGAGGAAGATCGTGCCCGCCGTCATCGTCATGACGGCCACGAACTGCCAGACCAACGGGAGCCGGCCATCGACAAGGAAGCTCGACTGGATTAACGAAGTGTCGCCCACTTGTTGCGACGAAAGAAATGCCACGTAGGCCCAGCTCTGCACGAGGCAGATCAGCACGGTGGCGTAGCGGGTGTATTCGTTGATCTTCTTGCGTCCCGCCTCCCCTTCTTTCGAAAGCCGCTCCAGCGGCGGCCACACCGTGGCGAGCAATTGAAAAATGATCGACGCGGAGATGTAGGGCATGATCCCCAGGCCGAAGATGGTGGCCTGGGAGAGCTGGCTCGCGGAAAACACGGCGACCGTTCGCAGCAGATCGCCGATGCCGCCAGACTGCTCCGCGAACGCGGTCATCGCCTTGGGGTCGACGATTGGAAGGGGCACCTGCCAGCCAACGCGGTAGATCGCGAGGAGCCCCAACGTCAGCAGAATCTTCTGCCGCAGTTCCGGGATCGTGAAGATGATGCGCAGCTTTTCAAGCACGGGAAGGGCTCCTCAACCTCTGGGGTTCGGACGGATTTGGCAGCACTCGAGGGCGCCGGCACACCACCCTACCCTGCGGCCGGCTTTTTCCGCGATGCCGTTTTTGTATTTCGCTTGTTCCGCACGACTGGCGCCGGCCCGGGAATCTCGGTGACCGTGCCACCGGCGGCGAGAATCTTCTCACGCGCCTGGGCACTGAAGTGGTGTGCAGAGACCTTCAGCGACTTGGCGATGGTGCCGTTTCCAAGGATTTTCACCTCGTGCCAGATCCCCTTGGCAAGCCCCACGGTCCGCAGGCTTTCCGGCGACACTTCGCTGCCCGCGGCGAACCGCTCTTCCAAGTCCTCGACGTTGACGTCCTTCACGATCTTGCCATGTCGGTTATGAAAACCGCGCTTGGGAATGCGACGGATCAACGGCGTGCCGCCGCCCTCGAAGATCGCCGGGGCACTCCAGCCAGCAAGTTGTCCCTGGCCCTTATTGCCGCGACCGGCGGTTCTGCCGCGGCCGGAGCCCGGTCCACGACCAACCCGCAGCCGCTTGGGATTTTTGTGGACGCCCTTGTTTACATCGTTGAGTTTCATGGTCTGGCTTTTCTCTATTTTTCCGTTATTCGCTCAGGAGAGCGACACACCCCTGAGACGCTCCACATCCGCCCGGGTCCGAAGTTGTTTGAGGGCGTCGAGCGCCGCCTTCACAAGGTTGACCGGGTTCGTGGAACCATGGGCCTTCGTCAGCACGTCACGGATGCCCGCCGATTCACAGACGGCGCGGACAGCCGCACCGGCAATGATGCCCGTACCAGGGCTGGCGGGCAGCATGATCACCTTTGCGGTGCCGCTGAAGCCCTCCACGCGATGGGGAATCGAGCCCGATTCAACCGGCACCTCGATCAGATTTTTCATGCCGTCCTTGATCGCCTTCTCGACGGCAGGGGGCACTTCGTTGGCCTTGCCGTAGCCACAGCCCACCTTGCCGCGTCCATTTCCGACGACGACCAGGCCGGCGAAGCTAAACCGCCGGCCGCCCTTCACGACCGTGGCGCACCGCCGCACCTTCACGACCTTTTCAGCAAACTCCCCACCGCGGGAATCGCCGCCGCGGGAATCCCTGTCTCTCGAATCCCTGTCTCTGCTGCCACCTGTGGACACGATTGGCTCTCTCGGTTGGAAGGCTGTGTTTTGTTCTGTGGAAACCGCGATACCGCTGACTTGAAACCCTGCTTGGAAAACCCTGCTTGGAAAACTCTTCAGACCTGGCGACTTTAGAACTCCAGGCCGGCCTCGCGGGCCGCATTGGCCAGGGCCGCCATACGACCGTGATAGCGGAACTCGCCCCGGTCAAAGCAGACCTTCTTCACGCCGACAGCCTGCGCCCGTTCCGCAACGGTCCGACCGATCGCGGCAGCAGCATCCGTGTTGCCACCGAAGCCGAGGGTGTCGCGAAGCTGCTTGTCCATGGTGCTGGCGGACGCAAGCGTGCGGCCCGAGGCATCATCGATGACCTGGGCGTAGATGTGCTTGTGAGCGCGAAAGACAGACAGGCGGGGCCGCTCCGCCGTGCCGCGGATGAACCGTCGCACGCGATGGCGGCGGCGGATACGCTGGCGGAGAATCGTACGG
The DNA here is from genome assembly GCA_044376405.1 of Pirellulales bacterium. Classification (GTDB taxonomy): domain Bacteria; phylum Planctomycetota; class Planctomycetia; order Pirellulales; family UBA1268; genus CAMCQY01. Next base: position 36,474 of record JBILKZ010000019.1, read on the forward strand.
GCGTGGTCCATGGCAGGTGGTGCTGGCTATGAGGAGGTTGGGGAAAGGAGCGTTCGAGAATCGGGAAACGATGTGTTCGAATGAATTACTTGGTGACGGCCTTGCCGGCCTTGCGACGCACCTGCTCCGCCTCGTAGCGAATGCCCTTGCCCTTGTAAGGCTCAGGCTTCCTCATGGCGCGAACGGAGGCAGCGAACTGGCCGACGAGTTGCTTGTCGATACCTTTGACGCTGATGTGGGTCTGATCGGGGCAGGTCACAGTAAGGCCGGCGGGGATCGGCACCTGCAGCTCATTGGCGAAGCCGACCCGCAACTGCAGAACGTTCTTCTGAATGGCTGCCAAGTAACCGACGCCGACGATCTCGAGCTTCTTCTCGTAGCCCTTTGAAACGCCCTCGACCATGTTGGCAACGAGAGCGCGGGTCAGGCCATGAAGGCTTCTCGCCACCCTGTTGTCATCCGAACGCGTCACCGTCAGTGCCGATGCAGCCGGATCCATGACGACAGCCACTGCCGGGTGGACGCGATGCTCGAGCTTTCCGAGCGGTCCTTCCACGGTCAGGCTGCCGGCGTTCACCGCCACCTTCACACCCTTCGGAATTTCTACTGGCGCCTTGCCGATGCGGGACATCGCCTGTGACCTTTCTTCTGCTTGCCTACTGCTTCGTGTCTTGCTGTCAGATTCTTGCTGGTCGTCGGGTTGCTGCTGATTGTCAGATTCTTATTGTTGGAGCGATGACTCGCCCAGCATCTTCGCGATCACCAATCACCACAACTCACACAGCACTTCGCCGCCCAGTTTCCGCTGCCTGGCCTCGCGATCACTCACCACGCCGCTCGATGTCGAGAGGATCGAAATCCCCAACCCGCCGAGCACGGGCCGCAACAAGGCAGACCGGCTGTACACGCGGTGACCGGGGGAACTCACGCGACGGATATTCCGAATCAATCGTTCGCCGTTGGGGCCGTACTTGAGCTCCAACTGCAGCTGGGCAACAGGGGCCGCCTCGACCTCTTTCCAATCCCAGATGAATCCCTCTCGCTTCAAAACGTCAGCCACGCCGCGCTTCACCTTTGAACTCGGAAGTTCCACGGTGGCGCGTTCGACTCGCACCGCGTTGCGGATGCGGGTGAGCATGTCGGCGATGGGATCGGTCATCATGTCAGCGAAACCCTCTTGTGAAATCCTCAGACTCGGTCTTGATCGTTTGTTCTGTAACTGTTCGTTCGCTCTGTCGTGGCGATTGCCAAACCGCCCCACCCAGCGCTATCAACTCGAGCTACCAACTGGCTTTTCGGACACCCGGAATGAGGCCTTGATCGGCAAGCTTCCGGAAACAGATGCGACAAGTGCCAAACTTCCGGTACACAGCCCGGGGACGGCCGCACAGCATGCAACGCTGCACCTGACGGGTGGAGAACTTCGGCGGCCGCTTGGCAGCGGCGATCTTTGATTTGCTTGCCATATGTGTTTCTGGATTCGTATCGACCGGTTCCGATACCGCTACGCCGCGGCACCGCCATCCTCTCCGTCCTTCTTGAGCGGCATTCCCATGGCGACGAGAAACTGCCGCGCTTCGTCGTCAGTCTTGGCAGACGTCACCATCGTAATGTGCATTCCCTGCGGCCGCGTGTAGCGGTCGGGGTTGATCTCCGGAAACACCATCTGCTCCGACAGGCCCAGGCTGTAGTTGCCATGTCCGTCGAACGCGGTGTTGGAGAGACCACGGAAGTCACGAACTCGCGGCAGGGCCAACGACACAAGCCGATCGAAGAACTCGTACATCCGGCGTCCACGAAGCGTGACCTTGCAGCCGATCGGGAGGTTTTCTCGCAGCTTGAAGCCCGACACGGCCGCCTTGGAAATCGTGGCGATCGGCTTCTGTCCGGTGACCTGCGTCATCGCACCGATAGCCTCTTCGAGATACTTCTTCTCGGTCACGGCCACACCCACGCCCATGTTCACCACGATCTTTTCGAGCTTGGGAATGGCATGCGGGTTGGTCCTGTTCAACGCCTGGGCGAGCTGCGGCCGCACCACGTTGACGTAGTGTTCCAGCATCCGCGGCGTTCCCGCCGCCGCCGGGGCAGCCGTTTCAGTTGCTTTCGTCTTTTTTGCCATCGCCACGATCCTGTTGGAGTCCTATGAAAGTTTGCTGTCAACCGTTCCTATGCGCCAGCCTTCTTGCCGCGGGCCGGACGGATCACGCTGATGTCCGCCTTGCACTTCTTGCAGACGCGGGCCTTGGAACCGTCGGCGGCTACCCGCAAGCCGATTCGCGTCGCCTTGCTGCAGGCAGCACAGACAACGAGCACGTTAGAGACACTGATCGGCATTTCCCGGCTCAGACGGCCGCCCTGCGGATTTTTCTGACTCCGCTTCATGTGGCGGTAGACACGGTTCACGCCCTCGACGACGACCTTGCCGTCATCGGGCCGAACGGACAGCACCTTCGCACGTGTGCCACGCGCGTTCCCTGTCGTGACCTCGACCATATCGCCCGTATGGATCAACATCACACCACCTCACTGGCAAGGCTGACAATCTTCATGAAGTTCGCGTCGCGGAGTTCGCGGGCCACCGCACCGAAAATGCGGGTCCCTTTGGGATTCTTATCGTTGTCGATGATCACGCAGGCGTTCGTGTCGAACTGCACATAGCTGCCGTCATCACGCCGCGTCGGCCTCTTGCAACGCACGACGACGGCCTTGACCACGGCCTTCTTCTTCACGTCGCTGCCCGCAATCACGCTCTTCACGCTGCAAACAATGATGTCGCCCAGGCCGGCAGTCCGCTTTTTGCTTCCCCCGAGCACCTTGAAGCACATGACTTCTTTGGCACCGGTGTTGTCGGCCACAACGAGCCGAGTCTGCATCTGGATCATGTTGCTGCCCGCCCTTCCGTGCTCGCGTCCGCTCCACCCGTAGCGGCAGCCGCCTCAGCCTTGGCCGCTGTCTCGCGCAGTTGCGTCGCCCTCGCACCACTCCGGAGGGAGGTGACGTCGACGGCGGTGCTCTTGGTCACCACCCGCACCAGTTCCCAACGCTTCAGGCGGCTGCGCGGACGGCACTCGATGATCTCCACGAGATCGCCCGGCTGCGACTCTTCTTGTTCGTCGTGAACGTGGCAGACGGTGCGGCGGTGCAGAATCCTGCCGTACTTCGGATGCCGCACGACACGCGGAATCTCGACCCGCCGCGTCTTGCTCGCGGCGGCGCTCGTGACCGTTCCTGTTTCCACTCGCTTGGGCATCTTCAGTGATTCCTAACAGTAAACCTGGGAGTACGTTGCTTGGTGTTGTTCAGACTCGAGTGCCGATCGATCGGGTGCCGCCCTATGTTCCGCTCTTATGTGCCGCTTTGCGTTCGCTTTTTGAACTCGCGCTTCTTGGCCACGCCGGCCTTCCCCGTTGCGTGCACCTTGGCCCGACCGCTCGCGCGGTGCTTCTTGGCATGTTTCTCATGCTGCGGCGAGTGCTCATCATGAACCTCGCCCGTCACAGAGCCGTGGACGGAACCGTTCTTGAGCAGCCCTCGTTGCGTCAGAATCGTCTGGCATCGCGCGATGGTTCGGCGATGCTTCCGCACCTCGGACGGTGATGCAAGCTTTTCGGTCTGCGCCTGAATGCGCAGCCGGAAGAGCGTCTCGGCGGCGTCCTTCCAGACGAGCCGGATCTGCTCTTCGCCCATGTCCCTGAGTTCTCGTACCTTCGTCATGACCGTTGATTCTTTCCCGTTTATCGTTCCAAGCCGACCTGGCCTACATCACCCGCCGCCTCACGAACCGCACCCGTAGAGGCATCTTGTGCGCCAGCCGCGCCAGACACACGCGAGCCGCGTCCTCCGTCACCCCGCCGATCTCATAGAGAATCATGCCGGGCTTAATGACAGCCGCCCAAAACTCAGGCTCGCCCTTGCCCTTACCCATGCGGGTTTCAAGCGGGATGGACGTGATTGATTTGTGGGGAAACACGCGCACGAAAAGCCTGCCCTCCGTACGGAGGTACTGCTGGGCCGCGATGCGACCAGCCTCGATCGTGGCAGCCGCAAGCCACCCCGGCTGTTCGGCCTGGAGGCCGAAGTCGCCGAAGACGACGCGGTTACCGCGGGAGGCGTCACCTCTTATACGACCTCTTTGGCTTTTTCGGTGCTTGACCCTCTTGGGCATCAGCGCCATCGCCGCTCTCCTCGTACATACCTTGGTTCACCCACACCTGCACTCCGATGTGC
>JBILKZ010000097.1:0-14607 GCA_044376405.1 Pirellulales bacterium
GGCTGAGTTAGGTCCCGCCAACGGGCTCCTCGAGCACCACTTCGTCGACCTCGGTGCCGTCGACGTCCTGACGCAGGAGTAGATAGGCCGCCGTGGCGATCGCCCAGAAGTAGCCCCACCCAAAGGATGACAGGAGCGTCTCGAGCCCCCGCATCCAGAAGCCGATCGCCCGGGCACCCCACGGTGCGGCAGCAGCCGTGGCACCTCCCGCACCGATGGCGTCCATCACGGCCACCGTCCGCCCATGCCCCATGCCAAAACTGGCAGCCCACATCGCCAGCGTCCCGATGGCGTCGGCAAAGACACCTGCCGCGGCCAAGGCCGGCAGGGCCACCAGCCCTGCGATCAGAGCGTAGAAGGCATAGTGAAGCGGCCGCTGGTAGAGGTAGGAAAATGCCGTGGAGATCGCCTGGAAGCTGTCGCCACGCTCCACCCCGACGGCCGCCACCATCAGCGGCCAGCCGGCCAAGAGGCCGACGGCGAGGATCGCGAGCACGACGGCTCCCGCGAGAACCAACGGCCAGACGGCTCCCGCCACCGCCAGGCCCACATCGGTCCGCATCAGCAGACCGAGCAAAGCCCCAGGCACGGAGAGCACGAGGATGCCAAGGAGGACGAAAGCGACGGCGTTGAACGATGAGATCCACTTCCGGCTGCCGTACCACACCGCACCGGAGAGCCCAGGCGCATCCTCACCAATCAGCGTGAGCGCCACGTGCCGGGTGATGGCAGTTCCGAAAATCGACCACACAAGCACGAACCAGCCGAGCCGAGCCAGCGCCCCGACCATCTGGCTCATGGTGGCCGACGGTCGAAACGGCACCGACGCTAGCCGCAGCACATCCCCAGCCGCGACTGGCAAGCGATCGAGCAGGCCGAGCAGGCCAGGCATCACGCTCCGACTTGGCACCAGCAGACGTCCACCGGGCAGCCCGCCGGAGCTTGATGGCAGCACGAGCCCATCCACGGTCGACTGCTGGCCGACTCCCGCCGCAGCGATCACGTCGGCGGCCTGCTCAACGCCCGCCAACTGCATGCGATCTGCGAGAGACCAGCCGGCCCAAGTGGCCAGCGCACCGAGCGACGCCAACAGGATCACCGTCGGTGAGAAGGCGGCGCCGGCGGCGCGAAACAGGAGCCACCACGGCAACGCCTCGCTCCACTGGATCTCATGCACGATCCTGCCGGCGGGAGACACCTCCGTCGTGTTCACATGGTGAGCCGGGGTAGGGCTGACGGAATCTGACATGTCTTCATCCTTGACTGTGAGGCCACGGGACTCGCGAACCGGGAGCCACTCCCGCGCGGGCTCCGAGTATACGCAGGCCGGACCCGTCTACCCTACTCGTCGCCTTCACCCTCGTCATCCTCCGGCTGCTTCTGCTCAGGGAGAGAGTAGGCCTCGTCGAGCCAGCGGCCGAGATCGATGAGCCGGCAACGCTCGCTGCAAAACGGGGCCGTCGGCACGGCTTCGAGGTTCACGCTGGCATCGCATACCGGGCAGAGTGGCATCGTCTACTCCGATCCCTTCGATCCAGAGCCGCCGCCGGAATCGGATTTCCCGGAATCCGACTTCTTGGAGCCGCCCTCGGACTTGCCACCCGAATCGGCGGCGGCGCCCTTCTTGTACGATTCACTGCGGTAGTCGGTCTTGTAGAAACCCGATCCCTTGAACACGATCGCCCCGCCGGCGCCGATGAGCCGACGAAGCTTCTTTTTCTTGCATTTCGGGCAGGTCTTCTTCACGCTGTCGGTCATCGACTGGAACAGTTCGAAGGCGTGCCCGCAACCGTCGCAGACGTAATCATACGTGGGCATGCTTCATTCCTCCTTGGAAACGATCACCTGGGCCGGACGGACCACTCGGTCGTGCAGCCTGTACCCGCGGCTGGCGACCCCCACGATCGTGCCCGACGCCACGCCAGGCACCACCTGTTGCAAAATGGCGTCATGGATCGTGGGATCGAATGGCTTGCCGTCCGTCTCGATCGTTTTGCAGCCATGCCCATCGAGCACCTTTTCGATCTGCTGGGCGGTCATGCGGAATCCGGCCCGCAGGCCGTCGACGTCAGCGGTCGTCTCACTCGCCTCGATCGCCCGGCGAACGGTGTCGAGCACGGGCAGCAGATCCCGCAGCAGGTCGATCTCCCGGTAGCGGAGCGCGTCTTCGTGTTCCCGCCGCGAACGTTTGCGGAAATTCTCTAGTTCCGCCTGCGCCCGGAGCACGCGATCCTCCGCGTCCCGCAGTTGCTGGGCGAACGAGTCGCCCCCGGGCAGGCCATCCGCCGCGTCTTCGTGGCCTTCGGCAGCGACAGGCTGCTGCTCGGACGGGGAAACGGGGTCCCGATCGTCACGTGGATTCATGACTGGCTCTCCTTCTTCGATTTTAGCTTCTCGTCACGCGGCTTGTCTGTGGCATCCTTTGGCTGGAAGTAGTCGCTCAAGCGACTGAAGAAACTCGACCGTTTCGGGCTCACGGCCTTCTGCTCTTCGGCGGCCAAGTCGCGCAGCAATTGCTCCGCCTTGGGAGAGAGCGTCTTCGGCACCTCGACATGGACGTGCACGTGCAGGTCGCCGATGCCGCGGCCCCGCACCTCCGGCATGCCGAGCCCCTTCACTCGGATCACGTCGCCTGCCTGCGTACCGCGTGCGATGGCCAGCGGCTTTGCGCCGTCGAGAGTGGGAACGTCGACGGTGGCCCCCAGAGCGGCCTGGCTGAATGTGATCGGCACCTCGCAGTGCAGATCACGACCCTCGCGGTTGAGAAACGGATGCTCCTCGATCTCGATCACGCAGTAGCAGTCGCCCGGGGGGCCGCCGTTTGCCCCCGGCTCACCCTCACCCGCCAGCCGCACGCGGACGTCGCGGTCCACGCCGGCGGGAATCGTGACCCGCCGCTCGACATGCTCGGCGGTGAGCCCTTCGCCCCCGCAGTCTGGGCACTTTTCGCGGATCATGGTTCCCGCACCACGGCAGGACGGGCAGGTTGTCTGCAGACGAAAAACGCCCGCCGACTGGATCACCTGACCGTGCCCCGCGCAATACTCGCAGGTCTGCGGCTTCGTGCCCTTCTTGGCCCCACTGCCGTCGCAACTGCCGCAGAGTTCGTGTCGGGAAAATTCGACGGTCTTGGTGGCTCCGCGGGCTGCCTCCACGAGCGAGAGCGAGACACTGGAAAAGACATCTCGCCCCTGGCGCGGCCGATTGGACTTCCGCCCGCCACCACCGCCGAAGACGCCGCCGCCGAACAGATCGCCGAACGCATCGAAGATGTCGGAAAGATCGTTGAATTCGTGCCGCGCTCCGCCCTGGAGGCCCGCATGGCCGTAGCGATCGTAGCGAGCCCGCAGTTCGTCGTTCGACAGCACTTCGAAGGCCCGGGCCGCCTCCTTGAAGCGATCCGCGGCCTCGTTGTTGCCGGGGTTCTTGTCGGGGTGGAACTTGATAGCCAGTTTGCGATACGCGTCGGCTATCTCCGCGCCGCCGGCGCGGCGTTCCACTCCCAGCACCTCGTAGTAGTCACGCTCGTTGGCCATGTAGGGGCGGTCCAGACGCAGACGGAAGCGAGTGGAAAAGGCCTGGGCTCGGCTTTTCCGCAGCCACCTCGCCAGCCACTAGCGAACGCTGCCTTCAGCCCGGTGCTTCTTGGCGTCTTCCTTGTCGAGGTTCGTGACGAGGGCCTCGGTCGTGAGCATGAGGCCAGCGATGCTCGCCGCGTTGGTCAACGCCACGCGAACGACCTTCACCGGATCGATGATCCCCGCCTTGAGCATGTCGACATACTCGCCCTTGTTGGCGTCGTAGCCCATGTTGAGGTCTTTGTCAGCCACCTCGTCGGCAACCACGGCACCATCGATACCGCCGTTCTCCGCAATCTGGCGGATGGGCGCCTCGAGCGAGTGCAGCACGATGTCGACGCCGATCTTCTCGTCGCCCTTGGCCTGCGACCGTGCCTTCTCCACAGCCTCACGGCAACGGAGCAACGCGACACCGCCACCCGGCACGATGCCTTCTTCGACCGCAGCTCGCGTGGCATGCAGGGCATCCTCAACGCGGGCCTTCTTCTGCTTCATCTCGGCCTCGGTGCCGGCCCCGACCGATACGATCGCCACGCCGCCGGTCAGCTTGGCCAGCCGCTCCTGCAGTTTCTCGCGGTCATACTCGCTCTCGGTGCCCTCGATCTGGGTGCGGAGTTGATGCACGCGGGCCTGCACGTCGTCCTGCTTACCGGCACCCTGGACGATCGTGGTCTCGTTCTTGTCGACCGTGATCTTCTTGGCACGGCCAAGGTGCGAGAGATCGAGGCTCTCGAGCTTGATTCCAAGGTCTTCGGAGATCAGCGTGCCGCCCGTGAGCGTGGCGATGTCGCCAAGCATCGCCTTGCGTCGGTCGCCAAAGCCAGGGGCCTTCGACGCGCAAATGTTGAGCACGCCCCGGAGCTTGTTGACGACCAACGCCGTGAGGGCGTCGCCGTCGACATCCTCCGCAATGATCAACAGCGGCTTGCCCGACTGCGCGACCTTTTCGAGCAGCGGCAGGAGGTCACGCAGGTTGGAAATCTTCTTTTCGTGGATCAGGATCAGGGCGTCGTCGAGCTGGCAGATCATCTCAGCCGGCTTGTTGACGAAATAGGGCGAGACGAAACCCTTGTCGAACTGCATACCGTCGACGAACCGAACGGTCGTCTCGGTGGTCTTGCCCTCTTCGACCGTGATGACGCCATCCTTGCCAACCCGCTGCAACGCCTCGGCGAGCAGATCGCCGATCGAGCGGTCGTTGTTGGCGCTAATGGCGCCGACCTGAGCGACCTCCTCAGGCCGCTCCACCTTCCGCGCGATCTGCATCAGCCGCTCCACGGCGGCCGTCACCGCCTTGTCGATGCCGCGGCGGACCGCCGTCGGATTGCTACCGGCCGCGACGTTCCGCGTGCCCTCGCGGAAGATCGCCCTGGCGAGCACCGTGGCCGTGGTCGTGCCGTCACCAGCCAGATCCGACGTCTTCGAGGCCACTTCGTTCACGAGCTTGGCGCCCATGTTCTCGAACGGATCCTCGAGGTCCACTTCCTTGCTGACAGTCACGCCGTCCTTGGTGACGGTGGGACCGCCGAACGACTTGTCGATGATCACGTTGCGGCCGGTCGGCCCCATCGTCACCGCGACGGCACCGGCCAGTTTCTCGACGCCCTTGAGCAGCTTGGCACGGGCATTGTCATCGAACAGCAGTTGCTTGGGCACGAGTCGTTACTCCTGAAAAAGTGACTAGCCTAAAAAGTGACTGAGTGGGGATCGATCGAGACTGGAACGCACCGGGCTGATCAGCCCATGACCTTCGCAAGAATGTCGCTCTCGCGGAGGATCTTCACCTCGTGGCCGTCGACCTCGATGTCGCTGCCCGAATACTTGCCGTAGATCACCTGGTCGCCGACCGCGACCGACAGTGGAGCACGGCCGCCGTTTTCCAGCAGCTTGCCAGGGCCCATGGCCACCACGTGGCCGCGCTGCGGCTTCTCCTTGGCCGAGTCGGGCAGCACGATGCCGCCGGCGGTGCGCTCCTCAGCTTCAACGGGCTCAACCACCACGCGGTCGTCGAGCGGACGGATCTTCAGATTCTTGGCAGCCATGTGTTCTTCACTCCAAAAAGGGTTGAGTCAAAAGGGGTCTTGAAAGCGGGAGAAACAAGGAAAATTTGGTGTCTGCGAGGGGGCGTCAGGCGGAGCCAGACGGGAACCTCGCCGCCGATTACATCATGCCTGGCATGCCACCCATGCCACCCATACCGCCCATGCCCGGCATGCCGCCGCCCATTCCACCGCCCATGCCGTGGTGATCGTGGCCATCGCCACCACCCTCTTCCTCGGCCTTCGGGATCTCGGTGACCAGCGAGTCGGTCGTCAGGAGCAGGGCTGACACGCTGGCGGCGTTTTGCAGAGCAGTGCGGACCACCTTGGCCGGATCGATCACACCGGCACTGACCAGATCGCAATACTCCGCCTTGTCGGCGTCCCAGCCGTCGTTCTTGCCCTTCATGTGCCGCACCCGGTTGACCACCACGGAGCCGTCCACGCCGGCGTTGGCAGCGATCGCCTCCAAGGGATACCGGAGGGCCTGCTTGACGATCGACGCGCCCATCTTCTCATCGGCATCGAGTTCGCCCTTGGCGATGAGGTTCTCGATCGCCTTCTCGCTCCGCAGCAGGGCCACACCGCCTCCCGGAACGATGCCCTCGGCCAGAGCCGCCTGCACGGCGCTCTTCGCGTCGTCGATGAGCGCCTTGCGCTCCTTCATCTCGGTTTCGGTCGCCGCACCCACGTTGATTTGCGCCACGCCACCCGCAATCTTCGCCAGCCGCTCCTGCAGCTTCTCGCGGTCGTAGTCGCTGGTGGTCGCCTCGATCTCGGCACGAATCTGCTTCGCCCGGCCGTCGATGGCGTCCTTTGTGCCGGCACCGCTGACAATCGTGGTGTTTTCGGCCTCGATGATCACCTTCTTGGCCCGGCCCAGGTCGCTCAGCTTCACCGCATCGAGCGCGATTCCCAAATCCTTGTAAATCGCCTGACCGCCGGTGAGCACGGCCAGATCGCCAAGGATCGCCTTGCGACGGTCGCCGTAGCCCGGGGCCTTGATGGCGACCGACTGCACGATGCCGCGGAGTTTGTTGACGACGAGCGTGGCCAAGGCCTCGCCCTCGACGTCCTCGGCGATCACAACGAGCGGCTTACCGGCCTTGCTGATCGCCTCGAGAATCGGCACCAGATTCTTGGCGCTGGAGATCTTCTCCTCGAAGATCAGGATGTAGGGGTTTTCCATTTCGCAGACCTGCGACTCCGCGTCGGTCACGAAGTGGGGCGAGAGGAAACCACGGTCGAACTGCATTCCCTCGACGACGTCCACCGTCGTCTCCGCCTGCTTCCCCTCCTCGACGGTGATCACACCGTCCTTGCCCACCTTGAGGAAGGCGTCGGAGAGAACATTGCCGATCGTGGGGTCATTGTTGCCCGCGATCGTGGCGATCTGCATCAATTCCTTCTTGTTCTTTTCGTTGATTGGCGTGGCCATCGCGAGAATCGATTTCGAAACAGCCTCGACCGCGCGGTGAATGCCACGGGCCAACGCCATCGGGTCGGCCCCCGCGGCGATCATCTTGAGACCCTCGCGGAAGATGGCCTCGGCGAGCACGGTGGCCGTGGTCGTGCCGTCTCCGGCGACGTCATTGGTTTTGCTGGCCGCTTCCTTCACAAGCTGCGCCCCGAGGTTCTCGAACGGGTCTTCGAGGTCGATGTCTTCGGCGACGGTGACACCGTCCTTCGTGACCTTCGGCGAGCCCCAGCCCTTGTCGAGCACGGCGTTGCGGCCGCGCGGGCCGAGCGTGCTCTTCACCGCCCTGGCGAGCTTGGAAACGCCGGCGAGCAGCGGCTGACGGGCCTCATCGTCGAACACCATTTGTTTGGCCACGAGAAACTCCTCCAAAGATTGACGAGTAGCAACAAGAAAACGTGTTGAATTGGCAGTCCATGCCGGGCTGCGGAAAACGGAGCAACCGGCGTGCCAAAGTCTTTTGGTTCTGGGGACAGGACAGCGGCCGCTGTCTTTTCTTGATTCGGAAGCCTGGCACAGGCCCCGTTTCTGCCTCGGCGGCAAGTGCCGTTTTGGCAGGACACGTCCGCTTTCACAAGCCCCAGCAGGCTGGGCCGCGAGACGAGCGTGTGGGGCACGCTACGGCGCCCAGTCGATCGTGCCCTCCAGTCCGCGGACGAACGCCGCGAGCAGATCGGCCGTCCGGTCGGCATCGTCGAGCGAGATCGTCTCCACCGCCGAGTGCATGTAGCGGTTGGGCACGCTCACCAAGCCCGTGGCAACGCCCGCTCGCGTGGTCTGGAGCACGTTGGCATCGGTCGGGGTGGCCCTGCCGCTCGCCCCCAACTGGACCGGTATCTCCCGAGCCTTGGCGGCCGCCAGCAGTCGGTCGACAACATGCGGATTCATATTCGGCCCGCGGTAGACGACCGGTCCCTTGCCAAGCCCCACGTCACCCTCCGACTTTTTGTCGATCGTCGGGCAGTCGGTGGCATGGGTCACATCAACCGCGATGGCGACATGCGGATCGACACCGTAGCAGCTCGTCTGCGCTCCCCGGAGGCCGATCTCCTCCTGCACGGTCGAAGCCACGAAGAGCCCGCAGGGCAGGGGGCCGGCGGCTGCCGCCCGCCGGAAGGCTTCCAGCACCACCCACAGGCCGACCTTGTCGTCCATGGCCACGGCGCTGGCGAGATTGCGTCTGAGGGGCTGAAACCGCAGTTCGAAGGTCACGCAATCCCCGATCCGCACCACGCTCTCGGCATCGGCCTTGTTCTCAGCGCCGATGTCGATCCAGAGGTCTTTCATCTTCGGCACGACCTTCCGCTCCTCCTCGGTGAGCAGGTGGATCGGCTTCCGCGACATGACGCCGTTGATCGGGCCCGACGCGGTCCAGATCACGACCCGGGCACCGACGAGCTGGATCGGATCCCAGCCGCCGATCGGCTGCACCGAAATGAAGCCGTCGGAGTCGATGTATTGGACAATCAGCCCGATCTGATCACAGTGGCCAGCCAGCAGCATCCGCGTGGAGGCGGTCGGGTTTTTCGCCCCGATCACGTTGCCGTGGGCATCGGTGACGACTGTGTCGGCGATCCCTGAAAGATAGTCCCGCACCAACCGCTGAATGGGCTGTTCGTAGCCGGACGGGCTCGGCGTTTCCAGCAAACGGACGAGAAATTCACGGGCCGACGTTTCCAAGGCTTGAAGCTCCTTCACGAATCGATACGGGGTCTGTTGCCAGCCTGTGTTCTACGTGATCAGCCGAAAACCGCACAGCGACCCGAGTCGCGAAGCTTGTCCCCCGGCTCACGCCGGGGGCTTTTATCCGTCAATGGAAGCCCGAAGCGGCAGCGACGGGATCTCTCCCGCCCGACACCGTCGGCACGACCGGCACAACCCGAACCTCCTCGGAAACCACGCGCCATGCTTCCCGACGCAAGCTAGGCTCATTACGATCAGTGATTCATCCTGCTGTCTTTCGTTTGGAGTCGTTCCCCCCATGAGCGCACCAGTCCGTGTCGGCGTCGTCGGTTTGGGCACCGTCGGGTCGGGCGTTGTCCGCCTGCTCGTCGAGTCGGCCGACCACATCACGCGGCACGCCGGCCGACCGATCGTCGTCGAGCGGGCCGTCGTCAAGGACGTCGCCAAGGACCGGAGCGTGCAGGTGCCGGGCGGGAAGCTCTCTTCCGACATCCGCGACATCTCGCAGGATCCATCGATCTCAGTGGCGGTTCTGCTTGTCGGGGGATTGGAGCCTGCCCGTTCGATGATGATCGAGTTGCTCGAGCACGGGAAGGATGTAGTCACCGCCAACAAGGCACTTTTGGCAGAACATGGCCCGGAACTCTTTGAGTTGGCCCGCAAGCGGGGCCGTTCGATCGCCTTCGAGGCGGCCGTGGCCGGCGGCATTCCGATCGTGGCCGCCATCGGCGAGTGCCTCGCAGCCAACCGCATCGACTCGATCCGCGGCATCTTGAACGGCACGAGCAACTTCATCCTGACGCGGATGGAGGAGGATGGCGCCGACTACGCCGAGGTGCTCAAACTCGCACAGGCCAAGGGATTCGCCGAAGCCGACCCCTCGATGGACGTCGACGGCACCGACGCCACGCAGAAGCTGGCGATCCTCGCCCATTTGGCGTTCGGCGTCTGGGTGCCGTGGGCCGAGATCCCGCGGACAGGCATCGATGGCCTCGACCTCGACCTCCTGAAATACGCCGGCGAACTCGGCTACCGGATTCGTCTGGTGGCCGTGGCCAGCCGAAACGACGGCCGGCTCGCGATGCGGGTGGCGCCGGCGTTGGTGAAGATCGGCACGCCTTTGGCCGAGACCCGTGGCGCCTACAACGCCGTCAGCATCGTCGGCGATGCGGTCGGGCGGATGTTCTTCCACGGTCTGGGCGCCGGGCAGATGCCAACCGCCTCGGCCGTCGTGGCCGACATCATCGACACGGTGGTGGGCCGGGCGGCGATCACCTTCCGCACGACCGGCGTGCTCGAATCCGACACGCCCGCCGCGAAAATCAGCGACCCAGCGGCCCATGAGCGGCACTTCCTGCGGATCCGCGTCAAGGACCAGCCGGGCGTGCTGTCGAAGATCACCGGCACCCTCGGCGAGCATGGCATCTCGATTGCATCGGTCATCCAGCACGATGTCCCCGGCTCGTCCGATGCAGGTGTGCCGCTGGTGATCATGACCCACGCCTGTGCATCGAGTGCTGTTCAGAAGGCCGTTGCCGCGATCGACACGTCGGATGTCGTCAGAGGCAGAAGCGTCTGTCTGAGCGTCCTCGAGGAATAGGGCTCCGACATAATGCGCGGGGAATAAAGGAACCAACCATGAAATACGTGATCGTGATTCCCGATGGTGCCGCTGACGCTCCGCAGGCGTCGCTCGGAGGCAAGACGCCTTTCCAGGCGGCCCGCACCCCAGCGATGGATGCACTCGCCGCCCGCGGCCTCGTCGGGCTCACCAACCACGTGCCCGACAGCCTGCCGCCGGGTTCGGAGGTGGCCTGCATGAGCCTGATGGGCTACGACCCGCTCGTCTATTTCACGGGCCGCGCGCCGCTCGAAGCCGCTGCCCAGGGCATCACGCTCGGGCCCGACGACTGGGCCGTGCGGTGCAACCTCGTCACGATCCGGCCTGACTCGGCCAAGGGCGACGCCGCGAGCGACTCCCTGATGGAAGACTTCACCGCTGGCCACATCTTGACCGAGGAGGGAACCGAACTCCTCGCTGCTGCCAACCGGGGACTGGCGGCGGATTTCCCCGAGCTTTCCGGCTGGGAGTTCAAGCCGGGCGTCAGCTACAGAAATCTGCTGATGTATCGCGGCAAGGCCGACACGGCGGCGCCGCTCGGTGCCGACCTGCGTGCGACGCCGCCACACGACCTGATGGACAAATCAGTCGCCGACTCATTTCCTCGTGGCACAGGGAGCAGGCTGCTCACCGAGATCATGGCGAAGAGCGCCTCGTGGTTGGCCGGACATCCGGTCAACAAGGCGAGGATCGCGGCCGGCAAGCGGCCCGCCACGCATGTCTGGCTCTGGGGCGTGGGCCGCGCCCCGGCGATGGAGCCGTTCACGAAGAAATACGGCACGAATGGCACGATGATCACGGCGGTCGACCTGCTCCGCGGGCTGGCCTCGCTCGCCGGCTGGAAGCGGCTGGAGGTGCCTGGCGCCACCGGTTATCTCGACACAGACTACGCCGCGAAGGGCAGGGCGGCGATCGCCGAATTGGCTTTGGCCGATCTCGTCTGCGTGCATGTCGAGGCACCGGACGAGGCGAGCCATCAGGGCGACGCAGTCGAGAAGGTGAAGGCGATCGAGGAGATCGATGCCAAGATCGTGAAGCCGCTCGCCGATTTCCTGGCCGGCGTGCCGGAGCACCGCATCCTCATCTGCCCCGACCATCCCACGTTCATCACGACGAAGACCCATTCCCGCGGCCCCGTGCCGTTCGTGATGGCAGGCAGCGGCATCCAGCCGAACGGCCAGACCACCTACGACGAGGTCGCGGCAGCAGCCGGCGGGGCGTCGATTCTGCCGGGCTGGAAGCTGATGGGGGAGTTTTTGCGAAGCTAGTTTGGCAAGAAATCGCGCCGACAAGCGGCGCAAACAACCGCGCTGACAAGCAGCGCAGGGAGCAAATGTCGATGGCCCTCGTAGTGCAGAAGTTTGGCGGAACGAGCGTGGCCGATCCCCAGAAGATCCTGGCGGCGGCGAAGAAGGCGATCGCGCGACAGCAGGCCGGCCATCAGGTGGTGGTGGTCGTGAGCGCGATGGGCCACCAGACCGACGTGCTCGTCGACCTCGCCAAGCAGATTTCAGAGCGGCCCAGCGCCCGCGAGATGGACATGCTTCTCTCGACCGGCGAGCAGGTGAGCGTGGCCCTTTTCGCCATGGCGATCCAGTCGCACGGGCACAAGGCCGTCAGCCTCACTGGTGCCCAGATCGGCATCCGCACCGATAGCACCCATACGAAGGCCCGCATCAAGTCGATCTCGACCGACCACGTCAAGAAACTGCTCGACGACGGCGCGATCGTGATCGCCGCCGGCTTCCAGGGCATCGACCAGAACGGCAACATCACCACGCTCGGCCGGGGTGGCTCCGATACGACCGCCGTAGCGCTCGCCGCCGTGCTCGACGCCGACCTCTGCGAGATCTACACCGACGTCGACGGCATCTACACGACCGACCCGCGGATGCTGCCGAAGGCCCGCCGTCTGGCCTCGATCAGCTATGACGAGATGCTGGAACTGGCGAGTTTAGGCGCCGGCGTCATGCACTCGCGGTCGATCGAGTTTGCCAAAAAGTTTGGCGTGAAGGTGCTCGTGCGGTCGAGCTTCAAGGATATGCCCGGCACGGTGATCCTCGCCGCCGAGGAATCGACGCCCCGGCCCGCCAGCGGCGTGGCCCTCGCGAAGGACGAGGCCCGGATCACGCTGGAAAACGTCCCCGACCAGCCGGGTTCGAGCCATGCGCTTTTTTCGCAGTTGGCTGCATCAGGGATCGCGGTCGACATGATCGTGCAAAACGTGGGGCAGGGGGGCCAGGCCGACATCTCGTTCACCGTGCCCGCAGACGATCTGGCCGAGTCACTCGAACTCTCCAACCGCGTCGCGAAGCAGCTCGGGGCCACCGCCGTGTCGCACGATGCGGAGCTGGCCAAGGTTTCCGTCGTGGGCGTTGGCATGAAGCATGCCCAGGGCGTCGCCGGCCGCATGTTCACGGCCCTCTCCCGTGAGAAGATCAACGTCCGCATGATCACGACGAGCGAGATCAAGATTTCCGTGCTCGTCGACCGCAAGGATGGTGCCGCGGCCGTGCAGGCCGTGCATCACGCCTTCGGGCTCGAGGCCGAGACGGCCGCCAGCGAGGCCGACCTCGCGGGTTCGCATCTGGTGAAGTCGAGCCCGCTCGACGTGGTCCGGCGCCTCGAGGGAATGGAAGACCTTGCGATCGAGGACTGCCAGCTCGATTCATCGCAGGCGCTCGTGACCTTCACCGACCTCCCCGACACGCCAGGCGTTGCGGCGGATGTCTTCGAGGAGGTGGGCAAGGCGGGGCTCAACGTCGACATGATCGTGCAGAGTCATCCGCGGAACGGCCGCGCTGAGATTTCGTTTACCGTGCCGGCGGAGAGCCGCGACAAGGCGATCGAAGTTGCACGCAAGATCGCAGCCAGCCGTGGGGCCCACGTCGCCGACGTGCCGCACGTGGCGAAGCTCTCGATCACGGGCGTTGGCATCCGCAGCCATGCGGGCGTGGCCGACCGCCTCTTCAAGCCGCTGGCCGACGAGGGGATCAATATCGACCTCGTGAGCACGAGTGAGGTGCGGCTTAACGTGGTCGTGGCCGCCGAGCACGGGCAGAAGTCGCTCACGGTGCTCCGCCGAGCATTCGGGCTGTAGCCAGCCGGAGTAGCACCTTTTTTCCTGAGTCCCGCGAGCCGCTCCCAATCAACCGCGACGGCGAGGCAGCACCAGCCCCAGGGGCGTGCGTCTGATGCGGTCTTCGCCTCGGCGGAAAGTCTCCCAGGCCTCTGCGTAACTGAGATCCTCGCGCTTGGCGAGCCTCAAGCCGGAGTAGCCCAGGAACGAGGCCATGAGGATCCGGAAGGGTGTCATGGTTTGTGAGAGGTCGACCGTCATCGCAATCTGCCGCAGTGCATCGGTTTCGCGGCCCCACGTGGCCGCGTAGGCCGCCAACGCAGCATCCAGCGAATCGCGATGCTCGTGCAGGCACTGGGCGAGCACCGTCGCGCCTTCCATGGCCGCATTCACTCCCTGGCCCACGGGAGGCACCGGAGCGCCGGCATCGCCCAGCAGCGCCACCCGCCCGGCCACGAGAGATGAGCAGCGCTTGGTCTTGCCGGTCGGCAGACATTGCCGATGGCTGAACTCCTTCACGTTTGTATCGGAGGCGAAATGCCGCAGCAGCGGATGCGCCCTGTCGAGAAAACGACCGGCATCCGCGTCAGATTCGAACCGCATCGTGCCGCTGAACCCGATTTGGCAGAACCACCGCGGATCCGCCGGCCCTCCGGGGCCGTTGATCGCCCCGGCCACGGCCGTCACTGGACGGACCGCAAGGACATAGAGGTACTGCGGATCCAGCTCTTCGAGGTGCTGATCCAGGTGAAGCATCAGGGAGTGGTTTCCCAGGTCGGCTCCCTCGACCGCAAACCCGCTGGTGTGATCAGCGACGGACGCCCGCACGCCGCTGCCGCCGCCGTCGCAGCCCACGACCAGATCGAACCGTCGCAACTCGCCGGCCCCGTCGCCCCGCGACGCGATGCGGAGTTGTGGCTGCCCGGCATCGACGAGGGTCGCCTCCGCCCCGAAGTGGAGGGCCACGGAATCTGCATGCCGCTCCAGCAGGTGGGCCTGAAGACAGCGGCAGATGTCACCGCGGCTCCCCGTCCAGCCCCTGCCGTGATACGGCTCCTCCGCGAAGCCAGCCCCGAGCCGACGAAGCCATGGATGGGGAGCGATCTTCAGCCCCTTGAAGTGAATGAGCC
>JBILKZ010000020.1:0-40290 GCA_044376405.1 Pirellulales bacterium
GATTACGACCATCCGCAGCACGCATCTGGCGGGCACCTACACGCTGCGATTGAAGGCCACGGGCACGGGGATTTTCGACGCCGCGAACGAGGCTCTTGCCGCTCCGGTGACGGTGTCGTGGCGGATGGCTCGGACCGTGCGGCCCGTCCTGCTGTTCGTGCCTCTGGTCCGCCGCTGACGCGAGAAAGCCGTGTCGCCAGACACGCGGGCTTCCCGAAACCGTCGCGACGGCGAGAATCGGAGCGCGTGATCCACCGTCTCCGCCGCCGGCGGCCCAAGGGTATTCCATGGCCGATCTCTTCTCCGCCTCGCGGGCCGCGAATGTCGCCCGGGCCGCGCCGCTGGCCGCCCGGATGCGGCCCCGGCGGCTGGCCGACTATGTCGGGCAGACGAAGGTGGTGGGGCCGGGCACGCTCCTGCGGCGGCTCATCGAGGCCGACCGGCTGGGCTCCGTGATCCTCTACGGGCCGCCCGGCGTCGGCAAGACGACGCTCGCCGAGATCATCGCCCGCGAGACGAAGCGGCGGTTCGTGGAACTCTCCGCCACCGCCTCCGGCGTGAAGGATGTTCGAGACGTGCTCGAGGCCGCCCGCCGCCGCCTCGAGGACGACGGTCAGAGGACCTGCCTTTTTGTCGACGAGATCCACCGCTACTCGAAGGCCCAGCAGGACGTGCTCCTGCCCGATGTGGAGAACGGCGTGATCGCGCTGATCGGCGCCACCACGCAGAATCCCTTCTTCGCGCTGACGAGCGCGCTGGTCAGCCGCAGCCGTATCTTTGAACTGGAAGCCCTGTCGCGGGACGACATCGCGGAGGTCCTCAGGCGGGCGGTCGCCGACCGCGAGCAGGGCCTGGGCAACGAACGCATCGAACTCACGCCGGAGGCGGTCGCCCTGCTCGTGGAGACGTCTGACGGCGATGCTCGCCGGGCACTCGGCGCCCTCGAGATCGGCGTGCTCTCAAGCCCCGAACGGCCGCTTGTCTTCACGGGAGCGTTGGCCCGCGAGAGCGTGCAGCGGAAGGCGATCACCTACGACTCGGGCGACACGCACTACGACTGTGCCAGCGCCCTGATCAAGAGCATCCGGGGCAGCGACGCCGATGCTGGCCTGTACTGGCTCGCGCGGATGCTGGAGGGGGGCGAGGACGTGCGGTTTCTCTCTCGGCGGCTCGTGATCCTGGCCAGCGAGGACATCGGCAACGCCGATCCGCGGGCCCTGATGATCGCGGTGGCGGCCATGCAGGCGACGGAGTTCGTCGGGCTTCCCGAATGCCAGCTCTCGCTGTCGCAGGCGGTCACCTACCTGGCACTCGCCCCCAAGAGCAACGCCTGCACGACAGCCATCGGTGCCGCCCGCCGCGATGTGCGCGAGCAGGCGGTGATCCCGGTGCCGCGGCACCTCCAGGACAAGCACTATGCCGGTGCCAAGCAGCTCGGCCACGGCCAGGGCTACAAGTATGCCCACGATGCACCCGAAGGCATCGCGGCGCAGGACTACCTTGGCGAATATCTGGGCGTGGAAAAGCGGTATTACGAGCCGACCGATCGCGGTTTCGAGCGGGATCTTTCCGAGCGGCTCGCCGAGATCAGGCGGCGGCTCAAGGGCGACCAGGCGGGTGAGTGATCACGGCCTGCCGGCAGGAGGCTGATCGGGAAAAAGGGCTCCTGATAGAGGTGCGCGGGGATCCGGTCGGCGATCGAGGCGTGGAACTCGGGCAGCTTCGACCAGTGCAGCTTCGGCTTCACGTGGTGGGCCGTGTGATAGCCGAGGTTGCCTGTGAGCACGTTGTATGACCGGTGCATGATGTTGTGCGAGGCCTCGTAGGGGTTCTGGGTGTCGAGGCCGGCATGGTGGGCGTAGGTGTGCCAGACGGTGATGAGATACCCGACCAGCATCGGCATGGCGAACACGAACGTGGCATTGACCCAGTCATGGTAGAAGGCGGCCGCCAGCAGCGCGAGCACCACGAGCCCCATCCCCAGGAACCCGGCCCGCTGTCGGGGATACCGCAGCGCCACCTGAAACGCCCGCAGGTAGCCGGTCGCGGCGGTCTTCAGCGTGTATTCGATCTCCCCCATCATCGTGCCGTCGCGTCGCTTCCAGGTGGATTCGTCCTTCGTCTGGTCGAGGTAGTTGATGTGGTGGCCGAGCACGTGGTGTAGCACCCAGGCGTTCGTCGTGATGCCGGTGTGCAGGGCGTAGACGATCTCCAGCAGGCGATTCAGTATCGGCTGATGAAACGTGAAGAGATGCTGGTGGTGGTGGTTCCACGAGCAGATGAACATCTTTGGCCAGACGGCCAGCGCAAACCACAGTGTCAGCAGCCGCACGTCTTGCACGAAAAAATAGACGAGCAGATCGAGCAGGAAGAGCGACACGATGCAGCAGACGGGAGTGACGTCTTCCGGATGGCGAAACCACTTCGACATGGCTATGTGTTTTTTTGGGGGGGTGAAAGCGGGGTGTGAGGCGAAGCACTGAGTCGACCAAAACCTGAATGACAAAAGGTAGACACCAATGCGATCGGATGCCACGGGGGGCACGATTTGCCGTCTGTCCCGAGATGGCCTATCCTTCCGGCGTCCGCCTTCTTGGGGAGCATGCACCCGTGCGAGTCTGCCTGTTGAGTCTTGTCTGTGCATGCTGGCTCGCCGTTCCGAGCTGGTCTGAGGAAGGTGTTGGGCAGGTGTCGAGTGTCGTTGACCAGGGCGTTGCGGAGGTCGGTGACGTTTCCAGCATCGCCTCCGTGCGGTTTGGCGACGATGGAATAAACGAATCAACGACCACCCGTGAAGGCCGTTCACTGGGGGGCGATCAAGCGGCCGTGCGGATCCGTGGCACAGTGACATGGATTTCGGCCCGCCCCGCCGCCGGGCACCACTTTGTCGTGCAGGACGACTCGTCGGCCATCTGGGTGAACGTCAAGGTGGCCCGGGAGCGGGATGTGTGGCGGGGCGATGAAAAGGTGCTCGCGGGCCTCGTGCCGGGCATGATGGTCGAAATCGCTGGCCTCGTCGATCGCGATGTCTTCGCACCGATGATGATTCCCCAGTCCGTGGTCGTTGTCTCTGAGGACCTGTCACTTCCCGCAGCCATGCCGGCCGTGATGGACCGGGTGTTCAACGGCGCCGACAACTGCCTGCGGATTGAGATCGAAGGCATCCTGCAAGGCTTCCGCAAGGCTTCCGGCCGCTGGATCCTCGTGATGGAGACGGATGGCCGGCACTGGCTTGCCACCGTACCCGACGACACGCTCCAACCCGACCCCACGCATCTCATCGACGGCAGCCTGCGGTTACGGGGCGTGGCAGCTGCACGGTTCACCACGCGCGGAGAGTTTGTGTCGCTCATGCTCCTCGTCGGCAACGAATCCGACATCATCGTGACCGAGCAACCGCGGGAGGCGGCGTTTTCGGTGCCCAAGCTCCCGCTGGCCCGTCTGGCACGTTTCCAGAGGGATCCCCCCAACGGCCACCGGGTGCGGACGGAGGGGGTCGTGACCCATGCGCAGCCCGGCGAGTTTTTCTATCTGCAGGACGGGGCGTTTGGCGTGCGGGTGGAGACCCAGTCCGATGAACTGCTTCAGCCGGGCGACCTCGTCGAGGTGGCGGGCTTCATCGACCGCCGGCGGGTGCTGGTAGGGGTGTCGCAGGCCGCCGGACTGGTCGAGGCCGTCATCCGCCGCATGGGCAGCGGTGCGCCGCCGCAGCCGGCTGCGATCTCGCCCGATGACATTGTGACCGTCAACGCCACCGCCTTACGGAATGGTCTCATTGCCCAGCCCGGTGATTACGACGGCTGCCTGGTGTCCTTCCAGGGGCGGCTTGTGGAGGTCCGCCGCGCTGTCACGGGAGGCGTTCTGCTCATCTCCAGTGGAAAGTCAATGGTTACGGCAGCCCTGTTCGGCGGCACCTTCGAAATCCTGAAAACACTCGAGCCAGGCAGCGAACTGCAGGTCACCGGCATCGTACGGGCGGACCTGAAGCCGGAGGTGGGGGTTCGTCCGATCTGGCTGCTGCCGGCCGTGGAGCGGATGGATGTGCTTGTGCGTTCTGTGGATGACGTGCAGGTGCTCACGCGGCCCTCGTGGTGGACGCCGCGACGGCTGGCCGCCGCCTTGGCTGCGACGGGCGGCGTTCTTGTCGGGGCGTTGGGTTGGGTGTGGTTGCTGCGACGCCGGGTGGCTGCGACGGCGGCGAGTTTGGCGGCGGAAATGCGGACGCGGCGCGAGTCCGCCGTGGAGTTCAACGCCACGATTCGGGAACGCAACCGCCTGGCGGCCAATCTCCACGACACACTGCTGCAGACCATGTCAGCGATCGGCATGCAACTGCAGTCGTGCGAACTGAGCGGGCGGGCCGGTGGCAAGCCGGCTGCCAGCCATCTGGGGCTCGCTCGCCGCATGGTCGATCATGCGGTCGGCGAGTTGCGGGAATCGGTCTGGGCACTCCGCAGCTTTCCGCTCAAGGGGCAGACGCTTCCGGAAGCGATTCAATCGCTCGTGACCCACCAGGCTCAAGGGCACGATACGCGGATCACCGCCCGGATGACCAGCGCGGAGTCGGCCGTCCCCGATTTCGTTGCCGGGAACCTGCTTTTGGTGGTGCAGGAGGCTGTCCACAACGCCCTGCAGCACGCGCACGCGACCGCGATCGATGTCGTGCTGTCATTCGACCCGGCCGCCGATACCATTGATGTGACGGTGCGGGACGACGGGAAGGGGTTCACGCCGGGTATGCAGGCCGGGCCGCTCCAGGGTCATTTTGGCATGCAGGGCATGCGGGAGCGGGTCGAGCGGCTCGGCGGCACCCTGCGGGTCGAGAGTGCACCCGGGCGGGGCACGGCTATCCACGCGCAGGTCAAGAACCTGCCGTACGATCGGGAGATCGAGGTGGAGTGATCGCCAACGGCGGATTGCCGAAAACGCCAATGGTTGCCAGAGGCGGGGGAGTCATAGTGAATACAAGAGCGTCTGACAGCCCGGGCCGCGAGCCGCGTGTCAGGGGATCCGATGGGGGTACGCAGCCGATGCTTTCCCAGATTGAAAAGGCCCCTGGTGGAACTACCACCGCGTCGAAAGTGATCCGCCTGCTCCTCGTGGACGACCATCCGGTGATGCGGGCGGCGCTGGCGAATTTGCTCAGCTTCGAGCAGGATTTTCAGATCGTCGGCGAGGCCGACGACGGCGAGTCGGCGCTGCGGCTGTGGCGGGAAAAGCGACCGGACGTCTGTCTCCTCGACGTGACGATGGCCGGCATGGACGGTTTCGAAACGCTCCGCCGGATCAGGGCGATTTCGTCAGCGGCCAGGGTGCTGATGCTCACGTCGTCTGATTCGGCTGAAGACATGGAGCAGGCCGTGGAGGCCGGTGCGCAGGGCTATCTCACCAAGAACGTCGTCTATGACGAACTGGTGGCTGCGATCCGTGACGCGCATGCTGGAGGCAGGCCGATTGCCAAGAAACTCCAGCGGACAGCGGGTGGGGAGTCGAACGCGGGCCTGCTCACCCGGCGCGAACTCGAGGTGCTGGGCCTGCTGCGGCAGGGTTTCACCAATCTCGAAATCGGCAACCTGCTGGGATTTTCCGAGCGGACCGCCCGCTCGCATGTGGGGGCGATCAAGGACAAGCTCCACTGCGCCCACCGGGCCGAGGCGGTGGCCAAGGGGTTTGAACTGGGACTGCTGAAATTCGCCCCGGCGACCGGCCGCGAGAGGCGATAGAACGCCGGGGCCATTTTGCCGAATCCGCCAATGGCGATGACTGAAATCCGGCAATAGAGTTCATGGAGTGGCGGGGGAGTACGTCCGAACCGGACCCTTGCCCGCCCCACGCGATTGAATGCACTCGTGTGGCCTGCAGATCGTCATCCGTCATCCCTCTTCTCATGCGTTGATTCCAAACGTCTCAATCGGAGGTTTCCAATGACACCGCTGTTTTCGTTCGTTGTGCCACATGGGCGACGAGCCTTCACGCTCGTGGAACTCCTTGTCGTGATCGCCATTATCGGCGCGCTCGTGGGGCTGCTCTTGCCGGCCGTGCAATCGGCACGCGAGGCGGCGCGGATGTCGAGCTGCAAAAACAATATGAAGCAGATGGGGCTCGCGGCGCTCAATGTGGAGTCCACGAAGAAGGCGTATCCCACGGCAGGCATTATCCCGATCGGCTTCGGCGACGGCGCCGGCCCATACTGGCCTGCGATCAAGACGGCCGACAAGTTCAGCACACCCCAGCTCAACCATTTCTGGCAGATGCTGCCGTACCTCGAGGAGGCCGCCGCCTATAACCTGCGGTTCACGGGCAGCGGCTATGGCGACACCACCACGGCAGGCCTGAACGCCCAGCGGATTGCCGCCTACCGCTGTGCGAGCCGGGGCCAAAATCGGTTTGGCTATGACACCTATCCCTTCACTGGTCCCTACGCGTTTCACGACTATGCCTGCTTTGTGTCAGACGCCAGTGCCGCCGACCAAACCTCGGCTACGTGGGGTGGCAACTACAATTCGACCGGCTGCGACGCGGCGTGGGGAGGCATCATCTCGCCCGGCGGCTTCAGCAACAACGGCAGCGGCGTGACCCTGTCGAACTTCCAGGCCGGCACGCCGATTACGACCGGCAAGATCACCGACGGCACGTCGAACACGCTCATGTTCGCCGAGAAACAGGTGGGCACAGATCGCTACGCCGATCCCAAGACCAACGGCGGCTACACCGATGCCAGCTACCAGACGAACAGATTCGGCTACGCCGGGCACCGGACGGTGAGCAGTTACTACGTGCCGCTGGTGGACACTCCAAGCACGGCACGGGCGAGTGGCCTCGACAGCAAGGACCGCAGCTTCGGCTCGGCGCATCCCATGGGATTCAACGCCGTGATGGGAGACGGCAGCGTTCAGACGATTGCCTACACCGTGAACACCACGGTGCTGCTCAGCGTCGGCAAACGAGCGGACGGCGCCGGTCGCTCAGCCGATGTTCAGTGAGCGGAACACCGTTCAGTCGTGCCACCCCTGTTGCTACGCTAGCGAGGAAAGTCATGAAGTTCCCGTTCCAGATTGGCCTCGTGTCGTCGCTGCTGCTCGGCGGACTCGTCACCTGTGCCGGCTGCGGCAGCGGCAACCCGCAGGCGGCCGCAAAGGCTGTCGTGCGCCGGTACAATGACACCAACGGCAAACGGCTGGCGAACTTCTATTGTCAGTACCAATCAGAGTTTCTCTCGGGGCCGAAGGACGAGAAGGCCCTCAAAAACTTTATCGCCGGCCGGCCGGCCGCGGCGCTCGAGGAGATGGGCGTGACGGTGGACGGTGTGGACGGGCTGTTCGTATCCGAGCGGGACAAACAGCCTTTTTTCGTCCGCTATGGGTTGAAGCGGTCGAGCGGTGGACGGCAGGCGTTGGTGTTCGAGACTCAGGGCACGGGTGGAAAGGCCCTGGTGGTTTTCGTCGGCCCGAAGGAGCTCGAGGTGCCGGTTGCCGAACTCGACGCCTACAAGAAGGGCGAGAAGGACGAGTCTCCTGAATGATCGGAGATATCCGGGCGTGAACATCCTGGAGCACGGCGGTGGATCGACCTTGCTCAGCGGACGATCTTCAAAGTGCTCAGCGGATACCAGCCGTCCTGATCGCGGTCCGTGATCGCCAGCCGTACGACAGGCGTTTCACTTTTTTCCTCGACAACGCCGATCGCCAGTTTGGAGTCGCCTGGCAGGAGGTCGGCGGGCAGCGTGATGCCATCGGTCACTGTGTGCAGTTCGCCCGGCGGTAGATCGGGCACGTTCTCCGGGAAAGCGGCGGTGAAGAGCTCGGTCGAGCCAGGCAGCCACGAGTTGACCGTGGCCGTTCCGACGACCACCCGGTGGGTGCCGTCTGGCCCTGTGAGGCGATAGGCCACCCTGTAGGGCCGGTAGCAGGGAGCCGAGCCGACGTTCTGCCACTGCATCGACAGGTTGAGTGACTGGCCAGCCGTCGCCTCCGCCGGGTGGGTGAACTCCTTGAGCACGAAGCGGTAGCCGAGCCGACGGAGAAACCGCTCCAACTCCTCGCGGAACTTTCCATCATTTGGCAGCGGCGCCGACTTGCCGTTGAAGGAGCTGCCGTGGAGGGCGAGCGCATAATTGAAGATGCTCCGTACCGGCCAGCCCTTCTCCACGAATTCCGAGACATTTCTTGGGGCTTCGAAGGAGACGGGCGCGGCCTTCCACACGTCCTGAAGCTTGTTGCTCTTGATAGCGGCCGGATAGGCGTCGCGCATGTGGTTCCACTTTGGTGAGAAGCTCCCCAAATCGCCGAGGGAGTCGGCCCGCCAGCCGGCGCCGTGGGAAGTGGCGTAGGAGATGCACGCATTGGCTGGATTGGGCATCAGAAGAGGGGTCTTGGTGAAGGCCGCACGATAGGCGTCGATCACCTTGTGGCAGTTTGCGAGGCTGGGCATTTTCGCCGCCTTGCAGCGGCTCAGGTGCCATTCGCCCCACCAGCCGATGGAGCCCACTTCGACGCGTGCAATGTCGGGATGGCCGTCATAGGCGGCCCCGAACCGCTTGATGAAGTCGAGATGCCTGTCGAGCACGACGGGATCATCGAAATCCGGAATCGGAATCTCCGTGGGGCCGTCACCGTAGTCCACCAGCAGTTCACGGCCACCGACCTCCTTGAGCCAGGCCGGGTGATCTGCGGCGCCCTTACGTGGGTTGTGGCACTTCACCCTCAGTGCCAGTTGCTGCCCGGATGCACGCGCATTTTTCAGTGTCGACTCCAGCAGTTCCGTGTTGAGCTTTCCAGGCTGTGGCTCGAGTGTGCCCCAGCCCCAGCGGACGTAGAGGATCGTGGAGGGAATCCCTGCCGGCAGGTTTTTGTCTGCTTTGGCGGGGTAGCCAAAGGTCTCCCAGCCGATGCCCGGATTCGCGAGGAGTTCGGTGGTCTCCTCGGGCTTGATCACGACAGGCGCATCCGCAGCTGTGGCCAGAGCCCCGATGCAGGCGACGAACATAAAGGACCATCCTGCCGCCCGGAAAGCCGTGAGCGGTCCGCGGCAGCGGCGGCTCCGAGCCGTGGCGCCAAGGAGGTGGTGCAGGCATTGAGATTCCAGAGGCTTTTGGCACATGACGATGGCTGCCTATGAAAAAGAAGTGACGTTCACGGGCACGACGCCCAGCCGTGCAGTATGTCCGCGTGCATCCGCACGCGGCATTGGCGGAATCGGCAAACAGAGCACCCGCGGCGAGTGACAGCCAGCGGCTTCGCCATGCGGACAAGAAGGCTTCGCCGCCGGTCAGGCGCAGGCTTTGTCAGACGACGCAGGGCTGGCGGCGGCGAGCCCGCGGAGCTCCATGAGCATCTCGTGGCAGAGCACCTCTTCGAGCCGGGCGAGCGCCCGGGCCACCACGGCGCCGTCGAGCACGCGATGATCGGCGATCAGCGTCACCAGGCAGTTGCCGTCGGCGTCGAGCGGCGCGTAGGAGAGGCTCGTCGTGCAGATCGTCGGATGGAAGCGGTTGGTCGCGCCCATGCCGGCCAGTGTGGAGAGACTGAAGGTTCCGATCCGTGCGGCCCGCTTCCGGGAGAATGAGTTCATGTTCCACCGCAGGATCGTCCGCCGCAGGAAGCCCGGCACCATCTCGAGTTCCAGCTGTCGCTTGAACATCTCTTCCACTGGCTTGGTCGCGCAGTCGACGATGAACTGCTGAATCTCGGGAAGCGACTTGGCATCGGGTGCTGCGAGCCGCGCCCAGAAGAGCCTGTCTTCTCCCTCTTCGACCCGGTTCACGGCCAGCGTGGCCACGCTCTCTGCGGTGGTGGCCAGACGGGTGCCAGAAAACCCTCGCACCAGCCAGGTGCGGAGCACGGGCATCTCGCGGGCAACGAGTGCATACGCCTTGAGGAAGACTGCCGCCCAGCCGATCCGCGAAGTGGAGGCCGGCTGCTTGGCGGAAGCGGTTTTCCCGACGGCAGCGCGGACCGTCGCGAGCGGGCCCAGCGGCATCGTTCGCTCGACGGGAAACAGCGGGATCTCCTGGGCAAGCCGGGCCACATCGCTCACGCAGCCGCGGGCCGCAGTGAACCGGCTCCTCGTGACGGTCGGGGCATGGCTCGGCATGGCGTGGATCTCCTGGCCAGGGCGTGAGTGGCCAGGTATTGAATCGAATCGACCGCGGCCGTGGAATGTCAATCCGGGGCGAATGCACCGGGGCGGGAAGCCAAGCCGGGGATCTTGCGGGCCGGCCGGCCGTACTGCGGGCTGGCGTGGACGGAATAAAAAGTGTGTTAAACTGTCAGAGCCGTTCCTACGGTGGTGGCTATAGCTCAGTTGGTTAGAGCACTAGATTGTGATTCTAGGGGTCGCGGGTTCGAGTCCCGTTAGCCACCCTTTCAGTTCTCCCGCGTTTGCCGCTGAATTCGTTGCTGGCAACGCGGTTGCGTCGACGACACCGCAGTCGTCGCCACCGTCACAGTTGTCCCGAACGGACTCCGTGTGACGGGCGTGGCCGGAAGTTAGTGCAACGGTTAGTGCAACGGCGCGAGTGTCGTCGGTACCTGTGGCCCGGGCGACTTCGGTGTCGTTCGGGTCGGCAAGCAACGCGGGCAGGGTGCTGACTGCTCGGTCGACTTCGAGCAGCCCGTCGTCGACGTAGTGTTTCAACGTCGTTTCGATGCGCTTGTGCCGCATGAGCGCCTTGAGCGTCACGGCGTCCACGCCGGCCCGGGCCAAGTACGTCCCGAACGTGCCCCGCAGTGCGTGCACGTCGATGGTGCGGCCCCGCTTGTCACGCTTGGGGATGCCGGCAGCGTCGGCGTCACGGTGCAGAATCCGCACCAGCTTGTCGGGCACGTCGAACAAAGGCACGTCGTCAGCCGGCCGCACGATGCCCGCAACGCCGACACGCTGCCGGCACACCGCTTCGGCTTTCTCGTCTATCCATGCCCGCAGTTCGTCGGCCACGTCAGCCCGCAGTGGCAGCCGGGCTGCTTCTCCGTTTTTGGCGTCCACACCCCGCAGCATGATTGCCGGCCGCTCGTCGTCGAGTAGCACGTCACCAACGTTAAGTGCCGCCAATTCGCCCCGCCGCAGTCCCGTCGTGACGAGCACCGCATAGAGCAACGCCCGTTCCCGCCCCAAGCGGTCGAGCCGCTCGACGACGTCGGGCCGCAGCCGTGCCCGGCCCCGCTCAGCCGCAGCGACAACGGTGTCGACCGTCAGTTCCACACGCTTCCACGTTGCCCGCGACTTGGCCGGCCGGGTGTCGTCGACGACCCTGACCGTCGCCCGGCCGTACTCGGCGACGGGCCGTAGCCGGGCAACGGTGAGCAGCCGCCGCAGTTCGGTTTCGGTGAGCGCCCGCCGCTGCCGGCGAATGTCACCGGTCTCGTCGACGCCGGCACTCTTGCCCAAGCGGGCGAACGGGTTGACGGTGAGCCGCCCCGAATCGACGAGCCAGTTGCCCCACGCCGTAAGCGTGCCGAGCTTGGCATTGATTGTGCGGGCAGCCGGCCGGTGGGACACGAGCACGTTGCCGTCGGCGTCGACGACGGGCGTGTCGGGCAGTTCGAGCAGCCGGGCCACCCATGCAGCGACTGCGTCACGGTGCAAGTCACGAAGTCTCTTGAAGCCGCACGCGTCGACGGCCGATTTCAAGTCACGCTCGACGTTCTCAACGTGCCCCGCCGAAGTGGTGCGGTGTGCTCCCCGTCCCCGTTTACGGGCAAGGTAAGCGACGTAGGCGTCGGCGTGTTCGGTGATGGGCGTATCGGCATGGTCGGCGACGGTCGCTTCGGCCGCCGTCACGATGCCGGCTTTGACTTTCTCGGCACGGGATTCGAGTTCGGCAAGCACGGCCCGGGCGGCGTCGATCGACTTGCATCCCGTCGGCACCCGCCGAACGACGCCGTCACCATCCCGGTATTGGGCTGAGTACGTGCTGGCCCGTTCACGAATACGGGGCTTTTCGCCTGCCGTAACCGGGGCTTGGCGTTTCTTGCCACTGGCGTCGATCCAACAGGCCACGAGCTTGCCAGCCCGGGTGACGAGCTGTGCCCCGCCCGGCAGCGGACGGGTGGCAAAAGGCTTGAACACGCTTCCCATAAGTCAGCCCCCTTTACGCTTCGGCTTTACTGGCCGGGTGCACACGACCCCGAAATATTCGGCCAATGCGTCGGCCGCCGCCAAATGGATCGAAACCTGTTCTGCCCGCATGAATGATGCCAGCGTTTGCCGTCGCACACCGGTCGCTTTTTCGATGGCGTTAAGACTTGGGGCGTCGAGCAGGGCCGCCCGCAGGAGTTCGGTCATGGTACCGGTCATCTTTCGTGGCATGTCGTTTAGATTACACCCTCTGTAGGTCAGCCGCAAGGCTTTTCTTTGTCGAGTCAGTGCGTGAGACACGCACACTATTTATTCTTTATGGAATAGGTGACATGGGCGTCACCGGGAACGGGCACGAAATGTCACCGGGGCAGGTGACACCGGTGTCACCCGGTACACCGACACCCCGGCATCTTTCCCGCCCTGATAAACGACTTCGACAAGTCCGTCATCGACCAGTCTGGCAATCGCCCGTATTGCTTGCCGCTTGCAGCAGCCAACGAGCCGGGCGAGTGCGGCAACGGCAATTCGGGTTACGCCGTCGCGCTCGAACCGCCAGAGTGCCACCCACACCAATGCCGATGCCCGGGGGAGTGTGCTCATGCTGGCATCCACGAACGCATTGATCGCAGCAAACCGGCCCGGGTGCCGCTGTGAACGCCGCGGTGAGCGTTTGCCGTCCTTTCGGCCGGGGGGGTGCGTAGATGGCCCCTTGCCAGCGTCAGCCGTTATGAGGGGCGGCAGGGTTTGCCCCGGTGGCAGGACTCTCGACGTCATCAGTCGTCACCTCTGGCGTCGGCCGGGGCCGCTGTAGTTGACTTCCACAGTTCAGTAAGCTTCTCGGGGGAGAAAGCCGGGTTAGGTGGTGCAGACTGTGGTTTATGGCCTCGCTTGCCACGGGGCAGCGTCGGGGCCGGCTGGGCGTCGTCGATCAATGTGAATGCTTGGCAGGCACGGTCGAAGCGTAGATCGACACTACGCTGTGCTCCGTGCCGGCACTTCAAGTGCGACAGCCGTACGACGTTCGGGTCGGTGTCGTCGACAGGGGCCAACAGGAAGGCGTCGTCGGCCCCGTATTCCAGTTCGCCCGAGTCCCGGTAAGACGCCAGCGACATAGCCGACGCTGCGTAGGTGCTACGGCCATGAGAATCACGGCTGCGGCCGACTGCCGACAACGCAATCACGGCACTTCCAGCGGCGGAGAACTGCCGCAGCATGTCCATGGTGGCGTTCACGCGCAGCCGGGTGTCGGCAATGTCGCCCGGCGGCATGATCCGTTGTAGGTAGTCCAGCACGATAACGTCGGCACGGTGGTCATCGACAGCATGGGCGACATTTGACAGGTCGAACGGCGGCTCAAGAAAAGCCAGCCGATCGACGAATGACTCGACGGTCGCAAGCCCGGCGTCGAGACGGTCAGCGTGATCGGCAGTGAATCGTCGGTGGCGAATGACTTCGGCTTCGATGCCGGATAGCCGGGCGAGCTGCCGGTCGAGCAGCGCGGTCGGGGACATTTCGACGTTGGCGACGAGAACCCGCAGCGTGGCAGTGTGCCGCAATGCCTCGACGACGCACGCCATGACGAGTGCCGTTTTGCCGGCACCCGGTGCCCCGCCGAGTAGCACCACATGCCCGGGGCTTATCTCTGGTACCGGCAGGGTGTGTGGGAACACGACCGGGCCTGTCCCGGTGAGCACGTTATCACGCCAGCCGGCGAACGCGGTTTCGCCAGTCACGAACCTTGCCGCCGGAGATTTAGGGGTCATGTCGACTCCTCCGGGCCGGCCGGTATGACGTTCGTGACGGTGCCATTAAACACTTTGGCAGCGTGAGCCACAAACGGGTGAATCGAAGCGTGCCCGCAATCAATCTGCCGGGCTACGTCTTTCGGCGGCAACCCGGAGTCTAGCGCCGGTTCGGTGAGCAAGGCCTGTATGGCCGGCAATGGGCAGCCGAGTTCGGCTAGGTTCGCTGCCGCCGAGTAAAGCAGCCGGTGTCGATCGCCGACATCAACCTCGCCTGAAAGAAACGCCCGGGTCAGCTTGTTCACGCTGGCAACCCGATCACCGCTGGCACGTTCGTGACGCCGCTGCTCGAAGGCCGCTGCCTTCTCAGAGACGGCCCGGGCGGCACGATCCCACACAGCGACGAGCATGTCGGTGCTCTCGACGCCGTCAGCACTCGGCACGTCGAACGGCTCTGGCTTGAGAGCCAAGCCCAGCATGCCGTCAACGGTGACAGTGTCGAGAATCTCGACTGGCACGTGCCGCTTGTGGAGTCCCGACTTTGGGTGTCGGCTGTTTGGAGCCCGAAACGCCCGCACCCTGTCGAACACGCCGGTGTCGACGGCGACCTTTGCTTCGGCTGCAACAGTCTCGACGAACTCCCTAGCGATGGCATGAAAGTCGGCCGATGCCGACGGTAACCATAGTGCCGTCGGGATGCCCAAGTGCATTCCCTTGCCTCCCGACACAAACGGTAAGAGCAAGCCCCGGGGTACGCCGTAGCGTTCGTCGAGCGTGTCGACGAGCTGCCGGATGTCGGCGAGTGCCTGAGCGATACCTCCCGCCGACTCGCCACGATCAACGTCGCACCACAAAAATGGTGCCCACGTCGAGCCCGTGAAGCCGGCCGGCGAGCCGGTGTGGGCAAGGTGCCGGGCAAAGCCGTCATCGAACTGGAACGCCGACAAGTAGGCTTCCCGGTCGACGCCAGCTTTAGCGTCACAGTGACAATAAGCCCTAAACGCCATGGCGGCGTCAACTCGTCGCCGGTCGCCAGTGCAAGGCCCGGCGATTCGGAAGCCATGGGGATGTGTCGTCGTAGTCATTCCTCACCCCCGGTTTCTGTGGCGGAAGGGGCCGGCGACGCAAAATCATCGTCGGCCGTGGGGTCGGCGAGTACGGCGACAACCTCGAATGACACAACTCGATTTCTCTCAATGCCGTCATCATCAACTCGCAAGGCAACTTTTACGTCGCACACGATGCCGGTTGGCAGCGGGTGAGTGAGCATTTCGATCGTCGTGACGCCCAGCTTGGCGAGGTCTCGCTTTGTCATGGGCATCGCCGCCTCTGTTAGCCACGCCGTGTGCCACACGCGACGATCCTTATGTCCACCGTTATCGACAGTGAAAGTCAGCGTGTATCCCGCTTTTTCCTTCTTTGACAGAACGAATTCGCCGTTGGTAATTCGGCACCGATACATGCCTTTTGGCAGTGGTGTAAAATCTGCTGCGGCTTGGGCTTCGTCGAACTGCCGGGCTAGTTCGTCCCGGTCGACCCCATTGAGCACATCAACCAGACTTTTGCGTGCGGAGCTGCTCATTTGGCACCGCCTGACCGCACCGAGCGAAATCGCGGGCATCCCTGAGAAATCCACTCTTCG
Source organism: Pirellulales bacterium (assembly GCA_044376405.1). GTDB lineage: Bacteria > Planctomycetota > Planctomycetia > Pirellulales > UBA1268 > CAMCQY01. Next base: position 15,463 of record JBILKZ010000020.1, read on the forward strand.
ATGGCGGACTGTTGCCAGCGAACGAGACTGCCAAGCCTGACCGGCGGCGGGCACTTCCCCATGTCAACCATCCGGCGTACATGGCGGGTTGAGCAATCCAAAAGCTTTGCGACTTGGTCGACATTGACGAGTGCGGGCGGTGTCCCGCCGCTGTATAATTCTTGGTGAATCATGATTCTTTTCCTGATGAGTGAAGTAAGTGGTTCAATTTGGAGCCGCTGGGTTGCCGCCCGGCGGCTCCTGTCTTTTCACAGGGCGTTCGCTTAGATGTTGATGGCCTCCGGCATGATTGGGATTGGTTGGCCTCCGCTTCTTGCGGCAGGGCAACCCGCAGCGATCCAAGACACCAGTTCAGCCCGCCGCCATCGCACGGCTCCTCCGATTCGTACTGGTTGTGGTGCCTTGCCAGCGGTTACGTAACGCCACCAACTACGCTTTCCGACCCCGCTCAAACGGGCTGCATCGGAGGCACTGAGTAATTCGGTGGTTACTGGCGGAGACAGGTTTTTAGCGGCCATGTCGGGGATACTCCGGGGGTGGAAACTGACCTGTATCGATTCTCTTTCACCGTCGTGTGAGCCAGCCGACACTATTCATCCCGGTACAAGATTCCGTAAGGGGCTTTTTTTGTTTCGGGATGGCGCGCGCTGGCAACATACTTATGGAGCTGTAATCCAGCCGGTGAAACGCTACTCATAGATCGTGCCTCTATCTGTGGTTCTCTGAAGTGGTCCTATGACGGCAGCGACCTACCGATCGGACCGCAAACTATGGTCGTGATGGTTGCGGTCTATTGCTCTTAAAACGCTTTCCCACCGTTCCGGAGAACCCAATGACCTCCCAATCGACGCCAGCACCAGATTCCACACGCATCTGTAACCACTGCCTTGATCGGAAGCCGGTGGAAGACTTCCGGCTGCGTTACCGGAATCAGCCACTTCGACTAAGTCAGTGCCGGGATTGCCACAATCGGGTAGAGCGGGAGAGGCGGGCTGCTCACCGCCAGAAGATGACCCGGAAGGAGTTGGCCAAGGCTCTCACCAAGGTGAAGAACCAAAGGTCAGACCTACAGGTCAAAGCCCTATGCCGGGAGATGGTGGAGCGGTTCGGAGGCCTGAAGGGGATAGCGGAGGCTTGGGGCCGATCCCTTAACCAAGACCTTGGCCGGGGAGGCTATGCCGCCTTCCGTCATCTGGAGACCATCCTCAGGCTCACCCAGTATTGTGAGCAGAACAGGCCCGACTATGGGGCCATGACGGACGAGGAGTTGGAGAGGGCTATTGGCGAGATTGGCGATCTGCCAGAGGCCCCTTGATAGGTCTCAAGTGGGCACCATAAGACACTGGGCCGGGCTACTTGCGATGCCCAGCTAGCGGGCCTGCCTGGCGAACAACCCGGCTGGTACCAAGTTGGGGCAGCGGCACTCAAGCGAGTCTCTCTGGATGCAATGGAGTTTGAGGAAAACAGTTCACCAGCCATCCGGCCTAGGCAGTAGGACTCTATTGTTAACGAGGGCAGTCGGGGGCCGGGCGGCCATGAAGCGTGGCACTGTGCGGCGTCAGGAATCCGTGACGCAGGCGAAGCAAGCTAGGTCTCGGCTCGTCCAATGCGGCCGCGGCGATGCTTGAATTCATCGCCGTTCACAAGATCACGGTACAGATGCCGGAGTGTTATGTCCTTACGCCCGACCCAGAAATCAAGCCATTCCGCCGGCGCCGACCGCATGTGAAATCGCTGAAAAGCATATTCAACGCCGGCCTCGGTGGGAGTGCCGCTCAGTTCAGAAACAGGCACATCCCAAGCCATTAGGTCGATCAGCCGCTCGGGATCGTCCTCTGTGGCTAGGTAGCCCAACATCCGGCTTGCAATAGCTTCGATCCATAAGCAATCCGAACGAGAGGCCTCCGAAAGCACTTTGTCGCTACTCGCTTGGGGTGCCGCATCGCTATGTTGGCGAAACACCACTCCCTCGGTGGGTGTAAGCCAGTATCCGTAGCCCCTCAAGGCAATCCCCAAGCGACGTGAATCTCCACCCTCGCGGCCGGCCTCAGTTGGTGTGTACGTCCGATCGACAATTAATTCCAACTTGCAGAATGGCTGCTTTGTGTAAACAGGCACGACGATGCGCTCGAGGATGTCGCGTGCCGCCGTTCGCCGAAACGATTGATCCAAGTCATCAACCCGAATCCTCAGAGACTCGCCAACAGAAGGATGGATGTACCCGCCGATATCGACATAAAGGTCGAGCCGCTCCCGTGGCGGAACAGGCACGTACAGCACGGTGCGTGGATTCGGCCCCGTCCAAGCTGTGACACCTGCGGTATCACCGGCATCTCGCCCATGAACGCCAAAACCGATGATCTGATCGTTGAGCGAGAACACGCGCCGCCCCCCCTCAAATCGCGGCGCAAGTTGCTGAAGCCTTTTCTCAAGGTGCTGGGACTCAAAGTCTGCAAGGCCGTAGCTGGGCGTAAGCTTCGCTTCGAGCATCTGCGTAGCGATGCGATACAATTCGAAGTCTGCCGCGCATACCTCCCCAAGGATTGCAATCGACTCCGCTGACAAAGAGTCACGCTGGGCGTCTGCGGCTCCTTGGTTGAATCGCCCCAACGACTGAACCGGGCACGCCCCTACGTCACGTGCGATGCACCGCACTACATCATCCATGCGTTCCACGACGCCGACGAAATCAAATAATGACCTTAATGCCTCGGTTGCAAGCGACAAAGGCGATGGATCGCAGCCAACCAAGTAGTCGTGAGACAGGCTATGAAGAGCGGTCGTCATTAAACCGCGGGTCTGTGTCATCGATGGGAAAATACCGTCCTCTGCCGCCCGGCGCACGAATGCGTTAGCGTCGCCGTTCATCGCCGCGCGCCGCAGCGACTGAGCTTTTGGCGGAAGCACAGACAGATCTGACTCCGACAGGCGACGCCAATCGCGAACAAAGGAAATAAAGCGATCTACTGGATGGCGCAGTAGAACCAATCGATACGCATATTTGTCTAAAGTCGTGAAAGCGGGGCAGTGGTCGTGAATAACATCCCAGTAAGCTCGTGCATCACGGCCAAACTCCGACAAGCGTATGAATGCTGTTGCGTAGTTATAAGGCACCTGATCGGTTTCCCGCGGGGCATTCTCGGCAGCCCAGTCGAAATCCGGTCGCCTTACGGGGTGCCAATTCAGGCTATCGCTGACCAGTGAATGCGCGAGCGATGCGACAGACTCGCAAGATCGGGAGAAATCCGAAGCTCTATCACGTTGTCGGGCCTTACAGGCCGGAACGAGCGTATCCAGCCAGTTGTTGAGCGAGGTGCCACCTGTCTTCGGCATGTGAAAGTGAATGATTTTGCGATACATAGCTCCATGCCTCAGACCACATGTGCAGGTGTCTTTTATGACTGCGTTGGGTAGACAGTAATCAACGCAACCATATTCGCAAATAGTCGATTCGCGGTGCAGCAATTTCTGGCCTGCCACCCTTAAGCAACACCGCGTCTAGAGAGATAAGCGAGAGGTAGAGCAAACCAATCGAGGCAACCTTATGCCACGCCGAAAGAAGGAACTGGCTGAGCAGATCATGCCCACTCTTCGCGGGCGAAGTGGAGGTGGCGAGAGGCAGGACGGTCGCTGAGTCGGCCAAGAAACTCGGACGTTCACCAAGTCAAACAGTCCGAATCTTAAACTCAGAAAAACTCCCGATGGGTTACGTCAAATTCATCCGGAGCCGCCTTGGGGGGCCTGCCCGGCCCGGCGCCATGCTCTCCACCGGGTTGGCTCCAGTCAGTCGTAGTGCCGGGTAGCTGGCTACCGCCTGCTTGCTTCCACCATGGCGGTGATGCCAGCCCGGACGGCGGCGGGCAGTTGAGGCCACGCTGAGATCACTGCCGCCAGAGCCTCATCATGAGAGCTTTCGGTATCTCTGGTGCAACGTGGAGTGCAACGGCCAAAGTCGCTTGCCGGAAGTGCTTTGTTTTCAGCACTTAGAACTACGGTGCCGCTGCTTGTGATTCTAGGGGTCGCGGGTTCGAGTCCCGTTAGCCACCCTTTCAGTAGCGTCACCCGGCGCACGCCGGTCAGGATTACTTGCCGGCGCCGCCCAGGTCGAGCTTGCTCCACTTCTTCCCGGTGAGCGCGGCCGCATTGCCAGCCGAGAGCGGGCCGTTGTTCTTGAACGTCAGCGACTGCAGCTTCGGCATGGCGGCGATCTTCTCGACCGATGCCTCCGTGACGCCGGTCTCCCGGATCGAAAGTTCCTTGAGGTTGGGTAGTGCCGCGATCACGGCGACCGACGCGTCGGTCATCTTCGGCAGGCTCCAGATGTCGAGCACCTCGAGTTCCTTGGCCGCCGCGAGCTGACGCAGCCCCTCGTCGCCGAGACTTGCCAATTCGTGGAGGTAGAGCCGCTTGAGCCGGGGCAGCTTCGCCACCACCGCCAGCGCCGGATCGCCGACATCCGGGAGGTCCCGCAGCGTCAGTCGCGTGAGCGGCAATCCTGCGAGCGCGAGGACACCGTCGGTGCCAATCCCCTGGCAGCGGAAGACTTCAAGCGACGAGAGCTTCGACAGCTTCGCAAGATGCGGGCCCGACTCATTTGTGATCACAAAGTCCTGAACGAGAAGCGACTCAAGCGTCTTGCTCTCGGCCAGACCCGCCAGGCCGGCATCGGTGACGGCCGTGCTGCGGTGCTTGAGCGCGGTGAGGTGGGGCAGCTTGCCGACCACCTCGAGCGTCATGTCGCCCGCCTCCATGTTGCCCCGCAGGTCAATGGCCCGCAGCTGGGGCATCTTCGACAGGCGTCGCGTGTTCAGATCATTGAACCGGTTCTGCAGGAGCGTCAGCCGCTCGAGCTTTCCGAGGCTGGCGATCAGCTTCATCGCCGCCCCCGTCATGTTGGTATTCGACGACAGATCGAGCTCGACCAGGTTTGGGAAGGACTGCACGATCTTCTCGACACCCGCATCGGTGATGGCGCTGTTGGTCAGCGCCAGCGTGTCGAGGTTCTTCAAGCCGGTGAGCTGCTCCACCACATCATCGTTGAAGACACGGCAGTTGAGGATCTTCAGCGACCGCAGATCGCCGAGCCGGCCGAAGATCGCCACGTCATCGGCTGTGAGTTCCGCGCCGTCCTCGATCGCGATCTCGGTGACGCGGCCCTCACCGTCGAGCTTGTATTGGACATCCTTGCCGAGCGCATCGAGGCGTGTTTTCGCCGCGGTAACATCGTCGGCCGCTGGCTGCGCCGCGGCGAGCCGGCTTTCCATGGTATGGAACACCCACGCAGCCACCAGCATGAACACCAGTCGGGCCAGCCGGCCGCATCGCACCGAATTCGTCATGACATCCTCTGTGAGTAAGTGCGTGCGCAGGCAGCGTTTGCTGCGCACAACGAGCCAGTCCCCGTCGCCCCTCTGGAGCTAGTCGAGTCGATATCCCTGCGGATACGTTGGCTTGATCAGGTCGGCCACGCGGGGCGTCTTGAGCGATTCGAGGTTTGTGACCTTCAGGTTCTTGGCGTCCCACTCGACCTTCTCACCCCAGTCGCCCATCTCACCGTTGGTGCCCCCCTTGGCGGCCGCCCAGACGGCGAGGTTGCCGAGCAGGATGGTCTCGGTGAGCGGGCCACCGCGATCGACGAAGTTCGACTTGCAGATCTTCGGATCGCCCGCCTTCTTGGCTCGGAACAGTTCGAACATGTTGTTGACGTCGTTGCCCTTCCCCTGATCCTCGGCCTTCTCGTAGTCGGTCGTCACCTTTTCGACGCCCTTGAGCTCGTACTTTCCGCAGTAGTCGTCGGAAGAGTAGAAGGCGCCCTTTTCACCCACGACCAGCACGCCGCTGTTGGCGACATCGGTGATGCCCCACTTCTCAAACACCTCCGCTGGCGGCTTGTTGCCCTTGCGGTCGTACCACCAGAACGGAATCGCCGGCCGCTCCGCGGTCTCGGGAAACTCGAACTTGATGATCGAACTGGCCGGGAAGCTATCGAAATCGTGGCCCGTGGTCTTTGCCACCACCGAGATGGGGTCGCGAAGGCCGCATGAGGCGAAGGGCACCGTCAGTTGATGGCAGGCCATGTCGCCCAGAGCCCCGGTGCCAAAGTCCCACCAGCCGCGGTGCTGGAAGGCATGGTAGAGACCGGGCCAGTATTCCCGCGCTGGTGCCACGCCGAGCCAGTTTTTCCAGTCCAGCCGCTCAAGCGCCTTGCCGATTTCCTGCTGCTTCTTCTTGAGCAGGTCCTGGACGATCTCCGCCACCTCCTCGGCAGTCGTCGTCGGATCCTCCTGCCCGTCCACCTCCGACATCGCCTGCGTCTGGTATTTCCGCATGTTCACGCGGCGATTCGGCCCCTGGGCCCAGACGGGACGATTCGACCAGGCGTAGACCTCTTTGAGGGTGCCGAGGACGCCCGATCGGAGCTGGGCGATCGCCTCGCGGGACGTGTCGAGCGCCGTGCCCTGGTTGCCCATCTGCGTGCAGACGCCCTTGCCGGCCATCTCCTGTGCGACGTTGGCCAGGAGCCTCGCCTCGTAGATCGTCCGTGTCAGCGGCTTCTGCGTGTAGCAGCTGATGCCCAGCCGCATCGCGTCGAGCGTTGCCGGGGCATGCATGTGGTCCGGCGTGCTGATCGTGCAGATGTCGATGTTTTTGCCGTGCTTGGCGAGCAGTTCGCGGTAGTCGGTGAACCGCTCAGCATTTTTGAACTTCTCCGAGCCTCCCTTCTTCTCGAGCGTGTTGCGATCGACGTCGCAGATCGCGACCACGTTGCCGAAGAGCGCGGCGTTGTCGGAGTCGCTGCCACCCTTGCCACCCACACCGATGCAGGCGACGTTGAACTGCTCGCCGGCCGACTGGCTCCAGGCCTGGCGGCCGCCTGCGGCGACGAAATAGCCGGCTCCGGCCATGGATGCGGTCTGAAGGAAACCGCGACGGGTGGTTGGGGACATGCGAGCCTCCTGAGTCTGATCCGTGTTTGAAAATTGCCGCAGCCACGGGTGCGCAGCAGTTGCTGCGACAACAATGGCTGGGGAGAGCACGATATCGTAATCTGTCAGAACGTTGGCGGGTAGCCGTCAGGGGAGAAGGGGTAGCGGCGGATCTGGCCGATGAGGCGGTTTTTGCCGGCTGTTTGACTCACCCCTCGGCGAGCGGTATCAAACGCTCTGGTGCGGCTCCGAGCCGCATTTCCCCTGCCCCCGGTCGCGGAGATACCGAACATGATCCTGGGAAAACTCTGGAAGGCGCTTGCTGCGCAGATGAACAAGGTCGCCAACTACTTCTGGACGGCCGACCCGGTGGCCCAGCTGCAGTATGAATACGACAAGGCGGTCGACCAGATGAAAGAGGGGCGGGAGGGGTTGGAGCAGTATCGTGCCCTCGTGGAGCGGGTCTCCCGGCAGGTCACCGGCTGCCGCGAGCACGTGTCGTCACTTGAGGCCCGCGTGAAGGCCTACCTGCAGGCGGGCGAGCGGGAGACGGCGGCGCGGTTTGCCCTCGAACTGCAGAAAGCCAAGAAAGACCTCGCCGAAAACGAGGCCCAGCTCAAGCTGCACGAGACCGCCTACGACAACAACGTCACCAAGGTGAAGCACGCCACGAAGAAGCTGGGCGACCTCAAGTATAAGATCCAGAAATACGATGCCGACCTGAAACTCTCGCGGGCCGAGGCGGAGCTCGCCAAGCTCGCCAACAGCTTCAACTTCGACATCACCACCGACTTCGGCCAGATCGAGGACGTGATCCAGGACAAGATCGGTCTGAACCGGGCCAAGGTCCGCGTCGCGGCCGACCTCTCCGGCGATGGGCTCGACAAGATCAAGTCCGAACAGGCCGTCGAGAAAAACATTGCCGATCAGGCGCTTCGCGACTTCGAGGTCGAGATGGGCATGGTCACTCCCGAGACAGCCGGCGTGAAGGCCGACGACAAGGAGCTCGGCACCGAGCGGGCCAAGCAGACGCAGGGCTGAGCCTGATCCATCCAGGAGCCGCCGACCGTGACGAACGTTGCCCCGAACGCAGAGCAGCAGGCCCCCCCGCAACTGTCCTCCCCGCAGTTGGGCACGGCCGTGGCCAACGGCCCATCGGCGGCTTTGCCGGCCTGGTGCCCGCCCTGGGCAGAACGGCTCGGCGATGCCTATCTCTCCGGCACCAGTTGCGTCTTCATTGTTCATGGCAATGTCCGTGATCTCGTCCCACTCGGTTCGCCCGATGCCCAGCCGCCGGCCGGCTGGGGCACCGCTCCCGATTTTCTGTCCCGCGAACTCTTCGGCCGCTGGGACATCGTGCTCGCCTACGACGTCGGAAAGGGGCTGCGGCCACTCGCCGGACCGGATCCCGCGCGGCTGCGGACGATGGTGCAGTGGCTCACCGAACGGCTCGGCAACGCCACCACCTGGCCTCGCGATCCCGATCAGGCCATCGCCGCGATCGACGCCCTGCTCGAGCGCAACCTCATCGACCCGCCCGAACAGCGGAAGCGGATCGCCGTCGTGCTCGACTATGGGCAGTATCTCGCTCCGGCTGGCGACGCGGCCTCGAGCGCGCGGGCCGGGGCTGGTCGGCTGGTGCGGATGTTGAGCTGGGCGACCAACCCGCTGCTACGACGCGTCAACGTGGCGATCGTGCTCCTCACCGACAGCCTCTCGGAGATGCATCCCGCGCTCGTCACGAATCCGGCCGTGACAACGATCAGCGTGCCGCTCCCCAATGCCGAGGAGCGGGAGCGGTTTGCCGTGTCTACGGCGTCTGCGGCCGGCGTGCCGGCAGCGCAGATGGATGCGGTGAAGCGGACCGCCGCCGTCGCGGGTGGCCTCACGCTCGAAAGCCTGCGGGCGGTGATCACGATGTCGGCCCGCGACGGCTCGCCCCCCGACGGTCCTGAATTCGCCGCCAAGAAGAAGGACCTCATCGAACGGTCGTGCCAGGGGCTCATCGAGTTCATCCAGCCGCGGCTCACGCTCGACGCGGTCGCCGGCCATGCCGAGGCGAAGAACCGCCTCGAAACCGACGCCCGCGCGATCAAGCGGGGCCAGTTCGAAAGCGCCCCGATGGGCTACCTCATCTGCGGGCCGGTCGGGACTGGTAAGAGCTTCATCGCCGAGTGCTACGCCGGCAGCGTCGGTATTCCGTGCGCCGTGCTCAAGAATTTCCGGAGCAAATACGTCGGTGAGACGGAGGGCAATCTTGAGCACGCCCTCGACGTGCTCCGCGGGTTGGGACCGGTGGTCGTCGTCATCGACGAGGCCGATGCCGCGCTTGGCAACCGCCAGTCAGATGGCGATTCCGGCACGTCGGCCCGCGTCTTTTCGATGATCGCCCGGCAGATGGGCGACACGCGGTATCGCGGCAAGATCGTCTGGATGCTGCTCACCAGCCGCCCCGATCTTCTGCCGATCGACCTGAAGCGACAGGGCCGGGCCGAGGTGCACATTCCCCTCTTCTATCCGCACGATCAGGCCGAGATGGATGCGATGTTCACGGCGATGGCCCGCAAGTGTCATGCGAAGTTGGCGCCAGGCCTGCCCGGGCCGATTGATCTCGACCTCGGGCTTTCCGGTGCGGATATCGAGAGCGTCGTGTTGGCTGCCAAGCGGAAAGGCCTGGAGCGGGCGGCCGATACGGGCCAGCCGAATCCCGACACCATTTCCTTGGAAGACTTGAAGGCTGCGATCGACGATTTCATGCCTTCGGCACAGGGACTGGAGAAGGAGATGCAGGAGATCGCCGCGGTGCTCGAGTGCACGGAGAAGCGGTTTCTCCCCGAACGCTGGAAGGAGCAGGTGAGCAAGCCCGGTGGTCGGGCGCACCTGCAGGAACGTCTGGCGGCGATCCGAGAGGTGATCGGCTCCTGAGGCCGAAGCGAGCGAGGCGAAAGCCCGAAGCTGGAAGCCCGAAGCGCAAGCGACGGATAAGCGAAAGAAGTACAGTCGATCGAAAGTCGCGATTCACGCGAAAGCAACCCCAAAGGAGATTCCCATCATGGCAAAGGCATCCGCAGGCAAGACCCCGTGGTTCGACGAATCGACCGAGGCTCCGATGCTGGCCGAATACGCCCGCAAGCTCGATTCATTTCTCGATGTCGTGGCCGATGGCCGCGTTGAAACGAAGGAGATCGAGGAGCAGGAGCACCGAGTCGTGGCCCTCATGAAGGAGGTCGAGCCGCTCCTCTCGCCGGAGGCCCACGAGAAGGTCACGAAGCTGCTCTGTGAGTTGACGGCCTACGATCTGATGAACGCCTTCCACATGGCGGGCAAGTCGCGGCCGAAGACGACGTTTCGCGGGTAGTGCTCCTGCTGGAGTTTCGCGAAGGTTCCGGTCGGTATCCACTCGAACAAGAGGCTTTCAATGGCAAGTCAACCCAAGGCTCCGTTCTGGCTCGCGGTGTGGGCGGTGATTCTTGCGCTCGTTGGCTTGGCAGCCTGGCGGGCCGGCATGCTCGACCAATTCGGCCTGGGTCGGCCAGCCGGCGGCAACGCCGCGGCGAGGCAGGCGGGACCGGCTGGCGGTGGTGCTGCCGGTGGCGGTGATGGTCCGGCGGCGGGCGGCGGAGCCGCGGGCAGTGGCACTGGTGCTGAGGGCGTGCTCTTCGAGGCCGGCGACTCCGCTGCGCCGACCACGGTGAAGGAATACACGTTCAAGCCGGCGGAGAAACTGCCTCCGGTGAAAGGAACGAGCGGCTACAAGCCGCTCGAGAACGACACGGTCCGCTTTGCGCTGAACGTGTGGGCCGGTTGGAGCCCGATCATCCTGGCGAACAACGGCTTCAAGGCAGGCAAGGTCTGGCAGGCTCCGGGAGGGAAACCGTTCAAGATCGAACTGGTGCTGATCGACAACCCGGTCACCATGCGCGATGCCTACGCCGCGGGTGAGGTGCATATCGGCTGGGCCACGCTTGATATGATCCCGTTGTTCCTGGAGGGGCTCGTCGATCGCACCGGCGCTCCGAAGGACTCGCGCGTCATGCCGCGGGTCTTCCAGCAGGTCGACTTCTCCAACGGTGGTGACGGTATCGTCGTCCGTGAGGGGATCAAGACTGTCCGCGATCTGGCGGGCAAGAAACTGGCGCTGGCCCAGAATTCCCCGAGCCAGTTCTTCGCTCTCAACATGCTTGTGGCCGGGGGGCTGCAGCCAGGCGATGTCAACATGGTCTACACGGATGATGCCTTTCAGGCGGCCGCGGCCTTCAACGCGCAGAAGGATCTCGCCGGATGCGTGTCGTGGGCGCCCGACATCTACAACCTGGAGAAGGCCAAGGGCAACCGCATGCTCGTGACCACCCAGACAGCAAACCGCCTGATCGCCGACGTCTGGTTCGCGCGGGCCGATTTCGCCAAGGATCATCCCGACAAGATCGAGGCGATCGTGCGCGGCATCTTCGACGCGATGGAACTGCTCAAGACCGAGTCTGCTAGGGCAAAGGCCGCCGAACTCATGTCGGCCGGCTACAACATCCCGGCCACCGACACGCTCTCCATGCTTGGCGATGCACACAGCACGAACTGGGCCGAGAACTACCAGTTCTTCATCAACCGCAACAACCCGGCCAACTTCGAGCGGATCTGGAAGCAGGCCTACTACCTCTACCGTCGCATCGGCGCGATCTCGAATCCTCCCGTGCCCTTCGATCAGGTGATGGACTTCTCGGTGATTCAAAAGCTCGGCAGCGAGCCCAAGTATGCGGACACCAAGGACGAATACGCCAAGCCGCTGCCGCCGAAGACGCTCTCGCAGATCCGTGCCGAGAATGAGGAGATTCTCACCAATACAGTGGTGATCCACTTCTTCCCGAACAGTTGGGATCTCCGTAAGCGGATCGTGCGACGGATCGACGGTAAGGATGTGGAGGAGCCGTATGATTCGACCGTCGATCTCGTGCTCGACGAGGTGGGGACTCTTGCCAAGCAGTTTGGCAATGCGCGAATCGTGATCGAGGGGCACACCGATGGCTCGATGAAAGGGTCGGTGCCGGCGGCTATGGTGAAGGAACTCTCGCGGGAGCGGGCGGGCGCCGTAAAGTCCTCGCTCGTAGAGAAATTCGATTTTGACGAAAACCGTTTCGCGATCGACGGCGTCGGCTGGGACCGCCCCGCCGATCCCGAGCATCCAGACGACCACGCAAAGAACCGCCGCGTGGAGATCAAGGTCTACTCGGCAGAGAAAGAATGAGCAGGGAATGATCAGGCACGAGGCGGCGGAACCGGTGGGGGCCGTCCCAGCGTCACCGGCCCGGCCGTTGCGGGGCGAGACGCCCACGGTCACGGCCGTGCTTTGGGGAGTCACCTGCGTGGCCTGCGTGCTGGCGGTCTGGTTCATTGCCACGGCGGGTGAGGCAGAGGCACGCTTCATCAGCCCGGCCATGCTGCCAAGCCCGGCGGAGACGTTTCGCGAACTGCCTCGCGTGTTCGGCGAGCGGAAACTCGTCGCCAATACGGTTCGCACTCTGGCACGCGTGTGCCTCGGCTTCGGCCTGACAGCGGTCGTCGGCGTGCCGCTGGGTGTGCTCGCCGCCTGTTTTCCGGCGGTTCGTGCCTTCCTCGCGCCGCTGACCGTCTTTGGCCGCAACATCCCGGTGGCGGCGCTCATCCCGCTCACGTTCTTCCTGTTCGGCATCGGCGAATTTCAGAAGGTGATGTTTCTCTTCATCGCCAGCGTGGCCTTCGTGGTGAGTGACACGACAGCCGCGGTGCTCGAGGTTCCGCAGCGGTATGTCGACACGGCGCTCACGCTCGGTGCGTCGCGGCTGCAGATCATCTTGAAGGTGCTCGTGCCGCTCGCAGCGCCAGCCATCTTCAATTCCCTTCGCCTGCTCTTTGGGCTGGCCTTCGGCTACGTGATGCTGGCCGAACTCGTGAAATTCGGCAGCGACTCCGGCGGACTCGGCGACCTCATCAACATGTCGCAGCGGCGTGGTGAGCGGGAGCCGATCCTGATCGTGCTATTCGTGATCCCGTTGGTGGCTTATGCGATTGACCGGGCACTGTGGTGGCTGCAGTGCGACCTCTTTCCGCACCGCTACGGCGGCCGCGGATTGCTGCCGCGGTTCTTTGGCAGCCTGCTGCACGGGTTTCCCGGCCCTGAGGAGAGGACCGCATGAGCGCCGAGACGCCGGTCGAACGGCCGGCCGCGGTCGATTTCCGCGGGGTCACGAAGATCTATGGCGAAGGCACCCCTCGCGAGTACACCGCTCTCGCGGATGTGAGCTTCACGATTCCCGACCTGCCCGACCACGGGGAGATCTCGTCGTTTCTGGGCCCCAGCGGTTGTGGCAAGAGCACTGTGCTGCGGCTCATCGCGGGGCTTGAACCGCAGCATCCGCCCACGAAGGGCACGGTCGCAGTGCTCGGTCGTGAGGTCGTCGGGCCGGGGGCCGATCGCGGCATGGTGTTTCAGGATTACACCAGTTTCGACAACCGTACGGTGCTCGACAACGTCGCCTTCGGGCTCGAATGCCGGGGCGTGCCGCGGCGGCAGCGGGAGGTCGAAGGCCGTGAGTGGATCGAACGCGTTGGGCTCGACCCTGTTCGCGACGCGAAAAAATATCCGCATGAACTGTCGGGTGGGATGCGGCAGCGGGTGGCAATCGCTCGCACGCTCATCCTCAGGCCGCGGATTATCCTCATGGACGAGCCATTCGGCGCCCTCGATCCCGCCACGCGTCTGGACATGCAGGATCTGCTCGTCAAACTCTGGCGGGAGGTGCAGGCGACGGTGCTGTTCGTGACGCATTCGGTGGAGGAGGCTGTCTATCTCGGGGACAGGGTCTTCGTAATGGCCACGACGCCGGGTAGGATCGCCGGCGATTTCCGCATGCCGGCTCCCTCCTCGCCGGCCCGACAGACGCAGGCGGAGCCGTGGTTTCACGAGCAGGTTCACAAACTGCAGGAACAGATCGAGCAGATCGAGGCTGCCGCCCACCACGCAATCGGTGGCGATGCTGCCACGCGCGGCTGACACCTTCATGAACTACCTCCGCACGGCGTTCACGACACGGTGGAACCTGCTCTTCTTCGGAGCGGGTGTGGCCGCTGCCTTCATCAGCGGTTTTCCGGGCATCGTGCTGCCGCTCGTGGCGGCCGGTGAGATTTACTACCTCGCCAGCATGGTCACCAACGACCGCTTCCGCAGCGCCGTGGATGCGCAGGATGCCAAGGCCCGCCGGGCCGCGGAGGCAGCTGTCTCCCGCGAAGCCTATGAGCGGATCCGCCAAAAACTCCCGCCGGCACTGCTGTCCCGCTTCGACCGCCTCCGTGAGCATTGCCTCAAGCTCGTGGAACTCGGTGGCAACATGCGTGGACCCGATGCCGCAGGGCCTGACCGTGGGTCGCTCGAATCGCTCGACCGGCTGCTGTGGGGCTACCTGCGGATGATCTGGGGTGCAGCGACGCTCTCCGAGTTCCTCGACCACACCGACGACGAATCGATCAAGGCCAGGATCGCCGAACTCGAGAAGCGGCTGGCGAAGGTGTCGTCGGCCGGCGTCGAGTCGGCGCAGATCCGCGCCACGCTCGAGGATCACCTGAAGACCAGCAGAGAGCGGCTGGAGAATATCAACGATGCAAAGCGCAAGCTCGACGGAGTGGCTGCGGAGATAGAACGGCTCGAGTCGAAGATCGCGGCGCTCGCCGAGGGTTCAGTGGCGAAGCGCGACGTGAGCGATATCGCACAGCGGGTGGACGAGGTGGCCGAGGGAATGCGGCGGACCGACGAGACGATGCGGCAACTCCAGCTGCCGCCGGAGTTCGAGGAGTTGGAGGATCCGCCGCCACTGCTTCGCGAGGAGGCGTGACATCGCCGACAACGGCCGCCGTGCTGGCGGTCTGACAGGCTGTCTATCCATGCGGTCCGTTGTCCAGCGAGTTTCCGAGGCAAGCGTCACGATCAGCGGTGAGACCGTAGGTCGAATCGGGCGGGGGCTGCTCGTGCTCGTGGGCGTCGAGGTGGGAGACTCAGCGGCCGATGCCGAGTGGTTGGCGGGAAAGATCTCGCAGATGCGGATCTTTGCCGACGGCGACGGCAAGATGAATCTCAGCGTGCGTGAGATCGACGGCGGGGTGCTCGTCATCAGCCAATTCACGCTGCTCGCCGACACGCGAAAGGGGAACCGTCCGAGCTTCGTGAGGGCGGCGAGGCCACCCGAAGCGGTCCCTCTCTACGAGCGTTTTCTGGCTGTGGTGGAGCAGCAGATCGGCCGTCCCCCGGCCCGCGGTGTGTTTGCTGCCGACATGCAGGTGCATCTCGTGAATGACGGGCCGGTGACGATCGTGTGCGACTCGCGGCAGAGGGAATGACACGCGACGGTTCGGGGCTGCCCATGCCCCGTCGCCCGTATTCAATCCAGCCAGTCGCGCTCTTCGAGCCGTTCGGGCGTGTAGACGTCGGTCACGTAGCTGATGTCCTTGGAGATCAGCGACTCGACTTCGAGTTTGAAGCCGTTTTTCAGCATCGTCTCGATCTCCTTCTGCCAGCCCTTCTTCTCCGCGAACCACGGGTAGGCGGCGATCTGCTTCGCCCGCTTGACGTCGGTGTCGTTGAGGGCGATCTGCACGCTCTGGCTGAGCTTGCAGCGGTCGTAGTCGCGGGAGCGGATGCCGAGGAACTTCGCCTCCGGGATCGCCATCCGCTTCGACTCGTAGGCCAGATTGATCGAGCCCTGCTTGAGCACGGAGTAGATGTAGTAGCCCCAGGGGTCGTTGTCGAGCAGGCAGTAGACGGGGAGCTTCAGTTCGTGGTGAAGCCGGTAGAGCATCCGCCGTACGCCACGGGGCGGCTGGCCGCCGCCGTGGGTCAGCAGGCAGTTGTGCTTGCGCCAGAACTTGTCCTCGTTGAACCGCCGCCAGACCGTGTCTTTCTCGACGTGGAGGATGAACTTTGCATCGCACGACTTGAACTTCACGATGTCGGCCTCGACGATCGACGGGATGCTGTAGCCGCCGGATCCCATGCGGGAACAGTCGATCTCGTCGCCAGAGTCGATGAGCGTGATCGGCCCCACCATGCCGCCGCGGTTGCTGGCGTAGACATGCAGCTCCTCGCGCAGGCTCTCGAGCGTGACCTCCAGATCCTCGATGATCGGGTCGCACTCCTCCTGGGTGGCGAAGGTCTCCTCGCGGGTGCCCTCGATCGTGTGCTTGAGCAGATAGTAGAGACCTCGGATGCTGGTGGTCTTCTGCTGTTCGATGAGTTGCTTGCAGCCGGTGGCCACGAGCAGGGTCTGCATGTAGCTCTTCGCCTGCGAGAGGTTGAAGAGCTGGCGGCGGTTGGTCTGGCCACCCATCTCGATGATCTTCCGCGACTTGTTGAAGCGGACGTTCGAGAGGCTGCGTGTGGGGATCTCCAGATGTGGGTCGCGGCGCTTCTCGGCGGCCGAGGCGACCTCGTTGGCCAGATCGACGATCAGACCGCGGGTCTTCACGTCGACCGGGGGGAGCTTGACCGCGGTGGTGCCGGCGGCCTTCGGGGCACGTTTCGTTTTCGATGCCATGGGCAATCCATCGGTTGTCGTCGCGATGCCCCTGCGGGCCCACCGTGGGATCGGGCATCTGGCGACGTCCAGACTGCCCGGCAATGTACCTCGCCGACGCGGCGGTTGCTTGGTACATTGCCGAGGCCGCGAAAAGGCGAGTGGTTCCGTACGGGAGAGGCTGGCAATGGCACAGGGGATGGCACGAACAAGCACGGGGATGTTTGTTTCCGTCGGCGTTCGCCGCATCGGCGTCGTGATCGCGATTCTGGCGACGGCCTGGTCGCCCGCGGCGGCGAACGCGACCCCGCTACTGGCTCAGGCGGGGGCGGCAGTGGTCGCCCCACCGCTCGACAAGGCCGCCAAGCCGGTGAACCCCGTGGCGAACGTGCCTGGGGCGAAGATGGCGGAAAATTTTGCGAACGCTCCTGCCGGCGATGCACCGGCCGCGCCCGCCGCCGCGCCGGCGACCGGGGCCTCTGCGGCGGGCGGTTCGAACAATTTGATGAAATACGGCCCGAGCTACGTGCTGATGGCGCTCTCGATCGCCTTGGGAGCGTTCATCATCTGCCGCCCGAGGCGGGGCTTGGTGACCAAGACGACCGCCAAGTAGGCGGTGGGTCCGGTATTCAACACCGCACGTCGTCGGCTCGCCCGACGGCGTTCATGCGGCGCACGAAGTGCGGCTCTTCGGCAACGGCTTCCGGCTGGTGGGTGCGGCGGATGTCGTCCGTCGTCTGCCCAACGTGCGGAGCATGGAAGAACTCGGCGATCCGGCCGACGACCGTCTGCTGCTCCTGCTCGGTGAGTTCCGGGAAGATCGGCAGGGCCAGCGTTTCTTCGGCGGCCAGTTCCGTCTGGGGCAGATCGCCCTTCCGCCAGCCGAGGTATTCGAAGCACTGCTGCATGTGGAGCGGAACGGGATAGTAGATCTCGGTGCCGACTCCGCACGTGGCGAGGTGCTTTCGCAGGGCGTCGCGCTGGCCACCCGGTGCACGGATCACGAACTGATTCCAGACATGCCGGCCGCGGGGTTCGTCTCCGGGCACGGCCACGTGGCCGGCGAGATCGTACTCGGCGAAGAGTTGCTGGTAGCGGGCGGCGTTGACCTGTCGCGCGGTGGTCCAGGCATCGAGATGCGGCAGTTTCACGCGGAGCACCGCGGCCTGCAGCGAGTCGAGGCGGCTGTTGATGCCGACAACCTGATGGTAGTAGCGAGGCTCCATGCCGTGCACGCGGAGGAGCTTGAGACGGGCCGCGATGTCGTCGCGGGTGGTCGTGAGAAACCCACCGTCGCCGACACCGCCGAGGTTCTTCGTGGGATAGAAGCTGAAGCAGCCGACGTCGCCAAGCGCGCCGGAGCAGTGACCGTGCCAGGTCGACAGAATCGACTGGGCGGCATCCTCGACCACCGGAAGACCAGCGGCCTTCGCGATCGGCAGGATCGCATCCATGTCAGCGGTGCGTCCAAACAGATGGACGGGGACAATCGCCTTCGTCCGCTTGCTGATCTTCTTCTTCACGTCGGCCGGGTCGATCAGATAGGTGATCGGATCGATGTCTGCGAAGATCGGCACCGCGCCGAGTCGCGTGACGGCACTGGCGGTGGCGAAGAATGTGTAGCTGGGCAGGATCACCTCGTCCCCCGGCTTGATGTCGAAGGCCATGAGGGCCAAGAGCAGGGCGTCGCTGCCTGAGGCGCACGAGATCACGTGCGGCACGCTGAGCGACTGCGCGAGTTCGGCTTCCAGCTCGTGAACATCGGGGCCGAGCACGAATTTTCCGGAGTCGCAGACACGGTCGAGTGCACCGCGGATCGCGTCACGGAGAACGGCATACTGACGATCGAGCGCCAACAGGGGCACGGCGGGCAGAAAGCCGCTGGCATCGGTGCCAATGTCATGGGCGGGCGTGGCGGGGCTGCGGACGGTCGTGGTCGGGGTTTGCGAGCGGGTCATGGTGTGCAGATCTCCTGGGCCGGCAGCGCGATGGCAACTTGGCAGGCAGGCGATTCCGCTGCCGCACCACGCTCAAACGTCGAGATCGTCACAATTGCCACATCCACTACAGTCAAAGTGCTGCCTCAGTGGTTCTCGGACACGTGCCCGGGAACCGTCGATTACCGGCTGGCGGGAAATAGAAAACCGCCCGAACCCGCGTCAAGAGCAGGGCTGAGCGGCGCAGTTCCAGGGGGGCTGGGAGGGCTGGGGCGTGGCGCGTGTTTCCTCAAAGTTTGACACCCGACCCGCGTAGCCCCTAAATTTTCGGCGTTGGTAATTCTCGTTGAGAGATCCGTGCGTGCACGCATGGAACGGCGAGGGGAATGTGGAGTTGAGCGGTCTGCAGTGCTCGCAAGGCACGTGCATGCTGCCGGTTGGATGGGATCCACGACGCTCATCGATCTGGGGCCAATTGCCCAGCGACTCGGGTTGCCGGTAGCGGCGGTCGATGCGGCCGTGCGCCTGCTCGACGAAGGAAACACTGTTCCCTTCATCACCCGCTACCGCCGCGATCAGACCGGCGGCCTCGACGAGGTTGCCATTCGCCTGATCGCCGAGAGCGTGGGCCGCGCCCGCCAGTTGGCCGATCGGAAGCAGACCATCCTGCGAACGATCCAGGGTCAGGGAAAGCTGACCCCAGCCTTAGAGGCCCGACTTGCCGCGGCGGCGAGCCCCAAGCAACTCGAAGATCTCTACCTGCCTTTCAAGCCTCGTAAACTCTCTCTGGCCGAGATTGCCAGACAACGGCGGCTCGAGCCGCTGGCACGGGAGATTTTGGCGGCCGATCCGGCAGCCGCCGACCTCGACACGCGAGCGACCGACTTCCTGGATCCGGATTCCCAGGTGACGAGCGTGGCCGACGTGCTGCTTGGCGTTGGGCACATCATTGCCGACGATTTCAGCGAACACGCCGACGTGCGGCAGCGGCTGCGCGGCATCCTGCACCGGCAGGCCCGCCTTACCAGCCAGCGGGTAGAGAGCCCAGGGAAGGCCCAGTCGAAGGACGAGAAGCATTTCCGCGACTTCTTCGAGTATGGAGAGCATGTCCAGCGGGTGCCACCGCATCGTGTGCTGGCGATCAACCGTGGCGAGCGTGCCAAGCTTCTGAAGGTCCGGATCGACGGGCCGGTCGAGGAAATGCAGGCGGCTGCCGAGGAAGTGCTTGTACCGGCCGGCCATCCGCACGCTGAATTTCTCAAGGGCTGCGTTCGCGATGCGCTGACCCGGCTGGTGCTGCCGAGCCTCGAACGCGAACTCCGCCGGGAGATGACCGACTACTGCGAATCGCACGCCGTCGAGGTGTTTGCGCGGAATCTGCGAAACCTGCTGCTCCAGCCGCCGGTGGCTGGGCGCCGCGTGCTATCGCTGGATCCCGGCTTCAAGAGCGGCTGCAAGGCGGTGGTGATCGACGAATGCGGTAATCCGCTCGAGCACGCGGTGCTCCATATCATCGGCAAGGCGGAGAAGCGTGCCGCCGCCGCGGAGAAGATCGTCGAAATGGTCACGACGCATGCGTGCACGGTCGTGGCCATCGGCAACGGCACGGCGGGGCGGGAAACCGAGACGCTCGTGGCCGAACTGGTGACGGGACGGCTGCAGGAACTCGATGTCGCCTATGTCGTCGTCAACGAGGCGGGCGCGAGCGTCTATTCGACCAGCAGCTATGCCCGTGAGGAACTGCCTGGGCACGAGGCCGCGGTCCGCGGGGCGATCTCGATCGGCCGCCGGCTGCAGGATCCGCTTTCGGAACTGGTGAAGATTGAGCCCGCCAACATCGGCGTCGGCCTCTACCAGCACGACGTCAAAGCCCGCCATCTGCACACGTCGCTCGACGCGGTCGTGGAGAGCTGCGTGAACTACGTGGGTGTCGACGTGAATACGGCGAGCCCGGCGTTGCTTCGGTATGTTTCCGGCCTCAACCAGACAACGGCCCGTAACCTGCACGAATGGCGGGCCAAGAACGGGCCATTCACCTCCCGCAGACAGCTCCTCGAGGTGCCCGGCTTCGGCGAGGCGGCGTTCGTCCAGTCGGTAGGCTTTCTGAAGATCACGGGGGGCGTGGAGCCGCTCGACTCCACCTGGATTCATCCCGAGAGCTACGAGGTGGCCGCGAAGGTGCTGGAGCGGCTCGGTGGATCCCGTGAGGACATCGCCGGTCGCCAGCAGGCGGAAACCTTGACGGAGCGGACGGCGGCCCTCGACCTCGACACGCTCTCCAGTGAGCTGGGAGTCGGCCGGTTGTTGCTGGCTGACATCGTCGAGCAACTGGCCCGGCCCGGCCGCGATCCCCGCGAGGACTTGCCGAAGCCATTTTTCAAGAAGGGCGTGCTCAAGCTCGAGGACCTGCAGCCCGGCATGGAACTGCTGGGCTCGGTGCTCAACGTGGTCGACTTCGGCGCCTTTGTCGACATCGGCCTGCACGACAGCGGGCTGGTGCACATCAGCCATCTCTCGAATCAATACGTCCGCGATCCGCACGACGTGGTGAGCGTTGGTCAGGTGGTTCGCGTCTGGGTGCTCGAAATCGACAAGGGACGGCGGCGGGTGGCGCTCACAATGATCAAGCCGGGCACGCCCCGGCAGGACGGCGGACGATCGCAGGGAGACGGTCAGGAACAGGGGCGGCCGCAGGGCCGTGGTCGCGGCCGCGATCAAAGCCGCTCGGAAGGCAGGCCAGCCCGTCCGCCGCGAGTCCCGGCTGCCGGTGTGCAATCCAACGGCGGCGGTGCCCCGCCGGCAACACCGCGGACGGACCGTCCGCAGGGCGGTGGTCGTCCACAGGGTGGTGGTCGTCCGCAGGGTGGTAGTCGTCCGCAGGGCGGTGGTCGCGGTGGACGCGGACGTCCTCCTCAGCGGGAGCAGGAGCCCCGGGTCTACGTCGCGACTGCAGAGAAGGTCGCCAAGCCGTTGACCAAAAAGATGAAGGAAGGCAAAGAGCCGCTGCGAACCTTCGGCGATCTGAAGCAGTTCTTCACATCGCGTGATGAGCCGCCGACAGCCGAGCCGGAAGCCGGCGGCGAAGCGAAGAGTTGAACCGGCAGGGCGATGGTCTTCGCCGGTCGCCTATCCCCCAGCTCGCGCCGGGGGCATTTATGGGTAAATACAAGCCCGGAGCGTACGCGATGGGATCGCCCGGATCCCGCCGGGGGCTTCTTGGTGACGCAACGCCCGCTCTTAACGTTCGCGGAACGTGATCCGGCCTTTGGTGAGGTCGTAGGGGGAGAGTTCGACCTTCACCTTGTCACCCGGCACGATGCGGATGAAGTTTTTCCGCATCTTGCCCGCGACGTGTGCGTTGACGATGTGACCACCGGTGATCTGCACGCGAAACCGCGTGTTGGCGAGGGCCTGCGTGACCACCCCTTCCACTTCGAGAGCCTGTTCTTTTTCCGCCATGAATAGCCTTGCGTATCCTTCTGACAAACCGGTTTGAAACCGTGCGCACACGGTTTCAAACCGCCTGCATGCGAGTGCATCGTAATCCCGGCCCCGGAAACAGTCCAGCCGCGGCACCTGAGGGCTGGAGCGACGGAGACGCCGGCGTCAGGAATCGTCGCCAGCGGCCTGTGGGGCCGATCCCGACGCCTTCCACCGCAGGTAGGCGTCGAAGAAGCCGTCGAGGTTGCCGTCGAGCACGCTCTGGAAGTTGCCGACGTAGTGGCCCGTTCGCTGGTCTTTGACCCGCTGGTCGGGGTGGAGAAAGTAGTTGCGGATCTGCGACCCGAAGCCCGTCTTGGGCTGCAGTTTGTAGCGGGCCAACTGATCGGCCTCCCGCTTCTCCTCCTGCATGCGGGCGATCCGGGCCCGCAGCATCTTGATCGCGGTCGCCCGGTTCTTGTGCTGGCTCCGCTCGCTCTGACACTGCACCACGATGCCGGTGGGGAAGTGGGTGAGTCGGATGGCGCTGGAGGTCTTGTTGACGTGCTGGCCGCCGGCGCCGCTGGCGCGGAAGACGTCCTCACGGATGTCTTCGTCGCGGATCTCGACCTCCGTGTCGTCGTCGGCGATCTCGGGTGAGACGTCGACCGCGGCGAAGCTGGTCTGCCGCTTGCCCTCGGAGTTGAACGGGCTGATTCGCACGAGCCGGTGGATGCCCATCTCCCCCTTGAGATAGCCGTAGGCCCATGGCCCCCGGATGGCGACCGTGGCGCTCTGAATGCCGGCCACGTCATCGTCCTGGCGGTCGAGCAGTTCGATCGTGTAGTCGTGCTTGCCGGCCCAGGCTGAATACATCCGCAGCATCATCTCCGCCCAGTCGTTGGCGTCGGTGCCGCCGTCACGCGCGTGGATCGACACGAGCGCATCGCTCGCGTCGTGCGGGCCGGAGAGGAGCGAGGCGAGTTCGAGGCTGTCGACCAGCTTCTCGAGGCGGTCGGCCTCCTGTTTGAGCTCGCCCTCGAGCGAGATGTCCTCACGTGCCAGTTCTTCCAGCGCTTCGAGGTCGCGGCCCACGGCCAGCGATTCCTCGAGCGGCTTGAGCAGCGTGTTGAGGGTCTTCAGCTGGGCGACGGTGGCCTGCGCCTTGCTCGTGTCGTTCCAGAAGTCGGCCTGTCCCATCGCGTCTTCGAGCTTCGTCGCGGAGGCCTTGCGTCCCTCCCAGTCAAAGGGAGTCCCGCAGCTGCAGCAGTCGGGCCCGGATGGTTTCGGAACGGTTGAAAAGCGCTGTGTCCATGGGAAGGAGTCTACGCTTCTCGTCGCAGAACGAGAAGGAGACCGTCCTACCTACGGGGCCTTGTTGGCGACTGGGCGGTCGGCGGGCTGGCGGCGATGCCCGCGAAGGCGGCTGCCAGTGGTGACCGCGCCGGTGGCTGTGGCGCCGTCGGCTTGGTGGCGGGAGTGGCCGGCTTCGGCGGCAGGCCGACGTTCACGTCCCGCACATCCATGCCGCGGGTGATCGCGACCACCCGGCTCTTCACGCCCTCGCCTGTCTGGCCAGCACCCGCGGGCGGCGTGATCACGACGCGGAAGCTGCCAAGATCGATGCCACGGAAGGAATAGTCGCCCCGGGCGTCGGATCGCGTCGTGGCCACGGTGGCGCCGGTCATGGTCACGAGCGCGACCGTCGTGCCAGCCACGCCACCCTCCTTCGACTGACGCACACCGTCGCGGTTGCCATCGGCGAAGACATTGCCGCCGATCGACGTGCGGAAGAAGAAGACGTCGGGCTGCAGGTTCGTCAGCTGTGTGTTGCGACGGATCACGTCGACCAGCGAGTTGTTCTGCACAGCTCGGACGGCGGTCGCTGGCAACGCATTCTGATACCAGTAGCGGTCGCCGTCGCGGAGCCGCGAAAACTGATCGACCAAGATGCGGGTGAACGTCTCGCCGAGGCTCGATCCCGGCAGGTGCTTCTCCGCGAGCCCAGCCACCCAGAGATCGAGCTTGTCGACGCTGCCGTAGGCTTGCTGGAGCGAGGCCTGCACGGCGGTGTCGGCGCTGATCTGGGCGAAGCTGGTCACCTTCGGCAGCCCATAAGCCACCCGCACGGTGTTGTAGTCGGCCAGGCCGTGGTCCCGGCCGCGCTGGATGTTGAGCGAGACCAGATCGAAGCCGCCCTGTCCGGGGGCACCGAAGAGGAAATTCCGAACGTCGTCGACCACCTTCGTGTCGATCTCCTGGGCCCGGTCGCTGGCAAGATACTTGAGCAAAGGATCGATGCCCACGTCCGAGATCGACCGTGGATCGAAGAACGCATCCTTGAGCCGCACCTCATCGCGAACGGTGTTGCCGTTGTTGTCGAGGAACTGGATATCCTCACCGAGCATGCTGTGGCCGAGCCGGAACGCCGCGGTGGAAAACTCCGTGGCGATGCCGGGGTTTACGTCGGCGCGGTAGCCACGATAGTTCTGCAGCGCGTTCGAGGCGGGCGTGCCCGCCCCGAGGATCGCCGGCAGGAACTCGTTGTAGGTGATCTCCTGAATCTCGGAGATCACCATCCGTCTGGCATGCTGATACAACTGCTCGTCGGTCCACATAGGATTCTTCGCCGCCGCCTCCGCCGCGATGCGGTTGTGCTCGCGGACAAAGAGTGTCTGCAGGGCGAGCAGTTCGGGATTTTCGTTGGCCCGCACGTCGCCCGCGAGGAAGAGCTGGTTGTCGGCCACGACATGGGCATCGTTGGCATTGGCAAGCCCCGTCGTATTGAAGGGCAACAGGTTGCCGGCACTGGTCCGCATCCGCCCGCCCACGAATTCACGGAGCGCCGCCGCCCGGGTCGCGTCGGAGCCGTAGACCTGCGACCCGTCGATGAAGGCCGTGATCGAGTTGGTCTGTTGCCGCGGGTTGCCAGCAGCGGTGCCGGTGGCGGGATCGTAGGCAGACCGCGACATCGGAATCGTCATCGTGCCGGTGCCGGTGGGATCGAACGAC
>JBILKZ010000202.1:0-4883 GCA_044376405.1 Pirellulales bacterium
GGCTGCTCGCAGCTGTCGGGATACTCCAGCTTCTGAATGGCGCCCACGTAGTGCGACAGGTCGCCATCTTCGAAGAAGTAGAACGGCTGCTGCGGCGCACAGCCGCTCGCAAGGAGCGAGATGCTCGTCAGGGCAACCCAGAGTTGTTTGGCAGTTCGCGGCACGGGGGCTTCCGCAGGGCGTTGATGTCGGCTCGAACACTCTTTCAATCGCCGTCGCTGCGCCCAAGGGGTGGAGTCACACGCTCTGTGCGACCCGGCCCGGCACGGTGCCCCCCGACTCCGTACCCACAACACGTGCGCCAAGGCGCAGCGACGGCTCTGGAGATATCGGCCCATCGGGCCCGCAAACTTGGAAGAACCGTCACATCCTGTGCAGGCCGCACAGCCGGACGATAAGCCTGGGGCTTTAGCGGGGGCTCTGGGGAGCCTGGGAGGGCCAGCGTAGTGTCTTGGAAACGTGTGTCTGTCCGTCTCCCTGCCGCACAAAGCGGGCGGCACAGCCCGGCAAGCCTGCAATGACGTGGGTAGCCTGCTCCGGCCCTAAGACGCTGGCAGCCGTGGCCAGCGCGTCGGCCGTCGTGCAGTCTGGTGCCACAACCGTGACCGCTGCCGGGCCTGCCACGCCGAGGCCGGTCCGCGGGTCGACGATGTGGCTGTAGCGTCGGCCGTCGATCTCCACCGCCTGAAAGGCATCGCCGGAGGTCGTCACCGCCGCATGCGTCAGCAGCAGCGGCTCGGCGGTGTCGCCTGGAGCGGTGCCGGTGCCGGCAGGCCCAAGCGGCGCCACGGCGATCCTCCAGCCCGATGTACCAGGCGGCGCAGCGGTGACGGCGATGTCGCCCGAAGCGTCGACCATCGCCGACGTCATGCCATGGCGATTGAGGACCTCCACCGCCCGATCGACCGCATAGCCCATGCCAATGCCCCCCAGATCGAGCCGCATGGCGGGCTGCGTGAGCACCACTCCACGGGTATCGGGTGCCAGCCGCAGGGTCTCTCGCCCAACCGCCTCACGGGCTGCGGCCAGCTTCCCAGCAAGCGGCAGGCGGCCCGAACGGCGGGCCTGTCGCCAGAGGCTCGTCAGCGGTCCGACCGTGGGGTCAAACGCGCCGTCGGTGGCATCCCGAATCTCGACGGCCCGCTCGAGCACCCGCCACAGGTCGTCGCTCACAGGCTTGGGAGCCGCCGTTGGCGCCGCCGCAGAAAGCCTTGAAAGTTCACTCCGAGGATCGTAGTCCGAGAGAATCTGCTCGAGTCGTGCCACTTCGGCAAACCCGGCCGCGATCGCGGCGTCGCCGACCGCCTCCGATGCGGCATAAACCGTGATCGTCCACGGCACCCCCATGAGCCGCTGTGTCTGGCACACGCGGGTCGCGGCGGCGGGACCTGGTGGACTCGCAGCCGCCTCTGTGCCGCACACCAGACAGACCGCCAGCACAGGTATCCCGCGGACAAGCCGGCCGACGATCCGGGCTGCGTTGGCGGCACCGGCGCGATAGAATCCTCTCGTCATGAGCGATACACCGTCCCATCCCATCGTGGCCATCCGTTTCGACTGCACTCCCTTGCGGAGCGTGCGGCAGGCCGTCATTCCATCTGAAGCGTCGCCCGCCTACCGCAGCCGGCTGGAGCGGGTGCAGCGGGCGATCAGCCAGCACGGCACACGCAACACCTACTATCTCACCAACGGCTCCTGCACGTTTCAGTTTACAAACGATCCCGACGTGGGGTGGGTGCGATTTACGGTCGAGGGCACCGTACTCACCGATGAGGCCGACACGAAGACCGTGGGCAGCGATCTGGCCGTCAGGCTCGACAAGGAAACCTGTGACTGGCTCACGCAGCCGGCGGTAGAGTGGCTCTCACTTTCAGTCAAACACGCCGTCGAGACGGAGTTCGACCGCTACATCGCCGCGGGCGACCTGGCCCGCGCCGAGGAACGCCTGGCCCGTGAGCAGGCCGCCAGCGACGCCAGCGGCGGCTACCTCGGCATGAACCTGTAGCGGGGAAGCTTCCCGCGACCCCCGGCTTCCCAACCTCAGATGCTGAGGAGCCGGTCGGAGGCACGCGCAGGAGCCAGTGAACTTTGACTGCGAGCGTTGGCGCACCATGACCATGGAGTCCATGTCGTCAAAGTCCGCCGGCGACGAGCATGCCGCAGCCGGCGAACCAATCCGGCCCATCAGCACCGGCATGATCCGCAGGGCAAGTTACAAACTCGCCCCCAGCACGGCTAAGCCGGCTCGCGGCGTTTGATTTCTAAAAGCACGCTCTCGTTGTCGCTGCCGCGGATCGGCCAGGCCGCGATCCGCCGCACCCCGACCTTCTTCACGAAGCCGCGGTGCCGGGCCTCACCCTTCTCCTCCTCCCACCGCGGCCCCTTCACGACGAGCATCCGGCCATAGGCATCGCAGAGCGGTTCGAACCATGTAAGCAGTTTCAAGAGCGGCGCCACCGCCCGCACCACGAGCACATCAAACCGGCCCGGCCTGCCACCCCGCTCGCCAGCCTCTGCCGCCGCAGCCACCAGAGGCTGCGCGGCCCCCTCGTGCACCGGGATCGTCAGGCCAACCTCCGCGACGATCTCCCGGACGGCCCGGGCGCGCTTGCTCACGCTGTCGCAGAGCTCGACCCGCAGATCGGGCCGCAGGATCGCCAGGAGCACGCCGGGCACGCCGCCGCCGGTGCCGACATCGAGCACATGGGCGCCAGACGCGATATGAGGGGCGATCGCCACCGCATCAGCCACATCGCGGGAGACGAATTTCTCCACGTCGGTGTGCCGGGTGAGGTTGAGCCGTTCGTTCCAAGACCAGAGGCTCGCCGCATACGCGGCGAGCCTCGGCACAGCTTCGGGTGATACGACCAGTCCAAGCCGCTCGCATTCAGCGGCGACTGCGGAGACAAGGTCTGCGCGGGACGGTTCCTGATGCGTCACTTGATGAACAGCATCTCGCGGTAGGTCGGCAGCGGCCAGAGATCGTCCGGCAAGATCGTCTCGATCTGGTCAGCCGTCTCCCGTAGCGACACCATCGCCGGGATCACATCGTCATGGAAGTGCTTGACTTCACCGCGGAGATCATGGCCAGTGTGGGCCATCGTATTCTCCAAGGTCTCAATCCGCTGCTCAAAGGTGCCGACCAGTTTCGTGAGCTTGTCGAGCGTGCCCATGTGCACCGTCTGCCCAAGGCTCTTGAGCTTCGATGCAGTGTCGACCAGTTCGCCCTGGTAGCGGTAGCCGGCGGGCAGAATCATCGTCTTGGCGATCTGCACAGCCGAATTCGCCTCGGCATTGATGTCCTTGCAGTACCGCTCCAAGTAGATTTCGTACCGGCTCCGCATCTCCCGCTCCGAGAGCACGCCGTACTTCTCAAAGAGGGCGATGTTCTTCGGTGAAACCAGCACGTCGAGCGCCTCGGGCGTGGCCTTCAGATTGGGCAACCCGCGACGCTTTGCTTCCTCCTGCCACTCGGCGGAGTAGCCGTTGCCATTGAAGATCACCGCCTTGTGCTCGGCAACGATCTTCTGCAGCAGCTTCTCGATCGCACCGGTGACCTTCGCGGCGTCGCCACCCGTGGCCTTTTCCAGCTCGTCGGCGATGTAGTCGAGGCTCTCCGCCACGATGGTGTTGAGGGCCACGAGTGGCCCGGCAATCGACTGGCTGGAACCGACCGCCCGGAATTCGAACTTGTTGCCAGTGAAGGCAAAGGGACTGGTGCGGTTGCGATCGCCGGCATGCTTCGGCAGCGACGGCAGCGTATCGACGCCCACGGTCAGTGTGCCGCTCGACTTACTGCTGGTGGCCTTCCCCTTTTCGATCTGCTCGAAGACGTCGGAGAGCTGGTCGCCGAGGAAGATCGAGATGATCGCCGGCGGAGCCTCGTTGGCGCCCAAGCGGTGATCATTGCCGCTGGCAGCCACGACCGACCGCAGGAGGTCGCCATGCATGTGGACGGCCCGGATAACCGCCGCGCAGAACACGAGGAACTGCATGTTGGCATGGGGCGTCTCGCCCGGCTCGAGCAGGTTGCCCAGCTTGCAGCCGATCGACCAGTTGACGTGCTTGCCCGAGCCATTGATGCCCGCGAAGGGCTTCTCATGCAGCAGGCAGGCCATTCCGTACTTCTGCGCCACCCTCGTCAGCATCTGCATGATCGTCTGCTGATGATCGGTGGCGATATTGGCGTTTTCATAAAGCGGCGCAATCTCGTATTGCGAGGGTGCCACCTCGTTGTGCCGCGTCTTCACCGGCACGCCGAGCTTGAAGAGTTCCCGCTCCCCTTCGAGCATGCAGGCGAGCACTCGCTCGGGAATCGCCCCGAAATACTGATCCTCGAACTCCTGCCCCTTCGGCGGCTTGGCACCGAAGAGCGTCCGGCCGGTGACGACGAGGTCGGGACGGGCAAAGAAGAAATTCCGGTCGATGAGGAAGTATTCCTGTTCGGGCCCGGCCGAAGCCGTCACCTGACCGACGTCTTTGTGACCAAGCACCGCGAGGACGCGGCGGGCCTGCTTGTCGACGGCCTGCATCGACCGCAAGAGCGGCGTCTTCTTGTCGAGGGCCTCGCCCGTCCACGAACAGAAGGCGGTCGGGATACAGAGCGTGGTGCCGTTGGGATTGTCGAGGATATAGGCCGGGCTGGTCGGATCCCAGGCGGTGTACCCGCGGGCTTCGAAGGTGGCGCGGAGGCCGCCTGACGGGAAGCTCGAGGCGTCGGGCTCGCCCTGAATCAGTTCCTTGCCAGAAAACTCGGCCATCGCATGGCCATCGCCCGTCGGCGAGAGGAAGGAGTCGTGCTTCTCGGCTGTGATGCCCGTGAGCGGATAGAAGACGTGGGCGTAGTGGGTGGCGCCCTTCTCGATCGCCCAGTCCTTCATCGC
>JBILKZ010000098.1:0-14450 GCA_044376405.1 Pirellulales bacterium
GCTGGTGGCGCTCTCGCTCTTCGTTTTCACAGCGCCAAAGGGCCGTCGGTGGCTGTCGTGGGGGCCGGTCACCCTGCTGTTGTTGGCCCCCCTGCCACTCGCGGTGGCGTGGCTGTTTCCCGACGCCATCGACGCTCCCAAGATAGCCGCGTTTGGCATTCGCTTCTTTCTGCTCGCATCGCTCCTGCAGTCGGTGCTGCTGATCTTCGCAGTGTCTGGATGGGAGCGCGTCAGCAAACCCATGCCGCGGATCTTTCTCGACGTGCTGCGGCTGATGACGGTTGTGGCCGCTCTGATCGCCATTCTCTTCGAGGCGGGCGTGCGGGCCGAGAACCTATTCACCGGATCGGCGGTCCTGACGGCGGTGCTCGGCTTCGCCCTCAAGGATACTCTTGGCAACGTCTTCGCCGGACTGGCGATCCATGCCGAACATCCGTTCGAGCTGGGAGATTGGATCCAATACGACACCAATCCCGCCCACATTGGCAAGGTGGTGGAGATCAACTGGCGGGCCACGAAGGTGATCACCCTCGACGAGGCTTATGTGATCATCCCCAACGGGCAGCTCGCGCAGGCGTCGATCCGTAATTTCACCAAGCCCGAGCCATGGTCGCGTCGATCGCTCTACGTGGTCGCACCCTACGATGTCTCGCCCCAGCGTGTGCAGCGGATCATCGTCGATGCCGTTCGTGGCAGCTTCGGCGTGCTCGAGCAGCCGGCGCCGTCGGTGGTCACCAACGATTTCAAGGAGCGGGGCGTCGAGTACTGGGTCCGGCTTTTTACCACCGACTTCGACAAGCGTGACCGCGTGGACGGCATGGCCCGCGACCGGATCTGGTATGCCTTCGCCCGGCATGGGATCGAGATTCCGGTGGCCACGCAGCAGATCCGGATCACCCAGCTGCCGCCGCCCGTCATCGAGTCGGAGGAGACGGCCGTCGAACGACGTGTCAGCAGCCTGCAACGGATCGGCATGCTCGGCCCGCTCACGCCGGAGCAGATTGGCCGGCTGGCGGAGGAGAACGTCGAGCGGGTCTATGCCGCCGGTGAACCGGTGATTTGCCAGGGGGATCCAGGCAACAGCCTGTTCGTGATCATGAGCGGTCGCGTCGAGGTCACGGTCCTTCAGGAAGGGGCGCCGCCCGTACGGCTGGCCACGCTCGAGGACGGGGACTATTTCGGCGAAATGTCGCTGATGACAGGTGCCCCGCGGTCGGCCACGGTCGCCGCCCTCGTCGAAACCCGGCTGCTGGAGGTAGGGAAGGAGTCGTTTCGGAGGATTCTCGCGGCCCAGCCCAACCTCGTGGAACAGCTCGGGTCGGCCTTGCAGGTGCGTCAGAGCGAGCGAGCCCAGGCCATGGCATCGGTCGATCGGGCCAGCCCGGAGTCGCAGGACATCTTCCAGCGGATCCGCGATTTTTTCTCCATGTGAACCTCGCGGTCGTCAGTTATTCTCTTCGGCCGGCCTCCGGCGACCGCCAACAAAAACCACTGATCTCATGCGTATCGAACTGCTGAACTCGTCCACTCCCCAATCTGACCTGCAGTTTCTCGTGTCGTTTCTCATCAACGACGAGGTGGCGATCGACGCCGGGGCGATCGGCATTCTTGCCGACCTGCGTCGGCAGCAGCGGGTGAAGCACGTTTTCATCACCCACGAACACATGGACCACATCGCCACGTTGCCGATCTTCCTGGAAAACGTCTACGAGCCGGGCCCGGAGTGCGTCGAGGTGTTGGCGTCGCGGGAGGTGCTCGGCTTTCTCCATGGCGACATGTTCAACGGCCGGGTGTGGCCGGATTTCATCGGCTTGTCGCGGCCCAGCGATGCCTTCGTGAGGACGACGGCGATCGAGCCGCTGCAGCCAATCAACCGAGCCGGCCTCACCATCACTCCCGTGCCGGTGTCGCACGGAGTTGATACCACTGGGCTGGTAGTCGACGACGGCCAGACCGTGGTCGCCTTCCCTTCCGACACCGGACCCACCGAACAATTCTGGCAGCATCTCGCCTCGCTCGACCGGCTCAAGGCAGTCTTTCTCGAGGCGAGTTTCCCAAATTCGCTCGCAGAACTGGCCACCATCACCGGGCACCTTAGCACCGCCACCTTCGCCGCTGAGATCGGGAAGCTGTCGCGGCAGGTCCGCTGGATCGTGGTGCACCGCAAGGCGCGGTACGCGGCCGAGATCGCCAGGGAACTCCAGAGCCTCGGGCTGGCCAACGTGGAGTTGGTCCGGCCCGGTCACGTCTACGAACTGTAGCGGTTGTCAGACCGGGGCTTTCTGCCGCGAGACCTTCCGCCGCTCGTGCTCGGAGAGCAGGATCTTGCGGAGGCGGATGACGGCCGGCGTGACCTCCACCACTTCGTCCTCCTCGATGTATTCGAGCGCCTCCTCCAATGACATCCGCCGGGGAGGCTTCAAGAGAATGTTGCGGTCGCTGCCGCTGGCCCGCATGTTCGTGAGCTTCTTCTCCTTCGTGGGATTGACGACCATGTCGTCGCTGCGGGCGTTCTCTCCACAGATCATCCCTTCGTAGACCTCGTCGCCCGGCTCGATGAAGAGATCGGCCCGCTCCTGCAGACCGTCGAGCCCGAAGGCCACCGCCTTGCCCGGGAGCATCGACACGAGCACGCCGTTGGCCCGCCCCGATACATCCCCCTCGAGTTCGCGCCAGGCTTCGAAGCGGTGGTGCATGATGGCCGTGCCCTGCGTGGCGTTGAGCACGCGGGTGCGGAGGCCGATCAGGCCCCGGGCGGGAATCGAGAAGACGGCGTGGGCAAACTCACCGCGTGAGCCCATGTGCACAAGCTGGCCGCGGCGCGAGCCGGTGAGTTCCATCACCGGGCCGAGTTTGTCGTGCGGCACCTCGACGACGAGGGTCTCAAAGGGCTCGAGCGTCTTGTTGTCCTCCTTGCGAAGGATGACGCGGGGCTTGCCGACGGAGAGCTCGTAGCCCTCGCGCCGCATCGTCTCGATCAGCACGGAGAGATGCAGCAGGCCGCGGCCCGAGACGGAGAACTGCTCCGAACCCTCGATTGGATCGACCCGCAGGGCGACGTTTCGTTCCAGCTCCTTCGCGAGCCGGTCGCGGAGATGCCGGGTGGTGAGGAACTTGCCCGACTTCCCCACCAGCGGCGAGGTGTTGATCCCAAAGACCATGCTCAGGGTCGGCTCGTCGACCGAAAGCCGCGGCAGCGGCCGTGGGTCTTCCGCGGAGCAGATCGTGTCGCCGATCTCCACGTCTTCGATTCCGCTGACGGCGGCGATGTCGCCGGCG
This sequence comes from Pirellulales bacterium, assembly GCA_044376405.1. GTDB lineage: Bacteria > Planctomycetota > Planctomycetia > Pirellulales > UBA1268 > CAMCQY01. The sequence goes on from JBILKZ010000098.1 coordinate 3,280, forward strand.
GTCGCCTCCTCGACGTCGACGCGGCCCAGTTTGTCGAACACCTGAAGCCCCAGCACTTTCGCATTCAACAGGCCGGCGGCTGCGGTCGATCGCATGACGGAAGCACCCTTGGTGAGCTTGCCCGACTCGATCCTGCCGATGGCGATCCGGCCCACGTAGTCGGACCAGCCGAGCGTGGTCACAAGCATCCGCAAGGGAGCGTCTCTATCCACGGCCGGACCTGGGATCTTCTCGAGGACGAGGTCGAGCAGCGCCTCCATCGTCCCCTCCCGCACCGACGGATCGTGCGAGGCGAAGCCGTGACGGCTCGAGGCGTAGACGAACGGAAAGTCGGCGAGGTCGTCGTCGGCACCCAGTTCGAGGAACAGCCCGAGGATCTCGTCGAGCACCTCAAGCGGTCGGGCGTCGGGGCGGTCGATCTTGTTGACCACCACGACGGGGCGGAGCCGGCTCTCCAGAGCCTTGCCGAGCACGAAGCGGGTCTGCGGCATCGGGCCTTCAGCTGCATCAACAAGCACCAAAGCCCCGTCCGCCATGCGGAGCACCCGCTCCACCTCGCCGCCGAAGTCGGCGTGGCCAGGCGTATCGATGAGATTGATCTTCACGCCTTTCCATTCGACGGCGATGTTCTTGGCGAGGATCGTGATGCCACGCTCCTTTTCCAAGTCGTTGGAGTCGAGAATCCGCTCCCCGGAAAGCTGGCTGGCCCGGAACTGCCCACTCTGGCGCAGCAGACAATCGACGAGCGTGGTCTTGCCATGGTCGACGTGGGCGATGATGGCGACATTGCGAATGTCGCTGCGGCGGTAGCCGTCGGCGGCGGGCAGGCCGTGGGAGGGAGACGCAGGGACGCTGTCAGAAGACATTGAGAATCCGGTGCTTGGAGGGCGGGAATGAGCGGGGAGGGTGGCAGCCGCGAAGTCCGCAGGCTGCTGCCAAGGGGGAAACGGCCGATTATTCAGCATCGCCGCAGTGTTGCATAGAGGCGATGAATCAATGTGGCGGGCGTGTCGCCGGCAGAGGCCACCTCGAAGGCCGCCCGCAGCGGCGGCTGAACCGATCGATCCGCAAGAGCCCGGGCCGCCAGGGCGGCCTGTTCTCCGGCCTGGGCGCCGAGAAATAAGGCCACGAGTTCGTCGCCGCCGAGTCGGGCGAGCAGGATTGCGGAGCCTGCGGCCTGCCGCAGCCGTTCGGCAGCGGCATGAAGCACCGCATCGCCAGCCAGGAAGCCATCCCGTTCGTTGACCGCCTTCAGGCCGACGATGTCCAGAATCGTGACGGCCATCAACTGCCGGGCCTCCCCTGCCGCCTTCGGACCGTCAGCGGTTCCGCAGTGTTTGGCGAGCGTGGCTTCGAGTATGCCCCGCGGCGCGAGACCGGTGACGTGGTCGTTCATGGATGCCCACAAGGCTGTGGGGAAGCCGGCGGGGGCTCGAGGCGGAAATGGAGACGAAGGGGATCGAACCCTCAACCCCCGCCTTGCAAAGGCGGTGCTCTCCCAATTGAGCTACGTCCCCGGCTTTCTATGGAATGCGCGCGCCAAGATTCGAACTTGGGACCTCTACCTTATCAGGGTAGCGCTCTAACCAACTGAGCTACGCGCGCGGGAAACGGCGCTATTCCCGCCGGCGGGAACAACCTCCGAAGTGTAGATGCAGGCGGGGCGTTTTCAAAGGGGGCAAGCCTGTTGCGGCGGGGGCTGCTGGAGCTGAAAAATGGGGCAGGCGCAACGCGACGTTCTCGGTAGGTTGTGCGGAAACTCCAACCAAAGAGGAACGTGATCATGTCGATGATGCGAGCCGCTGCCGCCAAAGCGTTGTTTTTCCGCGGTTTTCTGCCAGGCATGGTGTCTGGATGCCTGGGGATTGTCAGCCTCGTGGCCCCCGTCGAGGCTGCCGGCCCCACGGTTGAATACGCCCTCGGCCTGCGTCCCAGTCAGAAGGACGTGGACTACGACCGGCCGGAAGGCGATGCCGCCAAGAATGCCACCATCAAGACCGAGAAGGCGGGGACGGCGTCGGCATTCGTCGTCCGCGGGGCGACCGGCGAGATCCTCAGGATCTTCGCCGACACGAACGCCGACCGAGTGGTGGATCGTTGGAGCTACTACAAGGATGGCATCGAGGTCTTTCGCGACATCGATTCCAACCACAACGCCAAGGTCGACCAGTCTCGCTGGCTCAACTCCGCCGGCAGCCGGTGGGGCGTCGATGAAGACGAAAATGGAGTGATCGATGCCTGGAAGGCGATCTCTGCGGAGGAAGTCTGCCGGGAGCTCGTTGAGGCGATCAAGTCGCGTGATGCGGCCGCCTTCCAGCGGCTCTTGCCCACCAAGGCGGATCTCGAGGCGGCGGGCTTCGAGGGCCAGCGGCTTGCCGAGTTGCTGGAACGCGTGGCGGCGGCTCCGGCCGAATTTGCCCGCATCGCCGCGTCGCAAAAGCAGTTGGGCCCCGAGGCGAAGTGGAGCACGATGATGACGCCCCAGCCCGCAGGCACGCTGCCGGCCGGCAGCGATGGGGTGGCTCGGGACGTGCTTGCCTATGACAACGTCATGGCGATCGTCGAAAGCGGGACTCGCAACGGTCAGCTTTTCGTCGGATCGCTGGTGCGGTGCGGTGATGCGTGGCGGCCGGTGGCAGCGCCGCAAGTGTCGGGGGAACAGGGTGATGTGGCCGAGGCGGTAGGCTTTTTTACGCCCAGGGTGGGGGCTGGCCAGCAGTCGGATGCGGGCCCTCAGTCGAGCGAACGGCTCAAGCCGTTGCTGGGCAGGCTGCGTGATCTGGAGTCGAAGCTCGCTGCCGCCGACGCCGACGGCCGCAAGAAGCTGACCGAGGAGCAGGTGGCGATTCTCGGGCAGGTTGTCGAGACTGCCGAAGCCGCCGAGCGGCCGTTCTGGGTGAAGCAATACGCGGAGACGCTGGCTGCGGGTGTGCAGGACGGCTCGCTCTCCGATGGCACCGCCAAGTTGGAGCAGTTGGCTACGGTGGTGGCTGCGGATGAGTCGCTGGCCGGGTTTGTCGTGTTTCGCCTGGCGCAGGCTCGGTATGCCGCCAACATGCAGCAGCCGGGCGTCGATGTCGACAAAGTACAGGCTGCCTGGCTCGAGGAGCTGCAGGCTTTCGTTGCCAAGTATCCCGCCTCGCCCGATGCGGCTGAGGCGATGCTGCAGATGGGCATCGCCGACGAATTCTCCGGCAAGGAGCGGGAGGCGCTCGATCGCTATGCCGCGATCATCAAGAATTTTCCGGAATCTGTTCCCGCGCGGAAGGCCCGGGGGGCGGCCCGTCGGCTGGAGAGCGTGGGCAAGCCGCTGGCTCTCTCAGGCGTGGCGACCGATGGCAAGCAGGTGTCGCTTGAATCGCTGCGTGGCACGCCCGTACTCGTGCACTATTGGGCCACATGGTGCGAGCCGTGCAAGGTCGACATGGCGCAAATCCGGGAATTGGCCGCGAAGTATGGGCCGAAGAAGTTTGCCGTCGTCGGGATCGCGCTCGATTCCGACAAGCAGCAACTGGAGAAGTTTTTGAAGTCCAAGCCGATCGCGTGGCCGCAGCTGCATGAGGCGGGTGGCCTTGATGGTCGCCTGGCCGAAGAGCTGGGGGTGTTGACGCTGCCGACGATGATCCTGCTCGATGCCGAGGGCAAGGTCGTCGACCGCAATGTCGTGATCACGGAGCTCGAGAAGAAGATCGACGCGTTGCTCGAGGGCAAGTGACCGTGGCGGGTGCAGGGAAACTGGCTTTGCGGAGCTGGTGGTTGGTTCGCTAGTGTGCCGGCATGATGCTTTTCGCAACCGCCGTCAGCCCCCTGCTTTGCACGTTGGGCGTCATTCAGATTCTCGGGATCGCGGCTGCCGCCTCCGCCAGGTTGTCGGAGGGTACCCGGTATGAACGGGGCGGTCAGTGGCTCTGCCTCCTGTCGCTCGTTGTCGTCGGCGGAGTGTGTGGCTGGAGCCTGCAGTTCGGGCCTGGGTCGAGCGCCGCGTGCGCCGTGACGCTCACGCTGATGACACTCATCGCCATCATCGATTTTCGGTAGCTGGTTTCGCGACGCGCATGCCTGCTGGGCTCGGCTCCAGGGGTGGCCTGCTGGGCCTGGGGTGCGGTGCAATCGCCTGGCCATTCCGTTCCCGAGCCGTCCTTCTTGCCCGGCCGGCGCAGTCTTCCGGGATTGTCGGTGTTTTCGTTGGGCGCGGAAAAAAACTCCCCTTCGGCATGATCGTGCGCCGAATAGATTCCGGGACAGAGGTTGGGTGTGCGTACCTGACACTTTCCCGAAGGGCCTTCAGCAGCTTTTGTGCGGGCCGCAGCCGCATCGATCCAAGGAGCCATGCATGTCCATTCTGAGATCCGCATTCGTGATGGCCGTGGTCGGCACATCGTTCGTCCTGCCGGCGGCACGAGCCGATGATCTGGCGGGGTCCGTTGCCGCGAAGCTGCGGGAATCGGGGTCTTTGGCCGGTTACAAGGTCAACGTGAAGGCGAAGTCGGGTACCGTGTGGCTCGAGGGCCGGGTTGCTGATCAAAAGCAACTGGCAGCCGCCGTGAGCCTTGCCGAAAACACTCCTGGCGTGGAGCGTGTGGTCAATCGGCTCGCCATCGGGAAGCAGGCCGAGTCGGCCGGCGGAACGCCGGCGTTCAGCATGCCCTCCTCGGCATGGGGAGTGGTCGGTATGCCCTCCCCCGCAGCGGCCAAGAAGGGCCCGACGCCTGCCGCAGCGGCAAAAGCCTTGGCTGAAGCATCCCAGGCCGCAGGCGAGGCCAAGTCGGCCCCCCGCGGTCTGCTCGGCTTCAGCGACCAGGAAGCCCAGGTGCAGCTCACCCAGGCGTTGGCTCCCACGGCGAGGCCGCAGGGCAACGCCGGTGGCCGACAAACACCGAATTCTCCCCGTCCTCTTGCCATGACACCAAATCGGTCCATGCAGCCCGCGGCCGGCCAGGCACGTCCGCAGCCGATACAGGGGGCGGGCCGCGATCCCAGAACGGCCATGCGTGGCCCCGTGCAGCGGACGTCGATGCGGGGCGGTATGGCGGCAGATCCGATGCATCTGCCATCGCCCAACGGGTATGAGGGGCCGGTGGCTGATGGCCAGATGGTGCCCGGCTCGATGCGGGTCGTCGAAGGTGGTCCCGTGAATGGCGGTCCGGCCGACGGTGGCTATGCCAGTGGCGGTCAGGCTGGAACGGGTGGCTACGCCAGCGGCGGCCCCGGCTATTCGGGAGGCCCGATGCCGATGGGCGGCACGGGCGTCGGCATGCCGCCGATCCCCGGACGTGCTGACGGCCCCAACATGCCCAACTACGCATGGCCCAGCTATGCTGCCTCGCCCAACGTGGCGGCCGTGCAGTATCCGACCCAGTATTCCCCGACGGCCTGGCCTTACATCGGTCCGTTCTACCCTTATCCGCAGGTGCCGCTCGGCTGGCGGCGGGTTTCGCTCGAGTGGGACGACGGCTGGTGGTGGCTCGACTTCGACGAGCGGCACGTTCACAGCCACCATCGCTAGGCTGGAAAAGGCCGCTATGGGGCCTCCGAATCGCACAGAACCACTCCCCCGCAGGCCCGGGGGAGTGGTTTTTTCATGCGCGGTCGATGTCCGCTGACCGTTCTTTCCTTCCCAATCCGAAAATTCCGCAAGTTGGGAGGCCGCAGAGTCGATACATCCTGCAGGGTCGGTCTGCTGACCGCCGCCGGATCACCGCAGGAGGTTTTGTCCATGAAGGTTCGAGCACGGTTCGTCTCGCTGGCATTGGTTGTGGCGGTGGTTTCGGCGACACAGAGCGGCTGCTTCTGGCTCACCTCTCAGGGACCGAATCTTGGCCCCCTGGCCTTCCCGATTCCTGTGCCTGTCTACATCCAAAAGCAGAAGGAAGATCAGTTCTGGAATTACGAACGCTACGAGCGTGCCCCGGTGTTGGGCCCGATCCCGCCCGGTGGACCGTGCGAAGCCCTCGACGAACCGAGCGACGACGAGGTGATGCGGGCGCTCGAGAAGGCCCGTCCCGTCCAGGGCAACTGGCCGTTCCTCTATGAGATCCAGCGGAACCACGTGCGGATCTCGAAGTGCAAGATCGCCGACTACATGGATCCACCGCGACACTATCCGCTCGCTGGGCCCGCCCAGCTGCACCATGCCCATTACAAGTGCACGATCTACTTCCAGGAAGTGAAGCGGATTGGGTGGCCGGTGCCCCACACGCTGGTGGACGAAGACTGTCAGGAAGTGGTGTATATCGACCACGACCATCTCCACATGGTCGGCGATGTCGACACCGGCTGCGACGCGAACTTTTAGCCGCCGGCCGTTGCGGGATGTGCCGGTGGGAGTGGGCGTGACGGTGATGCTCGTTGGTGGGGGGATCGCGTGTCGATCCTACCACAGGCGGGGGAGTGTTCCGAGGGAATGGAATCACATGGCCCGTCGTATGCGGGCCTCTCTCCCATGACAACGCGAGGGCAAACCATCTCCGCGCGGCAGTTGCCACAGTCGGTCCGCACCGCGCGGGTGGTTGGGCCTGTTCTTGTGATGGCCTGCGTGCTGCTGCCAGCGGCTGCAAATGCCCAAGGGCCGCGGGCCTGGGCTGGATCGGATGCCGCTCAGGCCGGCGGTCGCGACGCGATCCGCATGGCGGCTGCTCCCGCATCAGCTGCCGAAGCGTCGCAGGCCGACGCACCCCCTGCCGGCGACACGCTCATCCCCACGGGCAATCTGCTGGCGACGATCCGGGACGGTGGCATCCTGATGGTGCCGCTCTTGGGCTGTTCCTTCGCGCTGGCCGTGTTTGGCATTGAGCGGATGGTGAGCCTACGGACCGGGCGGGTGGTGCCGCGGCTGTTCGCAGCCCGTTTCATCGAGCAGCTGCAGTCGCGGCAGATCAGCCGCGGCGAGGCGCTCGATGCCTGCGAGGAAAACGGCAGCCCGGCCGCCAAGGTGTTTGCCGCCTCCGTCCGCCGCTGGGGCCGGCCCGCCGTGGAGATCGAGCAGGCGGCCATCGATGCCTGCGAGCGGGAGGTGAATCACCTTCGCCGCTACCGGCGTGTGTTCAACGGCGTGGCGACCGTGGGGCCGCTGCTCGGGCTCCTCGGCACGGTGTTTGGCCTGATCCGATCATTCAACGACGTGGCCGGTGCCGGTGCGATGGGACGGCCCGACCTGCTGGCCCGGGGGTTTGGCGAGGCCCTGATCACAACCGCGATGGGCCTGCTCGTGGCCATTCCCGCCATGGTGCTCCATTGGTTTTTCACCAGCCGCGTCGACCGGCTCGCGATGCGGCTCGACGAAACCTGCCAGCAGGTGATCGACGAGATCTCGCAGGAGGCGCTGGGCGAGACGAAACGCCGCGCCGCAGGGTGAGCCATGCCGCTGGTGCGACTCTCCGAAGACGAGGATCCGGCGCCGAACCTCGCGCCGATGATCGACGTCGTGCTCGTGCTCACGATCTTCTTCATGTGCGCCACGAAGTTTTCGGGCGACGAGCGGAAGTTTGACCTCGATCTGCCCGAGGCGGGCAGTGCCGCTGCGGTGGATGGTGCCCGTCCGGAGATCCTGGAGGTGGAGGCGTCGGGTGGGCTACGGCTGGCGGGCGATGATGTCGCAATGGCTGATCTCGCAGCGAGGCTGTCGGGATTGCGTGCAGGCAGGCCCGATCTGGCGGTGATGATTCGTGGCGAGAATGCCGTGCCACACGGACGGATGGCGGAGGTCTACGAGGCCTGCCGGACGGCGGGTGTGACCAGGGTGGCGATCTCGGTGCGGCCGAAGGTGGCCGCTGCTGGCACCATCAGAAGGTGATGGTGGCCGGCCATGCACACGAGCGGAATCGTCTGGGCAGTGCTCGCTGCGGTGGCAGGGGTGTCGCTGGCGGTGATCGTGCGGACGAAATGGCTGCAGTCGCACACGCTGCCGAAGTGCGTGCTGCTGTCGGTGGTGCTGCACGCGGCGGTGGCGGCGGTCTGCAGTTGCCTCGGTGGCCTGTCGCCGGCCTCGTGGGGGCGGAGCGATAGCGGTCCCATGACGATGGTGGTTGTGGCGGCCGAGGACCCGGCTGAAGATCGAGTGCTGGCCGCTGACGGTTCGTCGATCGCGGCGGAGCCTGTCGCGGATGGCATCGACGTGGCCGGTCTGGAGGCAGCCACTCGCAGTGCAACGGCTGAAGAACCGGTCGCTCCGCCGGTTGATCACGTGCCGCTGCTGGCGGTGGCCAGTGAGGACGAGGCCCAGGAAGAACCCCACTCCGAAACGCCGGAGCAGACGGAACTGGCGACCGTGGAGGCGGCATCAGCGTCGGCCGGAGTGGACCACTCCCCTGCTCCGCCGGTGGCTGGCGGGGCAGCCGCTCCGAGCGCAGTGCCACCAATCTACGCCGACCGCGTGGCGGGCCGGCGGTCTGCGGCTGCTGCGGCGCGGGGCGGTTCGGTGGAGACCGAGCGGGCGGTACAGGCGGCGCTCGCCTGGCTGGCGGCGGCGCAGTCGGCCGATGGGCGATGGAATGCCGCCCGCCATGGAGGGGGTGTGGAGCGGTCGGTGCCGGGGCATCATCGCCATGGAGTTGGGGCCAAGAGCGATCACGGCGTGACAGGGCTCGCGCTGTTGGCGTTTCTGGGAGCAGGCAACACGCACCAGGAGGGGCCCTCTTCGGAAACCGTGGCCCGCGGCATCAGGTTTCTCGTGGATCGCCAGCGGGCAGATGGCTCCCTGGCGGGCGACGCCGAATTTTTCGCGGCGCTCTATTGCCATGGCATGGCCGCGATCGCCCTGGCGGAATGCTGCGCGATGACCGGCGACGCGGCACTGCGGCCGCCGCTGGAAAAAGCGGTGCGATACACGCTCTCGATGCAGAGCCCGAGCACCGGCGGGTGGCGGTATGCCGCGGGCGACAAGGGCGACACGAGCCAGTTGGGCTGGCAGGTGATGCTGCTGACAAGCGCCCGGCAGGCCGGACTGACCGGGATGGAGTCTGCAGAGGCTCGGGCCCGGACATTTCTCCAGAGTGTCTCGTCGGGGCGGGCTGGTGGGCTGGCGGCCTATCGGCCCGGCGAGCGGCCCAGTGTGGCGATGACGGCCGAGGCTCTGGCATGCCGCCTGTTTCTCGGCATGCCAGCGGACCATCCCTGCGCGGGTGAGGCGGTCGAAATGTTGGCGAGATCGCTTCCGGAAACCCGCAGCCCCAACGCCTATGCATGGTATTACGCCACGGTGGCGTCGTTTCATGCTGGTGGCCCGCAGTGGGATTTATGGAACAGGCAGCTGCAGGCGGCGCTTCTGCCGCTGCAACGCCGCGAGTCGAGCGGGCTCGACGGGAGTTGGGATCCCGATCCTGTCTGGGGCGGTCATGGGGGCCGCGTCTACGCGACGGCCATGGCGGCGATGACGCTCGAGGTCTACTACCGGCATCTGCCGATGCATCGGCAGACCATGCCGATCGCCGGCGTTCCCAGCCAGCCACCGCGGTGAATCCTGCCGGTTCACGCAGGATAATCGGAATCCTTCCGACAACAGGAATTTGACCCACAGACCCGCGGGGTTAGACTTGAGTTGTCAGAACCTTCTTTCAGCATGGAGAGCCATCACGTGACCCCGCTGCTTGCATTCATGGGCCTCGGTACGGTCGAGTTGATGATCGTTGCCGGCGTGATCCTCCTTCTCTTTGGTTCGCGGCTGCCGAAGGTGATGCGATCGCTCGGCGAAGGAATCGTGGAATTCAAACGCGGCGTGCAGGGCGTGGAAGATGATTCGCACGCATCGCATGCTGACCGCGCCCACGATTCCGGTCGTGTCGAGAGCCATCGCTGAGCTGGCGGCTGCTTTTCGCGGCCATCTCTTCCCCTGAAGTCTGAAGGCGGCATCGATGTTTGGACTTGGTCCTCTTGAGATCGTCGTGATCGGCGCGTTGGCCGTGATGCTCTACGGCAAGAAACTGCCGGAGGTGGGGCGTTCGGTCGGCCAGAGCATCGCCGAACTGCGGAAGCAGTGGGCCACGATCTCCCGCGATCTCGACGTGTCGGCCCATCTCGAGGGACGCGACGTGCGACCGGCCCGGCCGGCCAGGCGGTTTGACGACGACGTCGTCGGAGCCGGGAGTGTGTCGGCTCCCCGGTTCGATCCGCCTGCTGATCCGCCCACGGCGTGAGGGCGGCGCATGATCGCGTCATACGAGCGTGTCTGGTGCCCCAGGGCTCTGTTCTTCTTGGTGATTGCCGCGACTTCTGCTTGCGCGCTGGCAGCGGACACCAGTGATAAGGAAGAGGCAATCAAGGCTGACCGTTCGCTCTTGGCTGGAGAGTGGCGGGTGGTCAGCATCGTGGCGAATGGCAACACCAACGCCGATCCCGTGGTGGCTCGCGTCACAGTGGTAAACGGACTCGACGGGAGTTGGAGTATGTTGTCCAACGGCAAAACCATTGCCGAGGGCACGAGCACGATCGATCCTACGAAGAGCCCGAAAACCATCGAACTCAAAAGCAGCCGCGGGTCGGTCGAAAATGCCCGCGGCACGCACTACCGCGGTATCTACGAGGTGTACGAGACCACCCGGCGACTCTGCTTTGTGCCAGTCGACAAGCCGTTGCCGGAGTCGTTTGACGGCGGGCGTGAGACCGGGCAAATTCTCGTGACGTTTGAGCGGGTCGTGTTTGAGTAGGGCGGCTATCGCGTCACGGTGCCAATAAAAAACCCCGACGCTGCGAGGGGACGCATGCCGGGGCACATCGCACCGGCGTATGTGGCCACCGATGCGAACTCCCTCATTACGGCGGTCACCGCGTGATGGTTCGGTGGGCTGCACATGGCAACGGCTGCCTCGGCGGTATGCCTGTGCCCCGCGGGTCTCACGTCGGGCTCCTTTTACGGCACTTTGCGCACGGGGTGCTCGGATGTAGACTACCGAAAGTTGATGCGTTTTCCGTGCCAGGAAAACGGTGTTTTCCGTTCCGTTTGCACGTCGTCGGGCAGCTAGCTCAGTTGGTTAGAGCGCTACGTTCACACCGTAGAGGTCACAGGTTCGAATCCTGTGCTGCCCACTAGCAATAGGCTTGGGCCAGTTTCAAGAACTGGCGTGATTCCCGATGAGCCCGCGCTCACCCGAGTGGTGGCCGCGGGTTCTGGCGTTTCGTGCGGTTCCGTGCCGCCGGATGCGGACGCCTGCGGAGTCGCATGTCGCGTCGCACTCCGA
>JBILKZ010000099.1:0-14360 GCA_044376405.1 Pirellulales bacterium
CGTGGAGTCGTGTGGGGCGTGAAGTTGTGACAGGGCTGGAGCGGATATCGCCTGCGGGTGGGCGAGACAGGCGGCTTACTTTCGGCCGCGCTTGCCAGATTTTCGAGGTGACGCGGCGGACTTCTTCGGGGGGGGATTCTTCGCGGTGGCGGGCTGTTCGTCAGCCTGTTTATCCGTGACTGGCTCCTGCGCGATCGGTTTCTTTTCGGCCGTTTTCTTCTTCCGGCCTCGCCCTGCCTTCTTCTCGCCGGCCTCCTCCGCATCTGAATCCGCGGCGGCTCCCGGCAGACCCGGCAGGGTCTGCGGCACGATGATGCAGTTGTCGCCGAGTTCGAGCTCCTCCTCATCCACGATCGGCTTGCCGCGATCGTCAAGCTTCACGTCGGCCTCGGCTGTCTTCTTCTTGGCCACCGCCAACAACTGCTCGTAGAGCTTCTCGCGGTTCACGCCGTTGATCACGGAGACCGCCCCGGCCACCTCCTTGAGATACCGCAGGAAGATGCTCCGTCGCTGTCCCTCCTGCGCCACGCGAAGCCTGCGCCGGAGATACATACCGAGCTTGCGTCCCACCGCCTGCAGCGCAAGCCGGATTTCCTTCTGGATCTCCGGATAGGAGGCGATCGCCTCCTTCGACTCGCTCGTGAACGGCACCCAGACGCTCGCCACGTGTACCATCACGGTCACCGGGCCGCTCGGCAGGCTGCCTCGGGACTGCGAGAGACCGTAGGACCGCCAGTTGGTCGAGAGGATCGTCTGCGTGACGGCGCAGGCCGCCGGCTGGAACTGCAGCGGCACTCGGTTGGCATACCGCAGCACCGTCATGTTCTGTCCCTCGTCGGCGTTGACGTGCTGCATCGCCCCGTGCAGGGCCTGCAGTGCCGGCTTCTTGAGCTTCGAGGGGGACTGCCGAGGTGCGAGTTTGGCCTCGTCGAGGATCTTGTCGGCCGCCTCGCCGCCGAGGCCCGAGAACGTGCTGGTGAGAAACTGCCGCAGACTGCGGGCATCGCTATCGCCTGCGAGTTCCACGAGTGCGTCGAGCGTAATCTTCTGCGCGGAGGGCCCTCCGCCATAGGCCAGCGACGCCTCGATCACGAACGGATTGCCCCGATAGACCCCCGGCGGCCGGGTTGCGGCCGTGAAGAATTCGCCAGGCACCACCTGCCGGATGCCGGCCAGGAGCCGTTGCTCGCCGATCGGCACGACGCAGTCGGTCGCGGGTGGCGGAATCTTCGTGTCTTGGATCGCCTTGAAGAGTGCGTCGGCCTCACCGCGACCGAGCTTGCCCGTGGTGATTCTGGTGGAGAGCTTCGCGATGTCACAGATCTTCTTCGCGGTGCCATGCGACACGCGGGAGAACGACTGCGTGAGGAACTGCGCGAGCGTGAATTTGGGATGCTCCTGCAGCATCGTCACGAGGCGGCCGAGTTCGACGCCATAGGGATGCGGCTTGATCTCCTTCGGCTCCGGCGGCAGGTCTTCGGTGGACCGCTCGAAAATCCGCTCCGGGCCATCCGGGCCCTGGAAGTGGAGGCGGGCATGGGGATTGGAGATCGCCGTCTGCTCGAGATATTCCTCGACGCTGCCGCGGCCCCGCTGGAACTTCGCCTCCATCTCGATCGTCACACGGGTGCCGTGCTCGATCGCGTCGCCCCTGTCGTTCTCGGCAACCCACTCGATCGAGTGCTTCTTCATCAACTCCGCGCCGCCCTTGCCGGCGGGGATGTCGACGCCGTCTCCCTTGCCGTTCAAGATCTCGGGCTGGTTGGTCTTCGTGTCGATCCGCAGTTCGGAATAGTGGGCCGGGTGCTTGGCATCGATCTTCGAGATGATCTTCACCGGCTTGCCGGTCGTCAGCACGCCATACATGCCCGCGGCGGAGATGCCGATGCCCTGTTGGCCGCGGCTCATCCGCAGCCGGTGAAACTTGGAGCCGTAGAGCAGCTTGCCGAAGATCAGCGGGATCTGCTTGCTGACGATGCCAGGGCCATTGTCCTGGACTCCCATGCGGTAGCGGTTGCCCGAGTCGCCCACCTGCTCGATGTGCACCCAGATCTCCGGCAGGATCCCCGCCTCCTCGCAGGCATCGAGCGAGTTGTCGACCGCCTCCTTCACGCTCGTCAGCAGCGCCTTGCGGGGCGAGTCGAAGCCGAGCAGATGGCGGTTCTTGGCGAAGAACTCGCTCACTGAGATGTCCCGCTGGCCGGCTGCGAGCGTCTGGGCCGTAGCCCGCCGCTTGGCTGGCGACTTGGCTGCCGTGGCCGGCGGCTTTGCCGGACTCTCCGCCACGGCAGCGCTGTCGGCCGATGGCGGCGCTGCCGCAGCCTCCTTCGGGGGCTTTGCCTGGGTTTTCTTCGGAGGCTTTGCGGATTTGGCCATGGCGTGTGCGGGTGCCAAAACTGTGATCGGACGGGCCGTGATTGGCAAGAGGGGTTGAGTTTGCCGGTTGAGCAGGCGTTTCCTGGGTATTGGGGGCCTCTGGACTTTGACTGCTGGGCAGGGGAGAAGTGCCCGCAGCCCCCAACTGATAACGCATCCCTGGGTTTGCCGAACTTCCTCGTTAGCCCCGGTTACGACCGCTGCCTGAGCTTCCGGGTGGCAGTGGGCCGGAATAGAGCCACGACGTGATCTCACGAGGTGATCCGATGCTGACATCATCCAGTCTGCAAACCGTCATCAAGAGCATGGCCGTCGCCGTGTTGCTGACGGCCACAAGCCAGATCTCGGCCGCGCCGATCAATGGCGGCGTGGAGGCCCCCACGCCCGACGTCTTCTACAACTTCTACGTGCCCCCCGTGCCTGCGGGTGCCTATCCCGGCGTCGGTGCGCAGCTCTACGTCGCGCCCCGCCCGGTGCCGCCACGGGTGGGCCACACTTGGTACACGTATCCGCCGTTCATGCCCCACGAGTTTCTCTACAAGCATCGCCGGCACTATGTTCGCCCGGCTGGTGCGATGGGTATGCGGACTGACGTGCATGCGTATTGGTGGTGAGCGGTCGGGAGCCGCGAGCACACAAAACACACAGGAAGGCGTTCCGTTCATGAAGGTTGTCGTTGGTCGGGTGATCGTTGCCGCGCTCGTCGTGGCTTGTCTCGCCGCCGCTGCGCGTGCAGCGCTCGCCGGTGGTGAGGGTGTCTACGAGAAGCGATACTTTCTGCGGAGCCAGGGCAAGAGCTGGCACAGCGGGTGGTATGACCCGTGGGTGGGGCGGCCGATGGCGCTCGTCGTGCCCCCGACAGCCGAGTTCACGACGGAATACGGCTGGGGCGTGCCGAGTTCACGCGTGGCACCGATCTACCATCAGTTCCGTCGCCCGTATCCGGGGCCGGGAGCCGTGCCGGGCGGGGCGGGATTTATGCCGACGCCCAACCAGCCGAGCGACACGGTGCAGTTCGGCGTGCATCCCGTCCGCGGCCCATGGGGCGCTTACTGACGACGCGCGATCCGTTGGACGCACTGTCTCCGTTTGCCGGGGCCGGGGTTGCCCCTGCCGCCTCGCCGGACGTTCGCTACGTCGACCAATCCGCCTGGGGCGGATCGGTGCCCGCTGTCCTTCACTCACTCCATGCTGGCTACGCTTCGCCATCCATGGCTGCGCTTGCCAGCAAGGCCGGCTCCACGGCAGGGGCAACCCCTCGTGGAATCTTCAATCGAAGAGACCGTCGTCAGGTAACGATCGATTCCGCGGCGGCCAGCCGCTCCCTCGCCATCGTTGCCCATGGGCTTTCCGGCGCGAGCGCCAGGAAGGTTCGCAGATGCCGCTGGGAGTCGAGCTTTTGGCCCACGTCGTGTAGCACGCCGGCCATGTGCCAGTGGGCGTCGGCATAGTCGGGCTGCTGGCGGAGCACGCCGTCGAGGGCGGCGAGTGCCAGTTCGTGCTCGCCCAGTTCCGCCAGCACGCAGCCGAGGCTCGACCGCGCCTCGAGGTGATCGGCGTCGAGTTCCACGGCGGCGTAATACCGCTCACGGGCAGCGGTGAGGTCGCCTGCGCGATAGAGCAGTTCGGCAAGCATGAAGACGATCTGGGCCGTCGGACCCTGAGCCTGGAGCACGGCCCGAAGGGCCTCGGCGGCCTCGGAGAGCCCGCCCGCGGCCTCCAGATCAGCGGCGAGGTCGAGCAGGTCGGCGACGGAAGCCGGATCACGCGGATCATCAGCGAGGGTTTCGTCCGCGGAAATGAGTGCGGTGATGGACACGGTCGCAACGGTCGGCTGCGCCGTCGTCCTGGAATCGGCGGGCGTGAGGCCGTGCGTATAGAAGCCCAATTGGAGCTGGCCGCCGGCGCCCACCAGGCGATCGTTGTGGAGAATGCTCAGCCGCCGTCCATCGGCCACGATCCGCTCCGCCATGCGGGCCGCCTCGACGGCGCCGCCCGGAGAGAGCCCGGCGAGCTTCGTGTCGATGTCGCGCAGGGATAGCCCCGCCTCCAGCAGTCGCCCGAGCTGTCGGCCCACGACGAGCTGCGGAAACTCGAACCACTCGATCGATCCCGATCGACGCGCCGGTTCGAGCAGGCCGCCCCGCAGCCAGTGACGCACCGCCGCCCGCGGCACGCGGAGCACGTCGGCCATCATCGCCACGGTGTAGAGCCGGCTCACGCCGGGGTGATCGTCCTCGGGGAGAGCGTCTTCAAAAAGCAGAGTCGACCCGCGCGATGCGGACTGCTGACCACGACGTGGCGAGGTGGCTAAGCCGGCATGCCTGCCGCGTGACTGCTGAGACGGGTCGTCCGTGACCTTGGTGGACATGGCGGTATCCTTGCGTGAGTCGACAGAATCTAGCCGACGATGCGACAGCTTCCAAACGACCCGACGAAAGTGCGGCCGCCAGCGACGGCCGGTGCCCGTCAATTGTGGAGACGGTACGATGCAACGTCCTCTGGCCTGACGGCGACTCGGTCTCCCGCGGCTACACGCTCGCCGTTCGTAAGGCGCTTTCCGGCAAGGCCAACGTGCACCGGGCACCCGCCAACTGCGGCCCCACGGCCAGCGGCATCAAGAACATCGATGCGTGGCTCGCCGATCATCCCGGCGGCGAGAAGTGGGAGGTGATCCACTTCAACTTCGGGATTCACGACCGCGGCACGCCCGTGGCCGACTATACGGCGAGGCTCGAGCAGCTCGTGCAGCGGATGAAGCAGACCGGCGCGAAGCTGGTCTGGGCGAGCACCACGCCGATTCCGGACAACCCCGAGCAGAAGCAGACCGCCGCTTCGATCGTGGAACGCAATGCCGCCGCGGCAGAACTGATGCAGAAGCAGGGGGTGGCGATCGACGATCTCTTCGGCTTCATCACGCCGCGGCTGGCCGAGATGCAGCGGCCGAAGGACGTGCACTTCAAGGACGAGGGCTATGAACTGCTCGGGCAGCAGGTGGCCGAGTCGGTCGCCGATGCCCTGAAATAGCGGGCCGGTAATCAGCGAGCGAGCTGTCAGCGGGCCGGGGAGGCGTGCTCGACGATGAAGTCGACGACGGGGGCCGGGTCTTCGAGGCCGTGGGGATGGTGGCCGCAGTCGGGCTTGTGGATGAACTCGATCGTGCCGCCAAGCTGTCGATAGCGTGCCTCGATCAGGAGCCCGTTCTCCGCGGGTGGCACCACGTCGTCGACATCGCCGACCACATGCACAAGCGCGATGCCCGCCTTCGCGAGGGTCGGCAGCGTGTCGATCGGATTGCCGCGGTAGGCGAGGACCGCCGCTTCGTCGGGGAAGTGATAGGCCTCCATGCACGCCGCCCAATCCTTGGGGCTGCCCTTGCCCTTTCCCTTGCCGCCCGGCCAGCTCTTGAAATCGCAGACGGCGGCATCGCCATAGATTACCGACACCTTTTCAGGATGGTCGGCGGCGAAGCGGTGGGCGTAGAGGCCGCCCCGGCTGATCCCGATCAGCGCCGGCTTCATGGCCAGGCCACGGCGGACCAGTTCGGCGTGAAAGGCGGCGAGCTTGGCGACCGCGTCGGGGCCGCCGAATGTGTTGCCCACGTCGAGGAAGGCATGATGAAAGCCGGCTGTGACAAGTTGCGGCGCTGCGCATCGCTCCGTGAAGGCGTCGGGAAACATCATGCACCAACTCCACGGATTGCCGGGCAGCGGCGTTTCGGGCTCGACGACCCAGGCTGGCGTGCCCTCGAACAGGAAGCGGTGCCGCACGTGGCCGTGCCAGCTGTCGATTGTCTCGCCGGGGAAGGCGAGGTCTGCTGATGCCGTCGCTGTGTCGGCCGCGATCGTTGCAGCCGGGCCGAGCCATGCGAGGACTGCGACGAGGAGCAGGAGGCGGCGGCAGGGGGGACCGAGGGCACTCACGAGAACAACTTGGTCACGGCCTGAGCCTTCACCAGTTCGCGGGGCTGGTTGAGGTGGTTGTAGACGATCGTCTCCGGCTCGATGCCCAGGGAGTGGTAGATCGTCGCCAGCAGTTCCGTGGGATGGACCGGATCCTCCAGCGGCGCCGAGGCCGTGGCGTCGCTCTTGCCGTGCACGTACCCCCGCCGGATGCCCGCGCCGGCGATCACCGAGGTGAAGCAGTAGGGCCAGTGGTCGCGACCGTCGGCCGAATTGTTGTTGCCCGACGTGCTCACGCCCTTCTGCGGCGAACGCCCAAACTCGCCCACGGCCACAACCAGCGTGTCCTCGAGGAGGCCGCGGTCGTCCATGTCAGTGAGAAACGCCGACAGCCCCTGGTCGAGCATCGGAGCCGATTGGTCCTTCATCCGCTTGTCGAGCCCGACGTGCTGGTCCCACGAGTGGTTGTCGGAATTCGCCACCTTCGGCCAGACCACCTCCACCACCCGCGTGCCCGCCTCGACGAGGCGGCGTGCGAGCAGCAGGCTCTGTCCGAACGTGTTGCGACCGTAGGCTTCTCGAACAGCGGCCGGCTCTCGCTCGAAGGCAAAGGCCTCGCGGGCCCGTCCGGAGATCACGAGTCCCAGGGCCCGCTCGTAGTATTCGTCGATCTTGTAGTCAGCTACCGCCTTGTCGAGCTCAGGCATCGTGCGGTCGATGACATCGCGTAGCCGGGCCCGTCGCTCGAGCCGCTTGGCAAACACGTCGGTGCGGAGTTGCAGGTCGTCGATGCGGATCCGCTCCATCTTGCGCATGTCGAGGTCGTCGCCGTCGGGGTAGAGCGTGTAAGGGTCGTAGTCGCGGCCGAGGAAGCCGGCCGTGCCCCCCTTGCCGACCACGCCGCTCTCCTGCAGCGGCCGCGGCAGCATCACGAACGGCAGCATCGGCTCTTCGAGCGGCTTGAGCCGCACGATGTTGGAACCGAAGTTGGGGAAGTCCTTGGCGTTGGGTGGCTCGAGCTGGCCCGACGGACTGACCCTGTCGGTGGTGTAGCCGGTCATCATCTGGTAGATCGCGGCCGTGTGGTTGAACAGGCCGTTGGGCGTGTAGTTCATCGACCGGATCATCGTGAAGCGGTCGTTGATGCCGGCGAGTTTCGGCAGATTTTCCGTAAACTGCACCCCCGGGATCTTCGTGGGGATGTTCTTGAACGTGCTCCGCACGTTGTCGGGGACGTTTTCCTTCGGATCCCAGAGGTCGATGTGGCTCGGCCCGCCCTGCAGATAGATCATCACCACGCTCTTGGCACGGTTCCAGCCCGGTGCTGCGGGGTGTTTGGCGGCTTTCGATTCATCCGCCGCCGCGGCCTGCAGCCGCAGGATGTTCGGCAGCGACATGCCGAACAGGCCGATGCTGCCCGCCCGCAGGATCGCGCGGCGGCTGGTGGCGAGGTTGGGATCGCAGAGGTCCTTGCCGGGACGGCCTGGGATGACGAGCATGGGAGACTCCTAAAATGTCCGGGTGGAGAGTGTCCGGGTGGTGCGGTGTACGAACTAGTGGTTGAAGAAGAACGCGGGGCTGTTGATCAGGGCCCACGCCAGATCCTGGATGACGGTGAGGCGGCGGTTGGCGACCTGCTGCGTGCTAGCCGCGTGGTCGGATCGCAGCCGGACGACGGCCGGATCGTCGAGCACCGGCTTCTCGGCATCGGCGAGGTCTTCCGCCAGGCTCACGAGCTTCGGGTCGGGAGTCACCGGCAGCGATGCCGCCGCAAATTCCTCCGTGAGCTTCTTGCGGTTGGCGTCGTTGATGGCGACGAGCGTCGCGAGCAGGGCGGCATGCTCCGCCGACCGCTGCTCGCGGGGGATCGCCACGATGTCGGCGATGCTCGCGGGCACGCCGAGTGAGATCGGGACGGCAGAGCCTGTGAACGAGATGCGGAAGCGGCCGAGCGAATGCTTGCCGCCCGGGTATCGCTGCTCAATCTTCACCGTCGCCAGCATCGGCTCCTTGAGTTCGAGCTTGTCCTTCAACTCGAACACGGCCCAGTGCGGCTCCTGGGTTCGTGGCGACACGGCCCAGCCGCGGCCGGGGTTCATGTCGCCATCGATCGCCAGATTGGGCCCCATGTTCTCCTGCGAGAAGTCCGCGGCCGGCCGGTGCAGCGGGATGCGTTTCACTTCCTTGGGCCGGGCGAGCGGAGCGAGTTCGAGCACGATCTCGTTGACCACGAAGTTGCCGTCGGCCGACCGTCCCACGCCGCCGCGGGGCAGACTCGGATCAGGGATCGCCTCCAGCCGCAGGCCGGTCAACACCGGCAGCGAGACGGTGCTGGTCAGCGTGGTCGTGTCGTCGGCCTGCGGACCGCCCACCAGCACCGAACCGTCGGGCAGCTTCGTGAGCGTGGCATTGGCCCGTGAAGTGAGCGTGTCGGGCTGTGCCACCTGCCATACCGGCGACTTGGCGGCCTCCGCCTCGATGCGAGCCAGCGCCGCCTGCGGATCAGCGTGGTAGTGCTCGATCGCCTCGATCGCCTTGGCGAACCGCTCGGCCCGTTTCCGCTGGAGATCGATCCGTGTGGGCTCGTAAGCGGTGGTCGCTGTGTCGAGCGTCGCGCGGGCGGCGGCGATCCGCTGGAGCCGCTGCTCCTCAAGTTCGGCCTTCTTCACGATCCACTCCGCCTCCGCCTGGGCGAGGGTGGCGGTGACCGCCTCGTGATCGACGTTCACCTCCCCTGTCATCTTCTTCACCGCTTCCACCTCGGCGGGCCGGCTGGGGCGGTTGAGGATCCGCACGAAGACCTCGTCGATGAGCAGGTCGTCGTCGGGCTGGCTGGCCACCAGCTTCGCCAGATCGCTCTGAGGATCGGCGAGCACGTTGCCCACCGCGGGGCCGCTCGCCAGTGCCATGACCGGACCGAGCGCCATACCGCCAGCCCGCTCGCACTCGCAGGCGCTCTCCCGCGCCGGCCGGCCGAAGGTCTGCAGGAAGCCGCCGCCCAAGCCGCTCGCCACGTCGGGCAGCTGCGCGGCCCGCGTGCCGGCGGGGTAACCGGGGAACTTCGTCGGTGATCCCACCACGGCGTGCAGGCTGTCAAAGAGCGTCTCGGCCGGCAGCCGCCGGGGCAAGGCATGGGAGTAGTTGATCCGGTCATCATCGTTCCACTTGCCGCTCTCGATCGACAGGCCGTAGGTTCGCGACGAGCAGATTTCCAGCAGGAGCTTTCTCACATCGAAGCCGCCGTCGATGAACGACTTCGTGAGGTGGTCGAGGAGCGGTGGATTGCTGGGCGGATTGCCCGCACGGATGTCGTCGATCGGGTCGATGATGCCCGTCCCGAAGAGATAGCCCCACAGCCGGTTGACGTAGCTCTTGGCGAAGTAGGCATTGTCGGGCGAGGTGATCCAGGCAGCCAGTTGCTGACGTCGTGTGGCGTTTTCCGGCGCCGAGTGACGGCACTCGAAGGGAAACTGCGGGGCGACCGGCTTGCTCGTCCGCTCGTGGATTATCTCGCCGTCGTGCTTGTCGCCGACGATTTCATAGAGCGGCTTGGCTCCCTCCACCGACGTGCCGGCGATCACGCGGTCGCCGCTCTCCGGATCCTTCGTGAGATTCACCTGCGCGAAGAAGGCGGCCGTCTGAAAATATTGGTCCTGCGTCCAGCGTTCGAAGGGATGGTCGTGGCACTTGTTGCAGTTGAACCGCACGCCCAGAAAGAGGTGGGTGGTGTTTTCCATGGTGGCTGCCGGGTCGCGGAGCGTCTTGAAGTAGGCGGCAGCGGGATGCTCGCGGTTGGAGCCGGTGGCGGTGAGGACGTCGTGTGCAAACTGGTCGTAGGGCCTGTTGGCGGCGATCTGGTCGCGGATCCACTGCCGCAGGCCCTTCGCGCCCTCGGCGCCGAGGAACTTCGGGTTCACCAGCAGCAGGTCGGCCCACTTGTTGGTCCAGTGCTCGATGAACGCATCGCCTGCCAGGAGCCGGCTTGCAAGTTCCTGCCGCTTCGTGCGGGAGTCGCGGGCATCGGCGAGGAAGGCCCGCACGTCGGTCGCGGTCGGCGGCAGGCCGGTGAGGTCGAGCGAGATTCGCCGTAGGAAGTCGGCATCGGAGCAGAGCGGGGCCGGTTCGATCTTCATGGCCTTCCACTTGGCGGCCACGAGGTCGTCGATCGGGCTCCACGATTCAGACTGGGGCGATGTGAAACCGGAGCGGTCGCCCATCACGGCGAGCGGCACGGCAACGTAGGAACCCTCGTAGCGGGCGAGGATCGGCGCCTCGCCCCGCCTGATTGCCGTGACCAGTCCGGAGCGATCGGTCGTGGCGACCTCCGGGTTGCCGCTCTCCAGGAAGGCTTCGCGCGTGACATCCCGTGCAGTGCCGTCGGCATACTCGGCGACCACGCGAAACTGCTGCCGACGGCCGGCGACGTCGATCTGGGCCGTGGACGGAAAGACCTTGATGCCGGTCACTCGCGGTGTGGCGAGATTGAGCTGCGCCCCCTGTTCGATCCAGCGCCGCAGGATCTGGTAGGTCGGCTCCTCGACCTTCGCGAGCAGTCCACCGGCATGTGGTGCCGTAGCCGAGGCCTTCAAGAGCATCAGGCTGTCGTCGGGGCTGGCGAGGTTGACACGACGGCTGGCGTGGTCGTCGGTGAACGCACGCACGTCGAAAATCGGATCGTAGCCGCGGAGCGACAGCTTGAAGCCGTTCTTGCCCTTGGCGGCTCCGTGGCAGGTGCCCTGGTTGCAGCCGAGCTTCGCGAGCACCGGGTTGACGTCGCGAACGAAGTCGATGTCTGGCCGGCTGCCGACGCCAATCACGCTGACAGGCAGGGGGAGCGAGACCGCGGAGGGGCCGTCGCCATGAACGATGCGGAGCGTGCCCTGGCCGTCGGCCAGCGGCCGGAGAAGGCCACCCGGGCCGGCGGAGACGAGCGGTTTTGCGGCCCCCGCCGCAGTCTCGAACCGCACGCTGCGGGTGAGATCGACCGTGCGGCCGTCGACGAGTTGGCCCGTGACAACCAATTGAGTCGTGGCAAACGGCCCTGCCAGCGAGACCGTCGCCGGCTCGACCGCGATCGCCGCCACCGCAGCGGGCGGAGTAGGCTCCGGCTCCATCGACGGCTCGGTGGGCCACGGCAAGGGCAGAGACGATCCGGCCACGGCCGATGTGTCGAGCTTCGCGGCAGGGAAGCTGATGCCAGCGGCCCCGGTCGAGCTGTCGAAGAACCGCACGATGCCGTCTCCACCGCCCACGGCAACGGCAGTGCTTGTGGGATGGAAGGCCACGGCGTAGGCCGGTGCGGAGGGAAGATCGACGCGGGAAATCAGTTTTGTGGAGGCCTCGCGGAACTCATCGAACGCCTTCCAGTCGGCCTCGGACCGCTGCGACCCCTTGGTGCGAGTCTCGCCCGGCACCTTCGCCATGATGTCGAGGACTTTCTTCGGCACATCCTGCTCGAGCCCGTAGCTGCAGAGGACCAATTCCCCCTTGCCGTCGAGCGACCCGACTGCCGCGATCCGCTTTCCATCGGGAGAGAACCGCACGTTGAACACGCGGCCCGTCACCGGAAAGAGCGGGAAGATCAGGTTGGCATCGTCTCCGATGACCCGGGCAGAGTGGCGGTGGATGCGATAGGCCCGCGGCAGGCCATCGGCACCGGCCACGACGACGTGGTCGAGGCTCGGGTGACGGTCGACGGCCGTCAGACCGCCGCGGAGCGCCCCCGGGGTGATCGACGTGATGTTGTCGACGAACCGTTGGGTGGCCAGTTCGGTGAGTTTGACGGACATGTCACGGCCCACGGAGATCACATGATCCCCCTTGGGTGCGAAGACCGTGTCGAGCACCCAGTCCTCATGGGCGCCCTGATAGAGCACCTGTTCCCCGGTCTCCACACGAATCGCCCGCAGGCTGTTATCGGCGCAGCCAAACGAGATCAAGGAACCGTCGGGCGACCATGATCCGCCATAGATGGTGTCGAACGTCACGGGCACCGACCGCACGAGCGTGCCGTCGGCCACGTTCCAGACTTGCACCTCGCCCATCCGCGCCGGGTTGCCGCCGGTGACCGCAAGTTTCGAGCCGTCGGGTGAGAACCGCACCCGCTCGATCCGCTCAGCCAGGCCGACCAGTCGCCTGAGAGGTGCCTCGGGAACGGTGCCTTTCGACACGTCGAACAGAAGCACCTCGTGGAACCCCGACACGGCCAACAAGGTGCCGTCGGGTGAGAAGTCGAGCGACGTGATCACCGGTTGCCGCGAATAGACCGGAGGGTGATCCTTGTCGACCCGCTGGCCGGCGCTGGCGGGCGTGTCATCTTTGGCGCCCTGCGCGATCCACTGGCGGATCAATGCGATATCGGCGGCCGCCAGTGGCTTTCCCGATTTGGGCATCTCCGCCTGGCCGCTGGAGTCGGGCGTGATCTGCGCGATCAGATGGCTCTCATCGGGATTGCCTGGCACGATGCCGGCTGATCCGGAGTCGCCCGGCTTCGCCATCAGGGCGACGTCTGTCATCACGTAGCCGCCCTCGGGCTTGGCCGGCTGATGACAGCCCTGGCAGTTCGCCTGCAGGATCGGGCGGATCTGACGGTGGTAGCTCACGGCGGGAGCCGCGGCCTCGGCGGCCACCACGGCAACTGGCTGCAAGGCTGGTAGCAACAGGGCCAGCGCGGCACCCGCGAGGGGGACACACAGCCCGAAGAGAGTCGGACGGACAGACGGCAAACCGCTCATGCTGGGGTCCTTTATGAAAAGACCGATGGCGGGCATTGCGCGACACGCAGCGTCATCCATGGACGGCCTACGCACAGGGGCTGCGAAAGGTGCGGTCACAGACAGGGCTGGTCGCAGGACGACATGCCGGTCGAAATCGATATCGCCAATCGTACCCTGCTGGCTGGATGAAATAAATACTGGACGGACAGGGTTAGAACCGCGGAATTTCCCGAGGGATCCCATCGTTCACGCTCCTGGCTTGTATCGGCGCTCCCGTTATCCCATCGCTCACGCTCCTGGCTTGTATCGGCGCTCCCATTAAAGCCCCCGGCGTGAGCCGGGGGATACGGAGGCGATCCAGCCTTCCAGCGGATCGAGGTCGGCCGGCAGGCCATACTCTGGCATGGCCGCGGCATGGCCTGCCTGCAGGCCGCAGATCACGGCGTCGAGCAGGTCGCCGCTCCCGTCGGCGAGCAGTCGTCGGCTCCATTCGGGTGTGATCTCGAGCGCGATGTCGAGCCCGGCCGTGCCAGCGACGAGCGACCGGAGAATAGCCCGACGGTTGACGGCACGTTCGGGCGTCTGGTTTGCCGTGGCGTCGCTTTTATAGGACGTGCGACAGACCTTCCTCGCTGTGAACCCCGGATACGCCTCCAGGGCAATGCGGTGTTCGGTTGCGACGCGCTTGTGGCCGCCGTGGGCGGCGTGCCGGTGTGCGGGAAACACGAGCCCTGCGTCGAGCATCCGCCCGATGCCAGCGTGCATCATCCAGGCGACCGGTGGGTTGGTCCAACGCATCGCCGGGCTCGATCCAGCGGGCTTGTCTGCCCGCCGCCAGGCAAACTTGTCGCCGCTGGGCCGGGCATCACACCAGCGTTTGAAGGTGTCGCGGAGCGCTGCCCGAGGTTGCCCGCAAAAGAACCGCACGAACTTCGGCCATTCGGTGGGCCAGCCCTCGTGCTCGATGAGCGTTCGTGGCTGGCCGAACGGCAGATCGAAGCCGCCAAGCCAAGGACCGCTCTCCCGCAGAAAGGCCTCGTAGTCACTCAGGCTTACGAGGCTGCGGATCTCGTCGAGTTGATAAATCGGCGTCTGCTCGCCGCGGCTCCACCGGCCCACGGCCACGGTGATCGGCTTTCTCGGGGTCGGCGCGGACGTGAAGTCCACGCCCAGGAGCAGGCTGCCATCGGTCCAAGACGGCTGCCACGGCGAACCTACCATCCGCACCCCGCCTCAGAACTTCAGCACATGGCTTCAGATGATGGCTTCAGGTCGTGTGGCCGTCGACCGGCGGAACGATCCGCAGCAGTCGGCCGGCGGTTTCCGATGCCGGCACATCCTTGAGACTCGCCGCCGGAGGGGCCGG
>JBILKZ010000021.1:0-40201 GCA_044376405.1 Pirellulales bacterium
CTCAGGCAGCAGATTCCGGAGTTCGTCCTCGGCGATGCTCGTCGAGACCACCGGCAATTTCGCGGGATCGATCCGGGCGGCGGCCAGCGAGTTGAACAGGCCGATGTTGCTGTCGCCGTTGATCGTGCTGAGCACGCAGTCGGCTCCCGACGCCTGGATCAGGTTCACCACCGGCCCGAAATCCCGATGTCCCAGCGGCAGATACATCTCGCCGGCCGGTCGCAGGCCCTTCGTTGCCATGTATTTCTTGGCCACGAAATTCGCCGTCCGCGGAAAGACGTAGTCCGATCCCAGCAGAAAGATTTTTTTCAGGCTTCCGCCAGCGGGGCTTGCCAGCCAGTCGATAACCGGCAAGACCTGCTGGTTGGGCACCATCCCGCCATAGACGACGTGGGCCGACGACTCATTTCCCTCGTACTGCACCGGGTAGAAGAGCAGGCGGTCATGCTCCTCGACGACCGGCAGCACCGCCTTGCGGCTCGAACTCGTCCAGCAGCCGAACAGGGCGGCGGCGCCCCAGTCGATCAGTTCACGTGCCCGCTTCGGGTAGAGGTCGGTCCGCGACTTGGGATCCGGCCCCCAGGCCTCGATCTGGCGACCGAGCAGACCCCCCGATGCGTTGATCTGTTCGAACGCGAACAGTTCCACGTCGCGGAGCGACGTCTCGCTGATGGCCATCGTGCCGGTCTGCGAATGGAGCAGGCCGACTCGGATCGGCTTCCGCCCGGACGGTACGCCCGTCGGCGCACAGCCAACGAAAAGGAACGGGGCGAAGGCCTGCGCGGCGGCCAGCGTCGCCGCGGCACCGGCGTGCCTGCCGAAATCTCTTCGGGAAACGCTGTGTGTGAGTCCTGTCACCTGTCGTTGCCCCATCGCCTACTCCTCGACCATGTGCTTGTAGAGTGCCTCGAACGGCTCGGGAGTGACGCTCACCTCGCCCCGAAACGGATGGTCCATGGCGGCGATCAAAAAGATCATCGTGCCGAGATAGGCCGACAGCAGTCCGCCGAGCAGCAGGTGGGTGATGAACTTCATGTCGAAGAGCCAGACCATGGCGATGTTGATGAACGCGCCGAGGATGACGACGTACCACATCACCGGCGGGATCGCCGTGTTGACGGAAAAGAGCCGCATCCGCCGGTGCTCGAGGAAGGTGTTGAACTGCCGCAGCGCCTCGGCGTGGAGGATTTCCTGCGCCGGTGTCGTCGGCTGGAAGTCGAGGAGTTTTTCTTGGAAAGCATGCACGCGGATCGTGCCGTCGACAGGCACGATGCCCTGCCGCTGGAGCGGCCAGGCATATCTGATCGTGTACCGCGTGTAGTCGCGGAGGATCCAGCGGAGGTTTTGGCCGTAGGGATCCGGGTAGCGGGAGACGTCTTCGTAGAGCGCCGACAGCGCCGCGGCCTCGTGGGTGACGTGCGCGCTCGTGTCGGAGGAGTTTTGGTAGGCGGTGACCGCGATCAGGCCCAGGAGCAGTCCGTAGAACACACAGAAGCAGGAGAGCACGTACCCCACGATGTCGTTGGCCCCGCGGGTGTTCTTGACGAACTGCCGCAGGATGGGCCGCAGAAAGATCAGGCCTGCCCAGTAAAAACCGACGAACACCGCGATCATCAGGATCGCAAAGGTTTCGGTCGGCAGATCGTAGACCCAGAAAAAGTTGTGCATGGTTCCGTGCCGGGACGCCGCCGCGGCGGCCGCCGCGAACAAGAGGAGCGATGCTACCAACGGAATTTTGCCGCTGCACGTTTCACTCGACAGCCTCGCCGTCCAGGGCGTAGATCGCCAGGTGCCGGCCGTCAGGCCCCCGCAGTTCCTCCACCCGGAAGGTGCCGGTCACGGCCACCGGCCGGATCGAAAAAGAGGCTGTTTTCCCGGGTTTCATGCGGACCACCACGCAGTCGTGGAGCAGGGCGCCGGGCCCGAAACAGCACTCCATGTTGTCCCGGACCAGCACGAACTGGGTCAGGCCGGTCTGCTGGAAGCTCGGCAGGATGTAGCCGCGGATGCGGATCGGGGTCTTCTCCAGGGACGTCACCCGGGTGGGCAGCAGGTCGCGGGAGAAGGGATCCCCCTTCTTGAGGTCGAGCTTGATGTCGTCGAACGAGATGTCCCGCGGAGCGGCCGGACGGACGGACGCGGGAGCGGCCACGGCTGGTGGTGTCGGGGGCGTCTCCGCGGTCGAACGATTGGACGGCGCCGCGGCAGGCGCGGGCTCCTGCCGTACCTCGGCCGGTGCTCCGCATCCAACCAGGCAGCAGGCCATCACGACTCGGCAGAGCCGTCGCTGGCTGTGCGCAGGCAAAACTGCGCGGCTATCTCGCAAAGGCATCCTCGAGGTGGTAGAGCACGCCGCCGTCGAGGCCAGGCGCGCCCATGGGGCGGATGACAAACCTGCCGGCGATCTTGGTGAGTCGGGACGAAAAATCGATCCCCTTGGGATGGCCGGGATCCTTCAGCTGCACGAGCACCCGATCGGTGATCTTGGGATTGCCTCCGAAGCAGCAGTCGCCCTGATCGCGCACGAGTAGGAACTGTGTGATGCCGGTCTGCTGCTTGCCCGGATAGATGTATCCCTTCAGCAGCACGTTGCGTCCGTCCATCGTGCGGGCGGTGTCGGGGATCGCATTTGACGGATCGCCTGGCAACGGCTGGAGCAAGCCGTAGTTGAGCCGTTCGTAGCCCTCCGGCAGTTCGGCGGCATAGGCCCGCGACAGCGTGATGAGTCCGGCAACCAGCGACACCGCCGAGATCACGATTGCGCCGATGGCCAGCGGCCGCCCGGTGAACACGTCGGGCCGCTGTGTGATCGTGCGGTAGGCCATGGCACCAAGCACGATGCCCACCACTGGCACCACGGCCAGCGACCAGTCGAAAAACGCCAGCGGAGACAGGGCGGCCGCGACCGCGGCGGCGATCGCGGTGCCTGCGACGGCGTGGTAGCTTCCCTCCGCGTTTTGACCATCGGTGCGGTCGAGCGGTTCTTGCCCGGCGGTATCGAAGAGACCAGCTGCCATGACGCCTGTGCCTTTAACGAACGGAAGGTCCTGTCCCGCCAGACCGCAATCCGGTCCGCGCGAAGATGGCAATCACCAGCACGAGCGCGGCCCACAGAGCCCATTTCCAGAGCGGTGTTTTCAAGTTGGTCGCGGGGCCTACCGCAACCGGAGCGTTGGGCACACGGGCTGCAGTCCCCGGCATCGACGGGTCGATGCCGGGAGCGTCGTCGGTGGCCTCCTCGTCGGCGAGCACCGCCGGTATTCGTGATGCGATGGCCGCCTCGGCCTTGGTAACCGCAGCGGTGCCCGGAGATGGCGAGGAGGAGCCGGGTGGGGCGGCAGCCGGCGATCGGGCCATGGTTGGATCTCCCGGATCGCCGTCCTGGCCGTCTGTTTGGCCGCTGGCTGTCGGCGTCGGTGTCACGGAGGTGGCGGGCGTTCCGCCGGCCACTCCGGCGAATGCGGCCAGCGTGGCGGCGCGACGGACCGCCTCCGGATCGATCTTTTCAAGTCTGGCTATTGCCGCGGCCGCCTCTGGCAGCGGGCAGGCCCGCAGATAGTTCACGATCGGTTCGCGGACGAAGATGTTGTCGGCCTCCGCTTTTTCGAAGAGTTCGACGAGCCGGTCGATCACCGACCAGTCCTGCCAGCGGGCGAGATCCGCGATCACGAGATCGGCAAGCTTCGGCTCCGCCAGCAGCAGTCGCAGCGATGCGAGCACGCGGTCGCGTGGCACGCTCTGCGATTCCTCGCCGAGAAATCGCAGCGCCATCACCGCCGCGTAGGTTTCTGTGAAGGGAATCTCGCGGCCGCGACGGTTGAGGAAGAGTTCGTCGACGAGGTCGAGTCCCGGGGGTCCCTTGAGCGTCACATAGCAGGCGATCAGGGCATCGAGGCCGCTACGGACCTCCGCCTTCTCCGGGCCGAGGTCCTGATTGGCGAGGATCGCACCGATCCGGTCGGCGTCTGCCTTGGTGCCGCAGGCGCCGAGCATGGTGGCGTAGAGCCGCCGCCGGTTGGCCTGCACCTTGGGGTTCTCGATCCACTGCAAGAGCTGCGTCGGATCCATTCTGTCGGCCAGGCCGCGGACATCGGCATAGGGTGCGACGGCGAACTCGTCATACGCATCGCGGGCGAGCGTCTCGTCGGGGTCTTCCAGATGCCGCTGGAAGAACGCCAGACGATCGGGCCCCTTCTCGGGGAGCGTGGAAAGCTTTCGCAGATACTGCACGGCCCGTTCGCTCACCGGAATCGGACTCGACCAGACGAGCTTCGGCGGTTCGATACCCATGAGCAGGAAGAGCGTGCCCACCGGCTTCTCCTCCAGCAGGATCGTTTCGATCGGCGTGCCGTCGGCGGCTGAGTGTCCGGCCTCGGCGACGAGGTCGGTGCCCTTGAGCACCTCGACGACGGCGAACTTGCCCTTGGGCAACGGCCCCTCGGCACGCGGCGAAAGGGCCCCCGCCGGCGGCGGCTCCACGAGCCGGACGATCGCCGCAGCCTGGCTCTGCGCAATCTCCTGCGCAAAGGTGAGCGACACGGCCGAACAGAACGGGCAGGCCAGCAGGGGCCGTGACTGTCCGATGAGGAGCCCCAGACCGATCAGGGCCACGATCCAGTGTCTGAAGAGCATGTTTCGCATGGGCCTCATTCTAGCCGGAAAAGCCGCTGCCGCGCACGGCCGGGCGGTGGGAGCCGGGGCCAGTCCCATCGCTGACGGTCCGGGCTTGTATACGCATGAAAGCCCCCGGCGTAAGCCGGGGGATACGTTCCACACCAACGTCCGTCAGGACGACAGCCATTTGGCGACGTCGGTGCGGTAGGCGGCCAAAGCGGGCAGGAGGGCCGCCAGGATGGCCAGCACCACCAGGAACGGCACCAGGAGCAGTTCCGCCCTCGGGGCCGCGGAGAAGATGCTCGCCGAGACGCCGGCGTTGGTCGTAATGAGCGGGCCGATCGCCGCAACGAGCAGGTGCCCGAGCGCCCAGCCGGCCAGTCCGCCACCGACGGCCAGCAGCACCGCCTCGATGAGCACGACGACGAGCACGTGCGACCGCCGGGCCCCGAGCGCCCGCATGATTGCCACATCGCGGCTGCGTTCCAGCGATGAGCCCACCATGCTCACGAGGATTCCGATGGCCGAGACGATCACGACCAGCGTCGTCACCAGCAGCAGGAGCAATTCCAGCGGTCGCACAAAGAGATCGAGCAGCTGGCGAATCTCGGCGATTGGCAGGGCGGCCTGCCCGTCACGGCCCTCGTTGATCGCGGTCCGCAGGCCCATCGCCATCAGCTCCGGCGGCAATCCCGGGAGAGAGGCCGTATCGAGCAGCAGCGCCGTCACCTCCCGCTGGGCGAATGGCAGCGGCACAGGGCTCGGGTTTCCGTGGTCGCGTGAGCCATCGGCATCCTTTCCGCTTTCCACGTTCCTCTCTCCGCTCTCCTCGTCTCCCTCCACCGGCTTCGCATGCCCATCCTGCAGATAAAAACCTTCCATGTTGACGAACACACCGCGGTCGACCGGCGTGTCGGTGCGGGCCAGGACGCCCGTCACCGTAAATGGGTCATGCACCTTGCCGTCGTCGGCGCCGTGTGTGGGAGCAAACGGATCGCCCGGCTTGAGACCCAGCTTGGCGGCCACCGTCGCCCCCAGCACGCCGCCGAAGAACTCGTCGTTGCGAAAGTTCCGGCCGCCAGCGAAGGCAAACGGCCGATCGTCGCCGATCGTGAGACGGTCGAAGTAGGCTGCGTTCGTGCCGATCACGCGGAAGCCACGGAAATAGTCCCCCATACAGATCGGCACGGCGGTCTTCGTGCTGGCAGCGAACGTGCCATCTACGCCGTCGGGCCGCTCGGCTGCGGGCAGAAACTGCTGGTAGAAGTCCCAGGAAATATTTTCGATCGGCTTGCTGACGAGATAGACGCTGTTGAGCACCAGTTGCAGCGGGCTCCCCTTTGCGCCGACGATCATGTTGTAGCCCAGGCCTGAACCCGACTCGAACGCCTGCTTGACGATGCCTCCAGTCACGAGCGTGGCCACGACGAGCGCCACGCCCAGTGCCAGGGAGAGGGCGGTGAGCAGGCTGGTGAGCAGCCGTTGCCGGATGTTGCGCCAGGCGATGCCGAGGAGGGTCATGAGCGATGCCCCGTGGCTGCACGGTTGAAGTCTTCCAGGCGGACGCGGCGTGGAAACTGCCCGGCCACGTCGGCGGCGTGCGTCACGACCAACAGAGCCACCCCCTGCTCGGTGCAGGTGGTCCGCAGGAGGTCGATCACCTGCTGTTGGTGGGCGGGATCGATGCTGGCCGTCGGCTCGTCGGCGAGCACCGCCCGGGGCCGGTTGGCGAGCGCCCGGGCCACGGCCACCCGCTGCTGCTGCCCGACGCTCAGTTCGGATGGCTTGTGGTCGAGCCTGTGTCCGAGGCCCACCGCGTCGAGCAGTCGCACCGCCCGGTCACGGTCGGGCCGGCCCGAACCAAACGACATCGCGACGAGCACGTTCTCAAGCGCCGTGAACCCGGGGAGCAGGTTGAACTGTTGGAAGACGAGGCCGAGCCTGTCGGCCCGCACGCGGTCGCGGCGGGCCTCATCGAGCCGGGCAATGTCGATGCCGTCGATGATGACTCGGCCGGCGTCGGGCCGCATGATCCCGGAGATCACATTGAGCAGCGTCGATTTTCCGGACCCGCTGCGGCCCTCCAAGGCGCAGTGCTCGTCTGCGGCCAGTTGGAATGAGCCGATGTCGAGGATGCTCACCTGCTCGCCGCCCGGCATCGTGAACGACTTGCGGACGTCGATGAGTTCGAGAACGGGTGTGGCCATAGGCATTATCGTATCCGGCGGGGGCGGTCGGTGGTCAAAAACGGGCGTTTTCGTCGGCGGATTGAGTGGCTGTGGCACGGCGGTGTATATTTCGCCACCCGTCCAAAGGTCGCCCGTCTGCATCGTTGCGGGGCGGCAGCGTTCTTTCGACGTCCCGCCTCAGTCCCGCCTCAGGAGATTCGCCGTGTCCATTCGCGTCGGCATCAACGGTTTCGGTCGCATCGGTCGCCTCACCTACCGAGCCATCTACGAGAAATACGGCCTCAATGGCGATGTGCAGGTCGTGGCCTTGAACGACCTTACCGACGCCAAGACGAATGCCCACCTGCTCGAGTTCGACTCGAACTACGGCCCCTTCAAGGGGCATGTTGGCTACGACGGGAACGATCTGGTCGTCGACGGTCACAAGATCAAGGTGTTTGCCGAGAAGGATCCGGGTGCCATCGACTGGAGTTCGCAGGATGTGCAGGTGGTGGTGGAGAGCACCGGCTTTTTCACCGATGCCACGAAGGCGGTCGCCCACAAGCGGGGTAGCGTGAAGAAGGTGGTGATCTCGGCCCCTGCCAAGAATGAAGACCTGACGATCGTGCTGGGTGTCAACAACGAGATGTACGACCCGAAGAAGCACCACGTGATCTCGAACGCCTCCTGCACGACCAACGGCCTGGCCCCGGTTGCCAAGGTGCTGCACGAGACCTGGGGCATCGACCGTGGCCTGCTGACCACCGTCCACGCCTACACCAATTCGCAGAAGACGGTCGACACGGCGGCCAAGGATCTCCGCGATGCTCGCGCTGCCGCCCTCAACATCGTTCCCTCGAGCACCGGTGCGGCGCGGGCCGTTGGACTCGTCATTCCGTCGCTGCAGGGCAAGTTCACCGGTATGGCCTTCCGCGTGCCGGTCTCTACGGTGAGCGTCGTTGACTTCACGGCGATCCTCGGCAAGGAGGCTTCTCCCGCCGACATCAACGCCGCGATGAAGAAGGCGGCCGAGGGCCCGCTCAAGGGGATCCTGCGGTACACCGACAAGGAACTGGTTTCGACCGACCTGAAGGGCGATCCGCACAGCTCGATCTTCTCGGCCGTCGACACGATCGGCCTGGGCAACTTCGTGAAAGTGGTCAGCTGGTACGACAACGAGTGGGGCTACTCCAACCGCGTTGCCGACCTGCTGAACTTCCTCGAGGACAAGGGCCTGTAGGCCCTGACCGTCAGGCGGCCTGTTACGGAGCGTCGATGGACTGCCGTTGTGGCTTCACGGCCACGGTGCAGTCGGTCTGGAATGCCGCGGCTTCGAACGTGGTGAGCGCAACCTGGACCCGTACGTGATCCCCTCGGGGGGGCGGTCCTGGCCAGCGCAGCACGAAGTGCAGGCCGCGGTTGCGTGACGTCCGCCGGAAATGACCGACCGCCTCCCGGGCCGGAATGTCCCAGTGTGCCACCGGCGCCGCGCCGGTCGGCCCGCCTGGGTCAAAGACCGAGATCGACACGTCGCCAGCTGCGGTGACGAGTCGCTCGTCGCCGTCCCGCGGTTCAATGACGATGGCCAGGCCGTCACTGACACCGTCACCGTCGCCATCGAAGCAGCTGGTTCGCCCCGGGTTGACGATCAGGTGCGTGATGCGGCCGGCATCGGCGAGGCTTTCCTCGTGGGACAGCCGCTGGCCTGCCGGAGGATCGCTGGTCGGATCGGTCCACGCAGCCACGGGCCGTGCCGCGGAGTCGGTTGCGATCAGGGCGGGGGCGGCGGCGGCGGTCGGATCGCCCGTGGCTGCCACCATGGCCGAGGCTGGCGTGACCGATGACGATGTGTTCGGCGCCGCGGCACCGGGAAACCTCGGCTCTGTCGGGAGAGGCGGGATGCCATCGAGTTTCGGAGGGCCGATCGTTCCAGGCGCCGTCCCAGCAGGCGCCGGCAGGCTGCCTGCAGGCGGAGTCGCCGGCCCACCGGCCGGTGGGCGCACGCCGGGGATGTCGATTGCCGGTGGTACGAGGAGGGGCTGGCTCGGTCCGCTGCGGATGGCCGGGGCTGGTTGACCGCCGGGGGACAGAAATGGCCCGCGCCGGGGACTCGGCCCGTCGTTTTCTCCAAACCCCAGCTGCTTCTTCAGGCTCGTGTTCTCCCCGGCAACCCTGTCAAGCCGGACGCATTTGTCCTGCAGTTCGTCCTGCAGCTGGTAGATCTGGTCCTCCTGCATCCGCAGCTCGCGTTCGAGCAGCTGCTGGCTCAGGTCGCTCTTGCAGCCAAGGCAGCAAAGCACGACGGCCGCCATCACGAAGATGGGGCGGACTCGTGGGAAGAACGCCGCAAAAAAGGCAGCGGTCAGGCCTGTGAACCGTGTCATGACGCGCCTCCTTGCGCCTCACTCCTGGATCTCATTGCGGCCCATCAGGGGGCCGCCACCATCCGATCACTGTCTCGTCACGTGCCAGCCGGTCAGACGACTGACTTCTCAGTCGGCATGCGGTCGATCACCTCATCGATCAGTCTGTATTCGAGCGCCTCATGCGCCGACATGAAGCGGTCGCGATCCGTATCCTGCTCGATCTTCTCCAGAGGATGTCCCGTGTGCTTGAGCAGGATGGCGTTGAGCTTGTGCTTGATGTTCTTGAACTCTTTCGCATGGATCATGATTTCCTCGGCGGTTCCCTCCATGCCCGCGAGCGGCTGGTGGATCATGATTCGCGCGTTGGGGAGTGCCCGCCGCTTTCCCTTGGCGCCGGCGGTGAGCAGCACCGCGCCCATCGAAGCGCACTGTCCGATGCAGTAGGTGGCGACGTCGCAGGTCACGAACTGCATGGTGTCGTAGATGGCCAGGCCGGCCGTGACGCTGCCGCCGGGGGAGTTGATGTAAAGGTGGATGTCAGACTTCGGGTCGTCAGACTGCAGAAAGAGCAACTGGGCGACGATGGCATTCGCCACCTCGTCGTTGACCTGCGAGCCGAGAAAGACGATGCGGTCCTTGAGCAGGCGGCTGTAGATGTCCATCGCCCGCTCTTCGCGGCCACTTTTTTCGATGACGAACGGGATCAAGGGCATGGGCAGCTTCTCGGCGGGGGCTTGGAAGGGGAGTTGTGCGGTACGTCGCGAGCCTGATGAGGACGGAGTCGTGAGACGTGGGAGCGGGGTTCAGTCCTTGCCTTCGTCATCCGCCGCGACCGGCGGCTTGGTGAGCACATCGTCGACCAAGCCATACTCCTTGGACTCGGTGGCGGTGAGGTAGCGGTCGCGGTCGGTATCTTTGGCGATGCGTTCGATGGGCTGGCCGGTGTGATGGGCCAGGATGTCATTGAGGATCGCCCGGGTCTTGATGATCTCGTCAGCCTGGATTTCGATGTCGCTCACCTGCCCGCCCACCTGGCCGTAGGGCTGGTGAATCATGACCTTGGCGTGAGGCAGGGCAAACCGTTTCCCCTTCGCGCCGCCGGCGAGCAGGACGGCACCGCCGCTGGCGGCGAGCCCAACGCAGTAGGTCGCGACCTGGCAGGAGAGAATCTGCATCGTGTCATAAATCGCCATGGTGGCCGTGACACTCCCACCGGGCGAGTTGATGTAGAAGTGGATGTCCTTACGGCGGTTTTCGCTCTGCAGATAAAGCAGTTTCATCACCAGTTCGTTGGCGTTGCCGTCGTAGATCTCTCCCTGCAGCAGGATGATCCGGTTTTCCAGAAGGAGATCGCCGAGCGTCATCTGCCGCTGCCGTTGATAGTCGCGGGAGGCGCTCGAGGCTTGTGGACTGGATGAACGCGGAGCAGAGGGCCGCGGAACTTCGGAACGATTCAGCATGTCAGGTCTCGGTTGGGCTGAGAAATCGGCGGTGATTGGGAACACGATGCCGGGATGACACGGTGCCGGACGGCACGGGCAGGATGCGGGATGCTCGCCCGCCGCTCATGCCCGCCGCGGGCTGCCAGGCTCCGGCTGGGTAGCCGTCGGAATTTCCTCTTCACCAACGACGGAGCCGCAGACCGCATGGTCCACCGCCTCGGCGTCGCGCTTCTGGAACTCGAACGGGGTGTCGGTGAACTTCGCGTGCGATGTGATCAGGTCGATCGTCTTCCGCTCGATGATCTGGTTGCGGAGCACGTCCATGAGGCCACGTTTCTCGAGGTTTGCCCGCACGCGACGGGGCGATTCGCCCGACTGCGCGGCGATGGCACGAATCTCCTCGTCGTAGTCGGTCGCGGCGTCGGCGATCGACTGGTCTTCGGCGATCCGTTCCAGGATGAAGTGCTCCTTGAGAGCCGCGGCCGTGCTTCCCATGACCGACTGCCGCAGTTCGTTGACATGCCGACGGATGGAATCGTCGTCAAAACCACTCCGCCTCAGTTCGAGAATCGCCCGCTCCAGTTCCCGCAGGCTCTGGCGGCGGAGCAGGTCCGGGGGCAGGTCCCAACTGGCCGACGCCGTCAGCGCGCTCGAAACCTGCTGCCGTACCTGACGCCGGCGGTGCCACTCGAGCTGGTTCTCCAACTGCTTGAGCACCGCCGCCCGCAGGTCATCCGGCGACTCAAACGAGCCGAGCTCATCGAGCAGTTCGGGGGACAGATCCGGGAGTTCGAGGTGCTTGACATCCACGACCGTCAGCTCGAGCGTGACATCCTTGCCGCGGAGCGACTCGACGGCCGCCTCGTCCGACACCTTGACGGTGGCGGTGACGGGAGCGCCGGTGCGGGCCTTGGCGACGAGTTTGTCGAAGCCCTCCAGTTCGGCGTCGGCGAAGGAGAGCTTGGGCCGCACGATCAGCTCCAGTTCGGTGGCTTCCGACAGCACCGTGTCGCCGTCGAGGCACCGCAGATTGGCCACGATCAGGTCGCCCGGCTTGGCCGCACCTTCGTGGGGCACGAACCGCGCCCGCTCGCGCAGCAGGTTGGTGAGCGCCTCGTCCACGTCGGCATCGGAGATCGTGCGGGAGGGGCGTCGGATCGACAGGCCCTTCCACTCAGGCAGGTCGAATTCCGGTCGCACCTCGATCTTGAACTCGAACGTCATCGGTCCGTCTGCAGGCACGAGAACGGCGTTCACGTCGAGCTCGGGCTCGCTGATGGGCGAGAGCTTCTCCTGTTCCGACACCTGTGTCATGGCGTCCGCCAGCAGTTTGCTGCGGATCTGGTCGGAAAGCTCCGACTTGAAGCGGCTGCTCACGAGCCGCTTCGGCGCGCGGCCCGGACGGAAGCCAGGCAGCATGGCAGCGGGCATCATCTCGCCAAGTGCGTCGTCGCGGTAGCGGTCGATGTCTTCCCGAGGGATCGACACCCGCACGCGGCGCTCGCAGGCCGAGAGTTTGTCGATGGCGACATCGAGCTTAAGGGGCTGGGAGGCCGCTTCGTCGCCACCGGAAGCAGGGGATGCCAGAGCGGTTGCGGACTGATCACTGGAAGAAGACATGACTGTTTCCGACGGGAGCGGGGAAGCTTCAAAACGGGAGACCAAAAGCCGCTGACAGAAGGTTCGAGATGCAGGCAACCCAAACCCGATGCGCGAGCCGACCGCGAGGGACCGCAGCAAAAACGCTCTCGGCCGCCTCCGCGAGGAGTTCGGCTCGATGGGGTACTGCCGGGCCTGTGGCCGGAAACGATAGAGTCAGCAAGATAGAATCAAAAAGCGGGTGATGAGATTCGAACTCACGACAACCACGTTGGCAACGTGGTGCTCTACCAACTGAGCTACACCCGCGGGGCTGTTCCTTCGGCGGTCCTGCACCGCCCGGAAAACTGGACGGGCACGCACTGCCTAGGAACGCCGGATTATAAGGGACCCGGGGGTGGCCGCAAGGTCATCCTCTGGGGGAACCGGGTTTTCTGGGGGGATTGGGCGGACGAATTTGGAAACCGCTGCCGCCTGATTACGATGAGACGAGACGCCCGGGTCTTCCGGTTTTTGATTGCCAGTCCACGCAGCGGCATTCCGCCCCCCCTCTGCCGTCATGGTCGTTCACTTTCGCGTTGTGTCGCCTGTCGAGAAGAAGCGGACGTTTACCGTGCGTCTGCCGATCCTGCTCGGCCGCGGTGAAGAGGCGAAGTTTCGGATCCAGCACGACCTGGTCAGCCGCAAACACTGCGAGCTTTTCGAGCGCCAGGGGTGGGTGTACGTCCGTGATCTCGGGTCGACCAACGGCACTTTTCTCAATGACGAACAGGTGCCCGTGAGCACCAAAACCGTCGTGCCCCCCGGCGGTATTGTGCGGGTGGGCGGACTTTCCTTCGCGGTGGACTATTCCCCGCCGGTCGCTGTCGATGCGACCACCGCTTTCGAGCCCTCTGGCCAGTTGCAAGGGGCCGGCGTGGAGGAGAGCCGCGTCGGCGGGACCGAGGAGTCGCTCCCGGAGGAGCAGCCGGATTTTCAGGTGGTGCACGAGGATGAAGAATCCCCTGCTGCCCCGGCAGTTGTGGCAGTGCCAGAGCCGGAAAGCGTCGGCGAGGCGGGGTCTGCGGACGTGGCCGCGGCTGATGCGCGGGCCGATGTGGATGAGGTCCGCCCGCCCGAGCCGACACCCGAGCCGACACCCGAGCCGACACCCGAGCCGACACCCGAGCCGACCTCGCCCTCCAAGCCGCTTGAGGGTTTTGACTTCCTCTCTGCAGAGGCGTCGACGGAATCATCAGCGGACGCGCCGCAGTGGCCCGCTGCAGGTGCTGCCGCGGCTGATGTCTCCGACGATGATCAGCTCAACAGCTTCTT
This sequence comes from Pirellulales bacterium, assembly GCA_044376405.1. GTDB lineage: Bacteria > Planctomycetota > Planctomycetia > Pirellulales > UBA1268 > CAMCQY01. Next base: position 13,504 of record JBILKZ010000021.1, read on the forward strand.
CAAGGGCCTCAAGTAGCGGGCTGTCGCTACGAGGGACTCTTCGAACGCGACAGGGCCGGAGGCCTGGGTCAGCACCAGCGGGCGGAGGCCCGCCACGCCGGGGCGGCCAGGATGGCCGAGCCCGGCGTACCACCGATTCCCTCGCTCGCGGGTCGGGCTTGCATGGGAGTGACGTGGCTTCCACGTTCCCACGGTCATTTGGCCGGCCGTTTTGGCCCACGGTTTTTGGTGGGCGGCGTCACGGGATTGGCCAGCGTGATTGAGAGCGTCGTGGCCTGGAGTGCGCCCTTACTGATGAAGAGCCCCTCCACCTCGACCTGATCGCCCGGGGTCGCGAGCGCGTAGTTGGTCGTCTTCACCAGAAGTTCGGTTTCAGCGGAGACGGTGATGTCGAACCGTTCCCTGCCCGCCTGCACCGTGACCACGTCGTCGTTCACGAGCTTGATTGGCCCTGAGACCAGGTAGGTGCCTGGGTCGCGCTTGCCAGGCACTCTCTTGGCACCCTGCTCGGCGATGCCTAGACCGCCGGCGACCACGCCCGGCAGGCCGCCGCCAGGAAACATGATCTGGGCCACGGGTGCCGCGACCTTGCCAAATTCGTCGAGCATCAGGGAACACGACACAAACTGGCCCGGCTGCAACATCTCCCGCGACGCAGTGCCGACCACCGAGACCTGGGCATTCGGGGCTGGCACCACGTTCCAAAACTCGCCCCCCTTCAGCCGGAGTCGGAGCATGCCGGGAGCAACGGCATCGACCGTGCCCTTGCCGTCTTCGGCAGACAATGTTTTTGGCTGCGGCCGAGCCTGGGCATGGGCAGTGCCCTGCCAGGCAGTCGCGACGGTCAGACAGGCTGCGAGCGCGGCCCAGCGATGAGACGGTGTGGGCCTCCAGGACAGCCGCATCTGGCGATTCCTCAGCGTTCCGGCCACCGTGGCATCGGGGGTGATGCCGCGGGCTCGGTCACGGAATTATATATTCAAGCTGGTCTCCCCCCCAGCCCCAGGCTTCACCATCTGCCATGTCTGACCTTGCCCGCCGTGTGACCGTTCTCGATCTCGCGGCCGCCAAGCGAGATCGCCGTCCGTTTACGATGGTCACTGCGTATGACTGGCCGACCGGCCAGCTCGCCGATGCCGCGGGAGTGGACTGCGTGCTCGTCGGCGACAGCGTGGCGATGGTCGTGGCCGGCCGGTCATCAACCATTCCCGCCACGCTCGACCAGATGATCTACCACGGCGAGATCGTCTCCCGCGCCGTGTCGCGGGCGATGGTCGTCGTCGACCTGCCATTCCCGCTGCAGCATCTGGGCGTGCGGACGGCGATCGAAGCGTGTGCGAGGATCCTCAAGGAGACCGGCTGTCAGGCCGTGAAGCTCGAAGGGACCGCCGGCCAGGCGGACGTGATCGCCGGGATCGCCGCCGCGGGAATTCCTGTCATGGGGCACGTCGGCCTCCGTCCGCAGGCCGTGCACCAGCTCGGCGGCTACCGCATGCAGCGGGACATCGACCGGCTGATGGCCGATGCGGAAGCAGCGGCGCAAGCCGGCGCGTGTGCCGTCGTCTTGGAATGCGTTCCGCAAGAGGTGGCCGCGAGGATCACGCAGTCGATCGCCGTGCCCACCATCGGCATCGGAGCTGGCCCTCACTGCGATGGCCAGGTGCTGGTGATGCACGATCTGATCGGCCTCTCGACCGGCCGTGTGCCCCGGTTCGTGAGAGCCTACGCCGACGTGAAGGTATCGATCGGCGACGCGCTTGCCCGCTGGCGGGACGACGTCGAGCACCGCCGCTTTCCAGGCGCAGAAGAGACGCTCGGCTGATTCGAGCGTCGCGTGCTTACGGCAGAACGACCTCGTCGGAGATGACCACCGGCCGACTGCTGGTCACCGCTGCCGGGGTGGGCATGCCGGCACTCGGTCCCGGCGAACCGCCCGGGCCGACCGGCAGTGCGCCAGCCGGCACTCCCGGCGACATGATCGCGCCGGAGGGCATGCCACCCGAGACGACACCACCCTGGCACGAATTGCAGTTGTCGCCCGCCATGGCCGACCCGACCACATGGTCACCGCCGCCGCAGGGAGCCGCCTGGCACGGTGCTTGCTGACCGCAGGGACGCATGGCAGGAGCCGCTGCCGGCATGGCTCCCGGTGGCACGAAGCCGGGTGGCAAGTGCCCGAAGAGTTTCTCGTACTTCCAGACTTCCAGGGCGATGTATTTCTCGGTCATCGACTTGCAGCCGGACAGGCTGGCCGCCGCAATCACCATCACCACTGGCAGGCATCGCGCCGCAGCACGGCACCATGAATTGGCACGCATCGAGAGCATCTCCTTCCCGGGGGCAGTCGCCTCGGGACGGGTCGTCGCCGCGAGGCCAAGCAAAACTACCCCATGCCCGATGCGCGGCAAGCAAAAGAGGATGCACTTGGGCCGTGTCGATCGCTGTTCCCGTGAAGCTGTGCGGATCGTGCCGGAGGGCGCGACGTGCCGACAGGGCTTCACGCGAGGACGGCCCCCATGCCATCAGCCCTTACGATGGCGGATACGGGCCCGCATGCGGCGTTTCTTCTGTCCCAGCTTGCGGCGGCCCTTGCCGGTTTTCTTGACTCCCATGCTTTCCTCCAGGTGGTGACTGATCCACAATGCCGGGAAGGTTGTAAGATGGGCTTCCTACTGATTGCAAGCACCAACCCACATCAGGCGTGGCTGCGGCATGGCTTTTGGCCGTGCGACCGGCGGCTGCGCCCTGCTCGCGGTCCGGCCGCATGATCGTCTTTTACCCCACTTATGCGCGGCGTCTTCCCGGCGAAAAGCGTTGGCGGGCCACCATTGCCGGGATGATCTCGCGGCCGTTGCCCGTGAAGAGCCATCGCCGCACGCTGGCCATCGGGGTGATCAAACGGCTGCTGGACCTTGACGAAACACAGCTTCAGTCGGAGGTGTTTCAGCGGCGGGCCGATGCCTTCCTGTTTCAGCGGGTGGCGGGCGAACGGGTGAGCATCATGCTGGGCGGGCGGCGGATCGATGCGGGGCAGTCTGACCGCGTCGGGCACTTTCAGCATGTGATCGATCTGGATGAGGCCGATGTCGACGCCCTCGCGTCGCGAACCGATTCCGTCACGAACGCTGGCGGGTGTCGGTGGCTGTCCTACGAGGCGGCGGTTGCCGCGGACGGCGACCCTGCCGACGGTCTGCTGCCGCAGGCCGCAGCAGGCTGGATCCAGGTGATCGACGAAGAAGGCATCTCGGTGATTTCCGACATTGATGACACCGTGAAGGTGACGAACGTCGGCAACCGGCGGGAACTGCTCGCCAATACGCTGTTGCGGGAATTCTATGCCGTGCCCGGCATGGCCGAGGTCTACCGCCAATGGCAAACGGCGGGAACCGCCTTTCATTATGTGTCGGCGAGCCCGTGGCAGCTGGCGAACTGCCTGGGCGGATTTCTCCGTGACGCCGGCCTCCCCTTGGGCTCCATGCACCTCAAGCTCTTCCGCCTCAAGGATTCCACGCCGCTGGGACGGCTGCCTTCTCGCAAGCGTTCGAAGCGGCGGACCGTCGAACAGATCGTGGCGGATTTTCCGCGGCGGAAGTTTCTGCTCGTGGGTGACTCGGGCGAACGTGATCCGGAGGTCTACGCCGAGGTGGCCCGGCGTCATCCCGACCGCGTGGCGGGCGTCGCGATTCGCGAGGTGGAGGGGAAGCATTCCCGGGAGAAAATGCAGTCGCGGCTCGATCGGCTTGCCCGGCGGATGCCCAGCGGCCGCTGGCATCTGTTTTCCGATGCCGCGGACCTCGCGAACCTTGTGGGCAGCGGGTCCGTGTCTGGGGGGTCCGTGTCTGGCGGGTAGCCGAACTGTGGAAAAAGTGATTCCGGCGGCCTGAAAACCGCTCTGTTTCAGCCTTGGTTGCCTGTGGGACTTCTGCTAGCGTCCCGTCACCGTGCGCCGCTGAGGGCCCGCGGGAACCCAGGGGTTGCCCACGCATGCAGACCGTAGCCTTGCGAGCCATGCCGCTGCAGACCGCCGTGCGGTTGTTCCTGTCGTCGTGGCTGGTGACCGCCTGTGCCGTGATGCCTGTGCGGGCCGCGGAGGACGCCGGGTTTCGCGTGGAGAGCCAGGTCTTCGTCAACGGCGCTGCAGAGCCGGTGGCACGCAGCCTGACCCTTTTTCGTGAGGGTGTTGCCTGGGACTTCCTCGAGCCCGCCGCGGCCAAGGGCAGCGATGCGGAGACCGGAGGAGAGATCGTGCTCCACGATCCGGCGCGTGAGCGGGTCGTGCTCGTCGATCCGGTGCGCAACCTGAAGACACAGATCGAAGGGATCCGACTCGAGCGGCTGAGCGTGTCGCTCGCGTCGTGGGCGAGAAAGTCGGACGACCGGCTGGTGCGGTGGGCCGGCGGACCCGACTTCGGAGAGGGCATGACGGAGTCGGACGACCGCATCGAATTGGTGGGCCCGCGGGTCCGCTATGCGATCGAGTTTGCCAGACCGCCGACGGCCGAGGCGGCCGGGGTCTATCGGCGGTTCGCCGACACAGCGATCCTGCTCAAGGCGCTCGTTCGTCCAGGTGGACTGCCACCGTTTCCGCGGCTGGCCATCAATCGTCGTGTTGCAGCGGCGGGCGGCATCCCCACGGAGGTGTCGCTCGAGATCGACTCCCGCGTGGCCATGGTCTCGGGACGGTCCGACACGCTGCGCTGCGTGCACAAGTTTCATCCTCGACTGCTCACCGGCGATCTGTCGCGGATCGAGGAGGCCGAGAGCCGTGTGGCCGTGGCCACGCAGGTTGAGCTCGCCGAGTTCGCCGCCGCGCCCGCGCCAGACGCGCAGTAAGGCTCTGTCACGACCTCGCTGCGTTTCTTGAATCAGGTTTCGCAGACGGCGGAACCGCTGCCCTGCGAGCAGGCCGTACCACAGGTCCGAGACGCACAATGTGTCCAGTCGGTGATCGCCGGCGTGCGGCCAAGAAAGTCTGCCTGACCGGACGATATTTCCCTTGTCGCAAACTTTGCCAGCTCGTCTCCGGTCCCGCGGCGCCACGGTCGGTCAGGAAGCCGTGCGACAGCGGTTCACAGTCGAAGCAAGGTTGACATTTGTATAGCATATCCCGTACATTCATTCACACACATCCATTTTGGAACGGAGGCCCTCGATGCTGGTGCTGTCCCGCAAGCAGAACGAACGAATTCGGGTTGGGGATTCGGTGGTGGTCACGGTTGTCCGCGTCAGCGGCGACAAGGTTCGGATCGGGATCGAGGCACCGCCACACGTGCGAGTGCTGAGGGATGAACTCGAGGACGAACTCGAGCAGGAACTGCGCGGCGAGGTGACCCTGGAGGCAGCGGCGGAGCTGCCGATCCCGCGGTTATTGGGCCTGACCGGCTAACCGCGGTTTCAAAACCTCTGTTCAAAACCTGGGGGGAACGGCTCCAATCTGCGAGGCTGTGGAGGAGATTGTGCCGGACCCCCCGGCTCATGGCGGCAGCGGCTATCGCTGCTGAAGCCAGGATGAGTGCCGTAGGTTTTGAGACGCGCTTTGAGACGCGGGTTGATCATGTGTGGCCTACTGTCGTGAAGCAACCATCCTGGCGGCGCGTGCGAAGAACCGTCTTGGGCTGTCTTGGCGGCCTGGCGCTGGCGGTCGTGGTTGTCGCGGTGATGCTGAAATACGAGCCGGGCTTCTACCGGCAACTTGAGATCCCTGCCGCTGCGATCTCGGCGAATGCCGTCCCTGCAGGCGACGCGGAGGACGTCGAAGCGTTGGCGCGGCGGGCCATGACCAAGGCGTCGGCATGGCATGCCTCCATCTCGCGTTCTGGCAGTTGGGAGACGGCGGTGACAGCCAGTGAACTCAATGCCTGGCTGGCCGTTGACCTGCCACGCAACCATCCTCGCTGGCTACCGCAAGGGGTCACACGACCGCGACTTGTGTTTCGGCCCAGGCACGTCGTGTTGGGCACGCGGGTGGGCTATGGGCCGCTGACGGCCGTGGCCTGGCTCGACTGCGAAGTCCTCCTCAAGGATGTCAACCATCTGATGATCGTGCTGGAGCAGGCGTGGCTGGGCGCGATTCCCGTTCCGCGGGCCCCGATCCTGCGGGAGCTCGCTCGTCGGATCAGCAGGCTGGGGATGGTCACCGACCTGCGGATGATAGACGGGAAGACGGTGCTCATGGTCTACATACCATCGACGCACGATGCGGGAGCCACGAGCTACTGGCTGGAGTCGCTGTCGATCGGCGATGGCGAACTACTCATGGCAGGAGAAACCCGCTCGTCGTCAGCGATTCGCAAGCATCCGGCACCACCGTCTTCCTGACCCGTCTATCGATTGATCACTCCGAGGAGATCCCATCATGGCAGCACAGCACAACGCCTCCCACGCGGGAGACAGCATCACCTTTCTCGGCGCGGCGGGCATGGTGTCGGGCTCGCGGCACCTGCTGGAGATCGGCGGGGCTCGCGTGCTGGTGGATTGTGGTTTGTTCCAAGGAGAAAAGAACCTCCGCGAGCGGAATTGGGACCGCTTCGCCGTGCCGCCCGACACGATTGACGCGGTCGTGCTCACCCACGGGCACATCGACCATTCGGGCTGGCTGCCGCGGCTGGTTCGGGAGGGATTCAAGGGCCCCATCCTCACCTCCCCGGCGACGGCCGATCTGCTCGGGCTTTTGCTCTACGATTCCGCGAAGTGCCAGGGCGAGGATGCCGACTATGCCAACCGCAAGGGATATTCGAAGCATCAGCCGGCACTGCCGCTCTATGAGGAGCGGGATGTTGATCGCACACTCCGGCTGGTGAAGGCGGTGGCCCGCGAGACATGGTTCGAACCGGCGGCGGGCATCCGTTGTCGCTTTCACGATGCCGGGCACATGCTCGGCAGTTCGTTCATCGAAGTGGAGGTGGCCACGTCCGCAGGCCAGCGGAAGATCATTTTCTCCGGGGATGTCGGCCGCTACGACGCGCCGCTCTACCACGATCCCTTGCCCGCTCCCGCCTGCGACTACCTCGTCTGCGAGAGCACCTATGGCGACCGCGATCATCCCGCCAGTCGACCGCTCGACGAGCTGGAGGAAGTGACGAAGGAGTCGCTGGCCCGGGGGGGCATGATGCTCGTCGCGTCGTTTGCGATCGGCCGCTGCCAGCAGCTCGTCTACCTGCTCCGCACGCTGATGGCCACCGGCCGCCTGCCCGAGGTACCCGTCTGGATCGATTCGCCGATGGCTGTCGAGGCGACGGAGGTTTTTCGCCGGCATGTGGCGGAGCACGATTTCACGGAGGCGAGGATGGCCGGCGTAGCCGAGGCGCTGGCCTCGCCGTTTGTGCGAATGGCGAAGACGGCTGCCGAGTCGAAGGCGATCAATGCCCACGAGGGGCCAGGGATCGTGATCGCCTCCAGCGGCATGATGAACGGCGGCCGCATCCTCCACCATCTCGCCCAGCGGCTGCCCGACCCCAAGACGACGGTACTGGTGGCGGGCTTCCAGGCGACCGGCACGCGGGGCCGGTCGCTCATCGACGGGGCAAAATATCTCCGTATCCACGGCCGAGACATTCCGGTCAAGGCAGCGGTGCGGCGGGTCGACGCCCTCTCGGGCCACGCCGACCGCCGCGAGCTTGGTCGCTGGCTCACCGGCATGCCCGCGCCCCGGAAAACATTCCTCGTGCATGGCGAACCGCCGGCCGCCCGCGGCTTGGCCGATTTTCTCAGGGAGACCCGCGGCTGGGACGTGGAAATTCCCGCTATCGGCACCATTGCCCGGCTGGATTCCTGAGCCGTTTCAACGAGAATCGACGTCCATCGACTGACGGCACGGAGATCGCCATGGCCAAGACACCCAAGACATCCAAGCCATCGAAGACAGGCAAGTCTGCTGGGCTGACACCCCCGGCTGCCGCTGGGATGCCTCCTGCCCCTCCCAAGGCGTGCAGCATCCTGCCCGACACCACGCTCGGCGACGACGTGGCCCTGGTCGCAGAAAACATGGAGGCGATTCTCTCCTCCCCCAGCTACAGCCTGGCCCAGGATGACCGGCACCTGCTCGACAAGCCGGAGATGCGCGGCGTGCGGATGCTGCTCGAACTCGGCAAGCCGGAACTGGCCTTCCTGGCCGACAGCATCACCTCCACGGTGATCGTGTTTGGCGGCACACAGATCGTGGAACGGCCCGCGGCGGAGCGGCGGCTGTCGGAGGCCCGCCGCGCCATGGCACGGGCGCAGAATACGGCCGCCGGCCCGGCGTCGGGCTTGGCTTCGGCCGCCGGCCCGGCGTCGGGCTTGGCTTCGGCCGCCGGCCCGGCGTCGGCGAAGGCCCTGGAGGGGCTCGCCCGTGAGCTCAAGCGAGCAGAACAGCTCCTCGCCTACTGCCACTACTACGATGCGGCCCGCGAGTTCGCCCGAATCGTATCGATCGACAACCAGTGCGACGACAAGCGCGACTATGTGGTCATCACCGGCGGTGGCCCGGGGATCATGGAAGCGGCCAATCGAGGCGCGTTCGACGTCGGCTGCAAATCGATCGGCCTCAACATCAAGCTCCCTAGCGAGCAGCAGCCCAATCCGTTCATCACGCCGGAACTCTGTTTTCAGTTCAAGTATTTTGCCTTGCGCAAGTTTCACTTCATCTTGCGGGCTGCCGCCGTCGTGCTCTTTCCGGGTGGTTTCGGCACGCTCGACGAGATGTTCGAGACGCTCACGCTGCGGCAGACGCACCGCATGCAGCCGGTGCCGATCATCCTCTTCGGCCGCGACTACTGGTCGAAGGTGATCAACTTCCAATTTCTCGCCGACAGCGGCGTGATCTCGGACGAGCACCTCAAGCTCTTCACCTACGCCGAAACTGCCGAGGAGGCCTGGCAGCAGATCCTCGACTTCCACGAGACGATGAAGACGCAGGCGTAGGCGATCAAGACGCTGACCTTGCCAAACGCAACGCCAGTCCTCAACTGCCGCTGCCGCCCCGCCCGCTTTCCCGGAGACGCTTGATGCACGAACCACTTGCCTTTGTCCCCGGGGCTCTTGCGCAGACGGGCCGCGTGGCGCTTGTCACCGGTGGTGAACGAGGCATGGGAGCGGCGGTCGTTCGGGCATTGGCCTCGCGCGGCTATGCCGTGGCGATCCACGCCCACGGTTCGCTGCAGGAGGCCCGCGTGCTGGCTGATCAGCTCGCTGCGGCCGGCGTGCCGAGCCTGGCCGTCACGGCGAACCTTCGTGACGAGGGGCCGGTGCGTGCCATGGTGCAACGCGTGGCCGATCACTTCGGCCGCATCGATGCGGTCGTGACCTGCGCTGCGATCCGGCACGCCGGGCCAATGGAGGAGGTGACGGCCGACGATCTGCGGACCCACTTCGACATCAACTGCGTGAGCGCGTTCGTGGCGGCACAAGAGGCGGGGGCATTCATGGTGCGGCAGCCTGAGGGCGGCGGCATCGTCACACTGGGTGACTCGGCGGTGGACCGGCCCTCGACCGGCTCGGCCGCCTTCTTTCCCAGCCAGGGGGCGATCCCCGCCATGACGCGGAGCCTGGCGGTCGAGTTCGCCGCTCGTAATCCGCGGGTGAGGGTCAACTGCGTGCTCGCCGGCCCCCCGGCGCATCGCGAGGGCACTCCCGAACACGTGGCCCACGCCGTGCTGTTTCTCCTCGAAAACCAGTTCGTCACCGGTATCTGCCTGCCGGTGGACGGCGGCACGATGGCCTAGCGTCATCGCGGGCCGTCATCCGCCCGCTGACATTCACACCATCGCCACGGCCCGGATCGGCGAGCCGTCGCGGCCGGTGAAGTTGAGTGGGAAGCCGATGAAGGTGATGGCGTCGGGCACCCGGTCGAGATGGGCGAGTGACTCGACCACGACGATTTCCGCATCCTTTGCCAAGAGGATGTGGTGCACCTCGAACCAGTCGCGGCTGGGGGTGGGCGTATCCATGCCGAGCATGCGGATGCCGCGGGAGACAAGGTAGCGGGCGGCGTCCTGCGTGAGCGACGGAAAATCGCTGAAGAAGTTTTCGGCGCCAAACTGCCTGTGCCAGCCGGTCTCGTAGATGATCTTGGCCCCCGGCACGAGCACGCTCTCATGAAGCCGGAAGTCGTCGGGAGTGATCTCCTCACGCGGGGCCTTCGGGATCCGCAGCACCGTGGCCGGTCCATAGAACCAGTCGAGCGGCATCTGGTCGAGCGTCTTGCCGTCGTCGACAAAGTGGTACATCGCGTCGAGGTGCGTGCCCTGATGGGTCGACATCGAGACCTGCGTGATGTTGTAGCGGAGCGTGGCGGTAGTGCCGTGCGGCACGATCGAGAGCTTCGGGTCGGTCGGAAAGGTCTGCTGCCCATGGACGAGTGGGTGGGAGAGATCGACGAGTGGCATGTTCTGGCTCCGGCGGTGTGTTCGTTGCTCTTCGCAAAATACCACAAGCCACCTATCGTGTACTCTCCAGCGATCGAGATACCACAGGGAAACAAGTGCGATGCACAAGGTCGTGATCACCGACTTCATCAATGACAACCTCGCCACCGAGCGCGAGGCTCTGGCCGGCATGGCCACGGTCGAAGCCTTCGACGCCCACGACGAGGACGAGTTCGTCGGCCGGATCGAGGATGCCGCCGCGGTCATGATGTATCACAACATCAGGCTCACGCGGCGCACGATCGAGCGACTGAAACACTGTCGGCTGATCGTCCGCTGCGGTGTGGGCTTCGACAACGTCGATCATGCCTTCGCCAGAGAGCGTGGCATTGCCGTTGCCAACGTGCCCGACTACGGCACCGAGGAGGTGGCCGACTCGGCGATCGGCATGATGCTGGCCCTCACCCGTGGCATCCACCAGTTCAACACCCGGCTCCGCGATCGCCCCGATCCGTGGATGTATCACGTCTTCGCGCCGCTCCACCGGCTGCGGGGCCGCACGTTCGCGATCGTCGGCCTGGGCCGTATCGGCATTGCCACCGCCCTGCGTGCCAAGGCGCTCGGCATGGATGTGGCTTTCTATGATCCCTATCGTCAGGATGGCTTCGACAAGTCACTCGGCATCCGCCGGGTCGAGTCGGTCGAGGACCTCTTCCGGCAGGCCTTCGTGCTGAGCCTCCACTGTCCGCTTACCGACGAGACGAGGGCCCTCGTCAACGCCGCCACGCTCGAGCTGCTGCCCCGCGGTGCGTTCCTCGTGAACACCGCCCGCGGCGGCGTGGTCGACACATCGGCTCTTCCCGCGGCCCTCGCCTCGGGCCGACTCAGCGGTGCCGGCATCGACGTGTTGCCGCAGGAGCCGCCCGCCTCGGACGATCCGTTGCTCGTCGCCTGGCGGGACCGGAGCCATCCGGCCTTCGAGCGGCTGATCGTGAACCCGCACGCCGCCTTCTACTCCGAGGAAGGCCTGCTGGATATGCGGGTGAAGGGTACCGACGCGTGCCGGCGTGCGCTCCTCGGTCAGCCCTTGCGAAACGTCGTGAACTGAATGGGAGTCGCTCTGGACAAGGGTCACGGCAGGCGGATCGTGAACGTGCTGCCCACGCCCGGCTCACTCTCCACGGCCACCGTGCCGCCGTGGGCCTGCACGATGTGCTTCACGATCGAGAGCCCCAAGCCCGTGCCGCCGAGCTTGCGGCTGCGGGCCTTGTCGACGCGGTAGAACCGCTCGAAGAGCCTTGGCAGATGCTCGGCCTCGACGCCGCAGCCCTCGTCGCGGACGGTGATGACCACGGCCCCGGAGTGTTCGGTTTCTGCCGGCTCGACGCCGACCGTGATCCAGACCGTGCAGCCCGGATCGCTGTACTTGATGGCGTTGTCGACGAGGTTGATCAGCGCCTGTTCCAGGAGCGGCGCGTTGACCTCTGCCTCGATGTGAGCATCGCAGGAGACATCGAGTTGGATGGAGCGGTCGCCGGCCCGGGGTAGGCAGTCGACCGCCACCGCGGCGAGCAGATCGGCCATGCGCATCGCCTCCCGTGGCAGGTTGCCCGTGCCTTCGCTCTGCTCGATCCGTGACAGAGCCAACAGATCCTCGATGATCGATGCGAGCCGGTCGGCCTGCCGCGCGATGATGCCCAGAAACCGGCGCTGGTCGACCGGGTCATCGCCCGCCCCGTCGAGCAACGTCTCCACAAACCCTTTGATCGAAGCGATCGGTGTCTTGAGTTCGTGCGACACGTTGGCGACGAAGTCGCGGCGGATGTTTTCCAGCCGCTCCATCGCGGTCACATCGTTCAAGACGATCACCGCCCCGCCCTCCCCCGACAGATCCCGCAGCGCCGTGCCCCGCAGGCGGATCGTTCGGTCGCGAACGCCGCGGATGAGGAGGTCATCCTCGACGGGCTCGCGGCAGTCGATCGCCCGCAGGGCGAACCGCCGCAGATCGGGGTTGCGGACCACCTCCTGCAGGGGACGGCGAATGGCACGATCCGAATCGACCGCGAGAAGCTCGGCAGCGGCACGGTTGATGCCCACGATACGCTGCCGGGCGTCGATGGCGAGCACGCCCTCGATCATGCTGCCGAGCACCGCCTCCTGCTGCGTGCCCTGCCTGCCGATCGTGAGCCCGCGCTCCACGAGCTGTTCGCGCAGCGATGCAATCGCGTCGGCCAGTTCGGCGAGCTCCAGCGATTCCACCGCTGGAATGGGAGCGGTTGTATCGCCGTCCGCCAGCCGGGCCGCGGCCAGCGAGAGATCGGCCACCGGTCGAGCCAGTCGGTTGGCAACCGCGAGGCCGGCGGCCAGTGCCGCCGCTGCCCACGCCAGGAAGCCGAGCAACAGCCATCGCAGGGACCTCGACAATTCGGCATCGGAGTCGATGGTGTCCGCCGTGACTCTGACGATGCCCGCTGGCTGGCCGGCCGGACCGACGGGCGCGGCCACCACCAGGATGCGTTTTCCGGCGGTGGCATCGTAGCGGCTGGACCGGGCGATCCGTCCGGCGCGGGCTTCCTCGACGAGTGCATCAGCCGTCGCAGACCGTTCCCCGACGACGCCGCCCGGGGCGGACGTGGCCAGCACGGTTCCGTCGGGAGCGAGGAGGTCAATGCGTGCCCGCATGCCGCCGACCATCCTCCGTGTGGCGTCGGCGAACGCGGTGGGATCGAGCGTGTCGGCGCGATCGGGAAAGATCGCGGTCAGCCCCGTCGCCACGTCGGCCACACGCTGCAACTGGGAGGCATCGGCCAGCCGGGCCAGCTGCACGCTTGCCAACCAGAAGCAGCCGACCAAGCCTGCCGCGACCAGCGCGCAGAAGCCCGCGAACACATGCCAGACGAACCGCGAGCGGGCCATGAAAAACTACGCAAAAGCTGCGAAGGACTGCGAACGACCGGAACGGACAGGAAAAGACTCAGGACCGAGACTCGTGTCACGCCCGGAACCGGTATCCCACGCCACGGACGGTTTCGATGTAGGAACCGAAATCACCGAGTTTCTTGCGCAGGCCGGCGACTTGGACGTCCACCGAGCGCTCCGTCACAGGATAATCCTCCCCCTTGACCGCGTCGACAATCTGCGTGCGGGTGTAGGCCCAGCCCGGCCTTTTGGCCAGAAATTGCAGCAGGGCAAACTCGGTATAGGTCAGTTCAACCGGTGCACCAGCCAGGGTCACCTCGTGCCGGCCGGGATGGATCGACAGTTCGTGGACGTCGATCGTCGTCTCCTGGTCTGCCTTGGAATCGGCCTCCTTGCGTCGCAGGAGGGCCTTGACGCGTGCCGAGAGCACCCGCGGGCTGAATGGTTTGGCGATGTAGTCGTCGGCACCGCGTTCGAGCCCCGCGACCATGTCGCTCTCCTCGCCCTTGGCCGTGAGCATGATGATCGGTATGTCGCGTGTCTTGGGGTCGCTCTTGAGCCGCCGGCAGACCTCGAGGCCGTCCACCGCCGGGAGCATCCAGTCGAGCACGATCAGGTCGGGCGGCTGCTTCCGCGCGGTCTTGAGCGCGTCTTCGCCGGTGCCGACGCACTGCACGCGATACCCCTCCTTGGAAAGCTTGTAGCTCACCAATTCCAGCAGATCCTCCTCGTCGTCGACCACAAGGATCTGTTGTCCGGCCATCGGGGCAGTCACTTTCTGTTTCCCAGGCGGGGCCTGTATGCGACAGTGGGGCCGGTATGCGGCTTCAAGAGGGCATTGGTAGTCGAGGGCCGTTAGGGTTTTGTGAGGCTTGTCGAACAGGACTGACACGGACGGCATTTTCCCCAGCCAGCTACGAGAGCAGCATCTCGACGTCTTCGGCCGTCAGGCTCGAAACCATGCTCTCGTCGGCGCGGACGATCGATTCAGCCAGTTCCCGCTTGCGATCCTGGAGCGCGACGATCTTCTCCTCGACCGTGTCCCGCGCAATCAGCCGGTAGGCGAAGACACGACGAGTCTGGCCGATGCGATGGGCCCGGTCCACCGCCTGGGCCTCGACTGCCGGATTCCACCACGGGTCGAGGATGTAAATGTAGTCCGCCGCGGTGAGGTTGAGACCCTGGCCGCCCGCCTTCAGGCTCACGAGGAACAGACGGCATTCGGCGTCTTCCTGGAACCGTTGCACGCGTGCCTGCCGGTCGGTCGTCTTGCCGTCGAGGTATTCGTAGGTGATCCCGCGTTCGTCGAGGTGACGGCGCACGATCGAAAGAAAACTGGTGAACTGGCTGAACACGAGCACCTTGTGGCCCTCGTCGATCACCTCCGACAGCTGCTCCAGCAGCGTGTCGAGCTTGGCTGCCGGCTCGTCGAGGCGGGCGGGATCCACGAGACCGGGGTGGCAGGCCGTTTGACGCAGCCGCAGCAGCGCCTCGAGTACCGCGATCCGCGACCGGCCGATGCCCATGCGACCGATCCGGCCCGACAGCTCCAGACGGTAGTGTTCCCGCAGTTCGTCGTAGGCCTTCCGCTGTTCCTCGCCGAGTTCGCAGAACAGCGTCTGCTCGGTCTTCTCCGGCAGGTCGGAGAGCACCTGCGTCTTGGTGCGCCGCAGGAGGTAGGGTCGGACGGCGCGGGCCACCACATCGGAGCTGGTGCGGCCGCCGGCCAGAAACCGCTTGAGCCGCGTGGCGCTGCCGAGCTGGCCGGGATTGAGAAACTCGAAGATGCTCCAGAGCTCACCGATGTGGTTCTCCACAGGCGTGCCGGTGAGGGCCAGGCGATGGCGGGCCCGCAGGAGGCGGCAGGCCTTGGCCGCCTGGCTGGCGGCATTCTTGATCGATTGCGCCTCGTCGAGCACCACGTAGTCGAACTCGATCTCGCGGTGGTTGATGATGTCGCGGCGCAGGGTGCCGTAGGTGGTGAGGATGATGTCGTAGTCCGCCAGGGACCCCGCCTCATCGACCCTGGTATTCCCCGTGTAGTTGAGCACCCGCAACGACGGCGCGAACTTGCGGGCTTCCTCGATCCAGTTGAACACGAGGCTCTTCGGCACGATGACCAGCGACGGGCGATGCGCGATGCCGCCAGCGGTGAGCAGCGTCTGCCGCCGAACGAACATCGCCAGCACCTGGATCGTCTTGCCGAGACCCATGTCGTCGGCGAGGCACCCGCCCAGGCCCATCCGTTCGAGGAACGAGAGCCAGCCGAGGCCTTCCCGTTGGTAGTGCCGCAGCGTTCCCTGAAAGCCTTCCGGTTCATCCTCGGCCTCGGGGCGTTCGCCGCGGGACAGTTCATCGCGAATCCGTTCGAAGGCCTCGTCGACGTGCGACTGCGGCTGGCCCGCCAAGAGCGCGTCGAGGAGGGCCATCTGGATCCGGCCATACCTGAGGCGACCATCATGCTTCTGTGCGAGTACCGCCATCGGCTCGATCTGCGCCGCGAGCGACTCGGGCAGGATTCCCATGGAACCATCCGACAGCTCCACGGAGCGGCTCCCCTTCGCGAGCGCCTCGAGCAAGGCGGGGAGATCGGCCGTGACACCGCCGAAGTCGATCGCCGCCGACAGTTCAAACCAGTCGATTCCGCTGGTCACGTTCCAGGCCACGCTGCCAGCCGGCCGGTAGCGGCGACCGGAAACCTCGACCGTCCAGCCCGCGGCAGCCAGTTGCGATACCGAGGCGTCGAGCCTGGCGCGGGCGATCTCCACGTGGTGGCCGACGTCGGCGGCATCCGAGTCGCCGGTCCGCGGCGCCGTGCCGCCATACCGTGGCAGCATCGCGATCGCGTCGCGTTCCGCGGCCCGGTCGCGCCGCACGAGGATCCGCCGTGCAGAGTCGGTGGCGCCTCCAGCGGGCGCATCGGCGGCGACTAGGATGCCGGCGTAGTCGAACCAGATTCGGCCAGCGAGCTGGACACGTGGCGTCGAACGGCGCCGCGACGGCCGGATGGCACGGCCACCGCCGTCTTCATCGGGCGGCACCATCTCGTCCTCGGCATCGAGGCTGACGGTAGGCGAATCGTCGAGCACGAGCTTGGGTCGCGGGGTGCCCGATTCAATCTGCCAGCCGGTCCAGCCAGGCAGTTCCAGCCGCGGCAGATCGGCCACCATCGCCAGTCGGTCGATGAGTCCATCGACCTGACTGCCTGAGAATTCGATCGGACCGCGACGTTCAAATTGTTCCATCCAGCCACCGGTGCCGGTCACGGCCAGTCGCGCCAGCCGATCGTCGAACACGATCAGTCCTGACCGCAGGATCGCCCGGGGCGTCCGCAGGTCCTTCCGCTCGCTGCCGCGGACGAGCATTCCGCGGAGCGTCGCCCGGCCGGGCCGTGGCAACGGCTTGCCTTCGGCGGCCATGTCGGCGACGGTCTCGGCGCGGGTGCTCGCGACGTCGTCGGGCTCGAGCACGAGTGCAAATTCCCAGGGCCGTCCGCCATCCCACACCAAGGGCACGACGAGGTCGGGGTTTCGCCGCGGCTCGGGCTGCAGCACGAGGCGGCCGGTCTCGCAGAGCATGGCCAGATGCGTGGCCGCCGATTGCGAGCTCACCACCACGCGGGCGATCGTCCGCCGTTCGAGCGGTTCGGTGCCGCCGAGTTCACCAACTGCCAAGGCGCCGACGAGCTGCGCGAGGATGGATCGCTCCTGGGCATCGAGCTGGTCGAGCTCCACCTGCCCCGGGCCGATCACGATCGGCCGGGGCCGGCCGGTGGCGTTGCCCGCCACGTCGAGCTGCATCCGCCCGGGCACGAGCACGGCCGCGCGAGCGTCCGCCGAAGCGGCGAGATCGAGCAGAAAGATGACGGCGCCGGCCGATTTGCGGCTGTCGCTGATCGTGATCATACGATCACGAACGGCCGGCTCGACGAGCCGCCGGCGTTCGTCAAGTTCGGTCGCCCAGGCTGGGAGTCGCGTCGATCCCGAGCGGCTGCCAACGGTGACCGCGCTTGTCACGGGGGGAACCACGTTCCGCACCGCGGGGTTTCGGGAGGCTCCGTGGTCCTGATCAACGTCGTCGTCTTCAACACTCTTGTCGTCCTCGGCCACCAGCTCTTCGTGGTCATCGGCCGGCACAATGTCGAGCGCCAGCGGGGTGTGGTCGTGCAGGTTCGAGAACAGCCCCCGACGGTCGACCTCGAGCAGCACCGCGGCCAGGAGCGCACAGGGCTTGCCGGTCCGGCCCACGGGGCTGCTGGAGTGGCTTTCAAGCGACATGCCGCCCTTGCGACGGGCCGAGAGTTCCAGCCGCACCTCCTGAGCCTCCCCATCGTCGCCGTCGATGGTCGCATGCACGTGTCCGACCCGCGGACACCAGACCCGCTTGAGCACGAGCAGCTTTGCCTTCGAGACATCAGCGGGTTCGAACAGGTGGAACAGGCGTTTTTCCAGGCTCGTCATGCTGCACATACCAGGTGGGAAAGTGGTTGCGCACGACGCAACGGCAGCGGGGCCGTTTTGCGCGCAACACGCTGTTGTACCCCGCCGGGGCCACACTTGGCGAGGGGCGGGCCTCACGGCGGCTACGAGTTCTTGACCGTCGCGATCAGTTCGAGCACGTTTTCCACAGGCGTCTGGGGAAGAATGCCGTGGCCAAGGTTGAAGATATGGCCCGGGCGGCCGGCGGCCTGTGCCAGCACGTGCTGCGTCTGCCGGCGGACCGTGTCGCGGTCCGACAGCAACACCACCGGATCGAGGTTGCCCTGCACCGCACGATCGTGGCCGACCGTCCGCCAGGCATCGCCCAGTTCGATCCGCCAGTCGATGCCGATCACGGAGCCGCCCGCTTCGGCGAGGAGTGGCAGGAGCGCGGGATTGCCGGTGGCAAAGTGAATTACCGGTGCCCGCTGCGCCGCCTCGTGGATCGCCGTGCGGCTGTGGGGCAGCACGTAGCGCGTGTAATCGTCGGGAGAGAGGCAGCCGACCCAGCTGTCGAAGAGCTGCACGAGCTGCGCGCCGGCATCGAGCTGGGCCACAAGATAGCGGCTCACGGCGCGGGCGATCCTGTCCATCAGGTCGTGCCAGGCCGCCTCGTGGCGGTACATGAGCGTCTTGGTGTGGAGCCAGGCTTTGCTCGTGCCCCCCTCGATGCAGTAGCCGGCCAGCGTGAAGGGCGCGCCGGCGAAGCCGATCACGGGAATCGAATCGTCGAGCCCCGCGCGGGTGGCCCGCACGACGTCCATCACGTAGCCGAGCGGCTCGAGATCCTCGAGCTCATGGAGCCGTTGCACGTCGGCCGGCTCGCGGAGCGGATTGTGGATCACCGGGCCCTCCCCCGCCGCGAACTCCAGATCCATGCCCATCGGCTCGAGGATGGGGAGCAGATCGCTGAAGATGATCGCCGCATCGACACCGAGCCGGTCGACCGTGGCGATCATCACCTCTGCCGCCAGTTGCGGATTCTTCACCAGCCCCATGAAGTCAACCTGCTCCCGTATCCGGCGGTATTCCGGCAGGTAGCGGCCCGCCTGTCGCATCAGCCACACGGGAGTGCGTTCCACCGGCTCGCGGCGGCAGGCCCGCATGAGCAGAGCCTGACTGCGACGGCCGGCTGTAGACACGCCTTTAGCAGAGTCCACGACCGGTGCGGGCGGAATCTGCCGGGACGGGGTGGGGTCGGTTGGGGGGCTAGGGTCGGACATCGGGTGCTCGGGGGGCGATGGAAAAAGAGGGACGGGAGCGAATTTCGCATGTCAACGGTGAGGGATCGGACTCATACAGTAACGAAATTCGCTCCCGTCCCTCTTTTTCAAGCAGACTACAATACTTCACGTCGTACCGCAGGGATCAGCATGATCGAATTCGTATCGGGTATTTCAGTCGTCTGCTTCGCGGCGAGCTACGCCGTGGCGTTGGCCTGCGAGGCATCCAGGCTGCTCTTCCGCTCCGGGGTGCGGGGGGCGGCCATGATCGCCTTCGCCGTGGCCGGGCTCGTGGCCCACACGTTGTTCCTCGCCTGGCGGGCCACCCACGAGCCGGCGGTACCCCTGTCGAGTGCCTTCGATTGGTATCTCTTGGCGGCCTGGCTGCTGGCGGGCGGCTATCTGTGGCTGACGATCGCCAACCCACGCACCCCCGTCGGGCTGTTCATGCTGCCGGTCGTGCTGGGACTCATCGGCGCCGCGCAGGTATCGAGCCGGGCTCCGTTCCCGCAGAGTCCGGCCACGCAGATCTGGGGGGCGATTCACGGGATCTTCAATCTGGCGGCAAGCGTGGCCGTGGCCATCGGCGCCTTGGTAGGAGCCTTGTGGCTGATCCAGGCGGGCAGGCTGGCCCGCAAGCAGCCGCCGCTTCGCAGCTTTCGCCTGCCGAGCCTGGAGCGTCTCGAGCACACCACCGATCGGACGCTCGTGATCGCGGCGTGGACGGCGGCGGCAGGCTTCCTCTCGGGCATCGTCCTCAATGCCGTCAACCGGCAACGCGGACTGCTGGAGACCGTGCCCTGGACCGATCCCGTAGTCTTGAGGATGGCGGCGCTGGTGGCGTGGCTGGTCACCGCGGCCGTGGCGGCGCGGGTGACTCGCCGCAGCGCTGACGGGCCGCGGACAGCCGCCTGGCTGTCGCTGGTCAGCTTCGGCGTGCTCACGGCGTCGATCCTGTGGGGGCTCTTTGGAACGACGCGACACGGCGTGCCGCCGGTGCAGCCTGCGGTCTCGCATGCCGTCGACCAGCATCCCGTCGACCGGGAGGCCGCACCATGACGCTGGCCTTCGTGGGCGGAACCCATCGCACGGTGCCCTTGGCACTCCGCGAGCGGCTGGCCTTCTCCGCCGAGCAGGCGGCCGAGGCGCTCACTCGTTTTCGTGAGCGATTTCCTGGGCGGGAGGGAGTGCTGCTCTCGACCTGCAATCGAGTGGAGTTCTACGCCGCCGGTGCGGAGGCCGACGGGCCGCCGCCACCGCCCGACCAGCTCGTATCGTTTCTGGCTGAGTGCCGTGGCATCGATGCCAGTCTGCTCACGCCCGTGCTCGCCGGCGACCGCGACGAGGCCGTGGTTCGGCATCTCTTCAGTGTGGCGGCCGGCCTCGACAGCATGGTGCTCGGCGAACCGCAGATCGTGGCGCAGGTGAAGCAGGCGTGGAGCCTGGCGCAGGAGAGCCGCACCTCCGGTCCGCTGACGGGCGAGATGTTCCAGGCCGCTCTCCGCACTGCGAAGCGGGTGGCCTCGGAGACCGCCATCGGCCGCGAGCGGATCTCGATTCCGAGCGTGGCCGTCGCGGACTTCGCCAGCGGTGTCTTTGAGCGGTTTGACGACAAACGGGTGCTGCTCATCGGCGCCGGCAAGATGGCGGCCGAGACGCTGCGTTACCTGCGGGCGGCCGGAGCCCGTGACCTGCTCATCGTCAACCGCACCGCCGGCCGGGCTGGCGACCTGGCAGCGCGGCTCGGCGCTCGTGCAGGCAGGTTCGAGAACCTTTCCGCGGAACTCGCCGCGGCCGATCTCGTAGTGAGCACGACAGGAGCGACGGCGCCGGTCGTGTCGTTGGAACTGTTTGCGGAGGTGGAGACACAGCGCGCCGGGCGGCCGCTGGTCGTGCTCGACCTGGCCGTGCCGCGTGACTTCGATCCGCGGATCGGCCAGCGGCCGGGCGTCTGGCTCTACTCAGTCGACGATCTCGCCGCGGCCTGCGCGGCCAACCGGAAGAGCCGGCAGCGCGAACTCCCGGCGGCGGTCACGATCATCGACGAGGAAACGCAGCGGTTCATGGGAGATCTGCACCACCGTTCGACGGCGCCGGTGATCGAGCGGCTCCGCGCGGGCTGGAACGAGACGGGCGAGGCGGAGCTCGATCGACTGTTCAGGCGGCTGCCGGGACTCGACGACACCTCGCGGGCCGAGATCCGCCAGGCATTCGACCGCTATGCGGCGAAGCTTCTCCATCCGCCACTGGCCTCGCTGCGAAGCGAGAGCCGCGCGGGCCCGCCGCACGGCCTGCTCGACGCTCTCAAGCGGCTGTTCGATCTGAAGGATTGAACGTTCTGCGTTGGATCGATCATGCTGCGGCGAATGTCGTGCGTGAATGGTCCTCCCAGGAGCCCGTGTCGTGTCATCCCATCAGGCGGCGGTCGACGTGCGGAGCGGACAGGCGGCGCATGTCGCGGCACCAGGCGTGCTCGTCATTCTGGGCGCGTCAGGCGACCTGACCAAACGGCTCCTCATGCCGGCACTCTACAACCTGGCGTGTGACGGACTCTTGCCCGACGACTTCGCCATCGTCGGCATGGCCCGTGGGGATGGGACCACCGAAACCTTCCGCGCTCAACAGCGCGAGGAGATCGCCCGCTTCCATACGCGGCGGTCGTTTGATGAGCAGCGCTGGCAGTGGCTCGAGTCGCGACTGCACTACACGGCGGGTGAATTCGGCGATCCCGCAGCCTATGCGCGGCTGCGGGAGCTGGTGGCGACGGTGGCCGCCGGTACCGCTGCCGCCAACAACACCCTCCTCTACCTGGCGATCTCGCCCGATTTTTTTGCCGTGGTCAATCAGCAGCTCGCTGCGGCCGGCTTCACGCGGCTGCCGGGACGGAAGCGGATCATCGTCGAAAAGCCGTTCGGCAAGGATCTGGCCTCGGCCCACAGTTTGAACCAGTCGCTGCTCTCCCTATGGAGCGAGGACGAGATCTATCGCATCGATCACTACCTGGGCAAGGAGACGGTGCAGAACCTGCTCGCATTCCGGATGGCCAACGCCATGTTCGCCCCGCTCTGGAATGCCGCCCACATCGACCACATCCAGATCACTGCCACCGAGACCGTCGGTGTGGAGACCCGCGGCCAGTATTACGACAAGACCGGCGTGGTCCGAGACATGCTGCAGAACCACCTGCTGCAGATGATGGCGTATGTCTGCATGGAGCCGCCGGAGTCGCTCGACCCCACCGTCGTCCGCGACGCGAAAGCGAGGCTGCTTGAATCGGTGCGGCTCCCCGGTCCCGGCGACGTCGCGCGCGACTGCGTCCGCGGCCAGTATGGCCGGGGCGTGAAGGCCGACGGCACGCCGGCGGTCGGCTACCGGGAGGACCCCAACGTCGATCCGCACTCCAACACGCCGACTTTCGCGGCCATCAAGCTCCAGCTCGACAACGACCGCTGGGCCGGCATGCCGGTCTACCTGCGGAGCGGAAAGTCGCTCTGGAAGCGGGGCACGGAGATCGTCGTGCAGTTCAAGGGGCAGGCCGCATCGAACCTGCTGATCTTTCACATCCAGCCGTATCAGGGTGTCGAGATCCGCATGCAGGCCAAGCGGCCCGGCCCGGCGTTTCAACTCCAGCGGGCTGGGATGCGGTTCGACTACGCCGACACGTTCGAGGCATCCCGGGGGACGGGCTACGAAGTGCTGCTCTATAGCGCGCTCAACGGCGATCCGACGCTGTTCTCGCGGACCGATTTCGTGGACGCCTCCTGGCGGATCATGCAGCCGGTGCTCGATGCCTGGGCTGCGACGCCCGCCACCGAGTTTCCCAATTACGACTCGGGCACGTGGGGGCCGCGGGCCGCCAACGCGCTCCTGGAGCGGGACGGTCGCCAATGGCACGAGTGCTTGAGCCGGGAAGTGCTCTCCCGCAGCGAGTTCTTCGCTGACGCGCCCACGGTGCTGCTCAACACGCTGCTGCTGGCATTTCGGCCGCTCGCGGTGGAGGCAGGAGCGACGATCGTCGAACGCGGCGACTCCACGTGTGATCTCTACATGGTCTGTCGGGGCGCATTGGAGGCGGTGGACGCGGCCGGCGAGCGGCTGGGGACCGTCAAGGAGGGGGAATGCTTCGGCGAGATGGCCCTCTTATTGGGCCAGCCCCGCAGCGCCACCGTCCGCGCGGTTTCTCCCTGCGATCTCCTCGTGCTCGACGCGGAGGATTTCCGCCGCATCATCGCTGATTTCCCGCAGGCCGAAGCCGATCTCCGCCAGATCGCTGCGAGCCGCCGGTAGCACTTCGGCAGTGGCTGCCTTCCGGTCGGTGCGTTGATGACCGTGCGACCCTCTCCATAAAAGCCCCCGGCGCGAGCCGGGGGATCGTGGATCGTGGATCGTGGATCGTGGATCGTGGCCGTGCAACAGAGAATCCCGTCGCTTGCGCTCAGGGCTTTTATTCTGAACGGCGGTGGCGTGATTCCTGACGTCGTCGCTACGGTGCTGCCGGGGGCTTCGGCAGGCAGGATGCCAGAGCGAGCAGCGTGTAGCTGGTGACAAGGTTGGGGTCTCCCTCCATCCACCGCGGGTTTGTGTTCACCCACGAGCCATCAGGCTGCTGCCGCGCGATGATCGCGTCGGCCAGTTCGCTCCGCCAGGCGTGATTGACCCCGGCTGCGTCGGTGAACGTTTCGTCGCCAAGGGTGTCGAGGGCCTTGGCCGCCGTCTGGAAATAGTAGTAGAGGCCGGCGTCACCCAGGCCCGGGTTCTCGGTGAAGGTGTAGTGCTTCGCCAGCCACGCCACTGCAGCCTTGACCCGCGGATCGTCCCTGGTGAGGCCGGCGAAGATCATGCTCTTGAGCCCCGCGTAGGTCATCGAGCCGTAGCTCCTCAAGCCCCCCTCGGGGGTCGTGCCCGCCTGGCTTTCGCCTCCGGCGGCCGGCGTGTAGTAGAAGCCGCCGTCGGGGTTCTTGGCGGGAAACGGCAGCGTGTTGTGGGAACCCTCGAGGTTCTGTGTCCGCGACACAAACACCAGCGCCCGCTGGATCGCCGGATCATCGGCCCCCACTCCCACGCTCTGCAGGGCTTCGATCAGAAACGACGTGTTCGAGAGATCCGGCCGGCCCTTGCGGCCGTAGCCCGCGCCGCCGTAGGCCGGGTCGGCCGTGCCCTTCCCCTCGCCATCGTCCCACTGCAGACCCCTCACGAATGCCTGCGCCGCTTTGATCGGCTCGTCGTAGCGTCCGTCGCGGTTGCAGGCGGCCAGTGCCACCATCGCGATCGATGTCTCGTAGTTGGACACGAACGAGTCAGGCGGATAGATGCCACCGTCTGCCTGCTTGAAGCGGAGCAGGTAGTCGATGCCTTTCTGCACAGCTGGCGCATCGACAGGCGTGCCGGTCTTCAGCAGCGCCGTCACCGCGAGTGCCGTGACGGCAGGGCCGGCCTGCGCCGAGAAGCCGCCGTCGGCAGCTTGGCCCTGGTTGATCAGGTAGGCCGATGCCGCGGCGATCGCCGTCCGCATCGCCGCCTCGTCGGCGGCGCGGGCGGCCGGCAGGAGGAGCGCGAGCACGCCCAGGAAACTGACCAGGCAGGTGAACCAGCCATGTCTGCGCTTCACGACCACTCTCCACAGGGTGATGACGAACTCCAGAAGCATACGGCTGGAGGCCACCCAATGGAAACTCCGGGAGCGATGCGGAAACTCCCGGAAAGACTCGGGACTCGGATCACACCGGCGCGGTCGGCAGTGCCCGGGGATAGGGCGGCACGGCCCGCGGGGGCGGATCGCGGCCCTCCTCGAGGCTCCATTGCTCCCGCTCCTCGTCGGTGGCGTAGTAGGTGAGCCAGACCGTCGCGTCCTCGGCGTCGGTGGTGCTGCCATCCCGAAGGCCGCAATCCCAAATACTGCAATCCCAGTGGAAATAGTTGTCGGGCAGGTCCACCCGCTTCACCGTCGCCGGCAGGATGTCGCGGCGGATGAGGGCATAGAGTTCCCGGTCGGGAAGATGATCGGTGAAGTCGAGCACCACCCGCTGGGAGTAGAGCTTCTCGATCGTCTCCCAGAGCCGCTCTCTGACCTGCTCGTCGTCGAGCGTGCAGGCCGGCTGCAGGGCCAGCGGGGGTTCGAACCAGCGGGCGATCGGCACCAGCGGCGCCCGCTCCCACGCCAGCATCGATTCCAGGAACCGATTTTCTACGGCGGTGGGCAGGAGACGGAAGTCGATTTCCCAGATCGCTTCATCCAGGTAGGGCTCAATTTCGTTGCGCAGTTCGCAGTTGCGTAGCAGGCAGTCGACTTCGTCGGAGTCGGGATGGTGAGCGAGAGGCATACCGTGCGTGTTCCCTAAAAGGGCGTGTTGGGGGACGTGCGGGAGGCTGTGTGAGGCCAGAGAGTGGTCACCGGCACACGCCGGCTCTGACCCGTTCCGAAATTCGACGATACCAACGCCTTCGCCCGGTTCAACGTATTTTTCAACGTTTTTTGACCGTTTTTCAGGCCGGCCGGCGCTACGATCGCTACGACACGACCACTTTCCGCATTCACGCGAAACACGGCATCCTCTCGGGGTTCCGCACAATCGCCAGATGCTGAGGAGCCGGTCGGAGGCACGCGCAGGAGCCGGTGAATTCTGCGACTCACGAGCGATGGACGATTCGTCCACGAGCATCCTGTAGCAGAATCCGCCGGCGACGAGCATGCCGCAGCCGGCGGAGATGCTTCACGAAAAACACGACATCGTGTCGTTTTTTCTTGGCGGGCCTCCGCCCGCTGGTACTTACCCGGCCCTCCGGGCCTGGCGCAGAGTGGCATCGCTCAACAGCCTCGACTCCCGATGCTGAGGAGCCGGTCGGAGGCACGCGCAGGAGCCGGTGAATTCTGCGACTCATGAGCGATGGACGATTCGTCCACGAGCATCCTGTAGCAGAATCCGCCGGCGACGAGCATGCCGCAGCCGGCGAACCAATGCGGCCTGTCAGCACCAGCGCAGCGGGCAGTCAAAACCTTGAAAAACGTACCCCAGGGCGGATACGTACCGTTAGGGAACCCGTCCGCCGCGTCAGGACTTCGTGTCAGCCTTGTCGTCGCCGCCGCATTCCAGGGCTGCGATCTTGGCGACCCGCCG
Organism: Pirellulales bacterium; assembly: GCA_044376405.1. Taxonomy (GTDB): domain Bacteria; phylum Planctomycetota; class Planctomycetia; order Pirellulales; family UBA1268; genus CAMCQY01. Next base: position 39,582 of record JBILKZ010000021.1, read on the forward strand.
GGCATGGCGGCCCCCCTCGAATGGCGTTTCCAGCCAGGTGCGGATCAGCTTGTCCTGCACCTCGGGCCCGATCATCTCGGCCGACAGACAGAGCACGTTGAGGTCGTTGTGGCGACGGCTCATTTCGGCGGTCACCTCGTCGTGGCAGGTTGCCGCACGGACGCCCGGCAGCTTGTTGGCGGCGATCGCCATGCCCACGCCGGTGCAGCACAGCAGGATGCCGCGGTCGGCGGTGCCGTGGCTGACCCTCCTGGAAACGTCCGCCGCGATGTCGGGATAGTCAACGGCTTCGTCACTGAGGCAGCCGCAGTCGACCACCTCGTTGCCCATGCGCTCAAGAAGCCCAATCAGGCGTAGCTTCGCCGCCACACCCCGATGATCGCTGCCAATGGCAATCCGCATGAAAAACTCCCTGACAAACTCGGTCCATGACCAGCCGGACCACGGCGGTCAGCCTCGCCCCCGGCTCACGAGCCGCCGAAAAGCTGGGACTCGAGTGTATCCAGTCTGTTCGCCAAATGCTCGCGGATTTGCTCGGCACATTTTCGGTAGGTCGCCAGCGTGCCCCCGATGGGGTCGATCACATCGTGCCGATCGGGGGAAAGCATCGCCACGCGGCC
>JBILKZ010000203.1:0-4823 GCA_044376405.1 Pirellulales bacterium
CGCGCAGCGGCGAACTCAAGCTCTGGGACGTCGAGACGGGCAGCCTCGTCCGCGAGATCAAAGAACCGCACTCAGACGCCGTGTTGTGCCTGCAGTTCTCCCCCGATGGCCGACAGGTCGCCTCCGGAGCGGCCGACCGCTTCACGAAGGTGTTCGACGTCGAGACGGGAAAGTTCGTGAAGTCGTTCGAAGGGCATGGCCAGCACGTGCTCGGCGTCAGCTGGCGGGCCGACGGCCGCGTGTTGGCCACGGGCAGCGCTGACAAATCGATCAAGCTCTGGGATTTCCGGGCCGGCGAGGTGCTCCGCTCGCTGCCGGCGCTGACGAAGGAGGTCACGGCGGTGCGATTCATCGGCGCCACCGACAACTTCCTCGCGGCGGCCGGCGACAAGACCGTCACCACGCGGACCAGCGACGGCGGCACGGGCCAGGCCTACGCCGGTTCGACCGACTACGTCTACGCGGTGGGAGCGAACACCATGGGCACCGTCATCGTGGCCGGCGGCGAGGATGGCGTGGTGCGACTCTGGGACCAGAAGGGTCAGCCGATCACTACGTTCACGCCCCGGCCTCCGCTCCCTGCTGCAGCGGCGAAATGAACGCCTGCTCGTCAGATGCGCTGACGGTTTGCTGACGCGAGAGTTCGTGGCGATGGCAGCCCAACGAAGACCAACTCTATGAGCCACTCCCGAATGCAGTCCGCCTGCGTCTTCGCGGCCGCTCTTGTCGCGGTGGCTGTCGCAGGCCCACCTATGGTGAGGGTCCGGGCCGCGTCCCCTGCCCCATCAGGCGGTCCAGCCGACACCCCGTTGGCCGACTATTCCGGAACAATCCGGCCGCTCCTCGCCGAACGATGCTTTTCCTGTCATGGCGGTCTCAAGCAGGAGGCTGGCCTGCGGCTCGACACGGTGTCCCTGATGGTTGAAGGGGGCGAGTCGGGCGGAGTGGTCACGAAGGGGGATCCCAACGCGAGCCTGATCCTCGAGCGGGTGAGCGACCCCGATCCGGCCACGCGGATGCCGCCCGAGGGCGAGGGAGAGCCGCTCTCGGCGGCGCAGCTCGCGATGGTCAGGGACTGGATCAAGGCCGGCTGCCCGGCGCCGGCGGATGAGAAGCCCGAGGCCGATCCGAAAAGCCACTGGGCATTTCAGCCGCGGGTGCGGCCGGAGGTGCCCGCCGTGAAGAACGCGTCGTGGGTGAGAAACCCAATCGACGCGTTTCTCGCCGAGGCCCACGAGAACGCCGGCGTCGTGCCACAGCCCGAGCCGCCGCGTGCTGTCCTGATCCGCAGGGTCTCTCTCGATCTCATCGGTCTGCCGCCGCAGCCAGAGGAACTGGCCGCGCTCGAGACCGATGCGTCGCCCAACTGGTATGAAACACTCGTCGAGAAACTGCTCGCCGATCCGCGGCACGGCGAGCGTTGGGGCCGCCACTGGATGGACATCTGGCGCTACAGCGACTGGTGGGGACTGGGTGACCAGCTCCGCAACAGCCAGAAGCACATGTGGCACTACCGCGACTGGATCATCGAATCGGTCAATGCCGACCTGCCGTACGACGAGATGGTGCGCCAGATGCTCGCGGCCGACGAGCTCTATCCCGATGATCCGGCAAAACTCCGCGCCACCGGTTTTCTCGCCCGCAACTGGTTCCTCTTCAACCGCACGCCATGGATGGACGAGACGGTGGAACACGTCGGCAAGGGGCTTTTGGGCCTGACGATGAACTGCTCCAAGTGCCACGACCACAAATACGACCCCATTCGGCAGGAAGACTTCTACCAGATGCGAGCCTTCTTCGAGCCGATCAGCGTGCGGCTCGATGTCGTGCCCGGGGAGGGCGACCTCGCGAAGAACGGCATCCCACGGGTCTACGACGGCCTACTCGACACGCCCACGTATCGCTTCGTGCGGGGCGAGGACACGAAGCCCGACAAGACAAAGCCGATCGAGCCAGGCGTGCCCGACGTGATCGCGTTCAAGCAACTGGCCATCGAGCCAGTCTCGCTCCCGCAAACGGCAGCCGAGCCCGAGCGGCGGCCGTGGGTGCTCGATGCCCACGTGGCGACAGCCCGCCGTGCGGTCGAGTCGGCAGAGGCGGCGGTGGCGAAGGAATCGACGCCGGCAAAGCAGCAGGCTGTGGCCGTCGCCAAGGCGGAATTGGCTGCAGTCGAAAAGCGTGCCGAGGCGACGCGGGCCGCATGGGCCGCCGCAGACTCTGCCTCCGCTTCCGAAGCCGATCCACTCCGCAAGCAGGCGGCTGAGTTGGCGAAAGCTGCGGTGCGAGCAGAACGCGAACTCGCCGTCGCCAAGGCATGGGGCAAAGTCGGCGAGATCGCAGGCAAGCTCACGAAGGCAGCCGAGGAAAAAAAAGATGCTCCCTCCATTGCGGGCCTCGAGAAGGAATTGGCCAAGGCACGTGAGTCGCTGGAGAAGACAGTGAAAGCGGTGGGCGAACCCGACGAGACATTCACGCCGCTCGTCGGCGCGAAATGGACGCCCACGCGGTTCAAAACTTCTGGAGCCGATGACCCGACAGTGGCGTTTCCGGCCACGAGCACCGGTCGTCGGAAGGCTCTTGCTGAGTGGATCGTCGACCCACGGAATCCGCTCACCGCCCGCGTGGCGGTCAACCACATCTGGATGCGGCACATCGGCAAGCCGCTTGTCACCACGGTCTTCGACTTTGGCCGCAAGGGCAACGCACCAACGCATCCGAAACTGCTCGACTGGCTGGCGAGCGAACTCGTCGAGGGTCCGGCGGGCGGGAAGCCGTGGAGCATGAAGCACCTGCATCGTCTGATCGTCACGTCGGCTGCCTACCGCATGGGTTCGTCCACGGCGGGCGCCGAGGCCAGCCTGAAGACCGATCCCGACAATCAGTTCCTCTGGCGGCGGGAGCCGGTGCGGCTGGAGTCCCAGGTGGTTCGCGACTGCATCCTGTCGCTGGCCGGCACGCTCGATGCCACGACGGGCGGCCCTTCGATACCCGCTGGCGAGCAGTCGAAGTCACGCCGTCGCAGCGTCTACTTCTGGCACTCCGACATCGACCGCAACCTTTTCCTCACGACCTTCGACGATGCGGATGTCAAGGAATGTTACCGCCGCGACCAGAGCATCGTGCCGCAGCAGGCCCTCGCGCTCTCCAATGCGGCGATCGTGCACGACTCGGCGACGACAATCGCGGCGCGAATCATCTCTGCTGGCACGGCGGCTGGTGCCGGCATGAGCGACGAGGCGTTTCTGGATCGGGCGTTCGTGATGCTGCTCGACCGCAGGCCTTCGGCCGACGAACGGGCCGCCTGCTCCACGGCGATCGGCAAGTGGCGTGCGCTCGGGAAGCCGGCCGGCGCGGGGGCCGATCCGGCGCTCATTCACATGGTGTGGGCGCTACTCAACCACAACGATTTCGTGACGCTGAGGTGAACCGATGACATGGAACACGGCATCCGCTGCCGACGCGGAGTCCCCCGGCTTGCGCCGGGGGCTTGTATCGTCGCTCGACGCATCGTCAGGCTTCCGCCGGGGGCTTCTTGGACGACGCGCGTTCCTGGCCGACATGGGCCTCGGATTCACGGGGCTGGCACTCGGTGCGATGCTCCAGCGCGACGGCGTGGCGAACTCGGCCGTCTGGACGCCGCCCGACGGCAGGCCGCACTTCGCGCCCAAGGCCAAGAGCGTGATCTGGCTGTTCATGAACGGCGGCGTGAGCCACATGGAGAGCTTCGACCCCAAGCCGGAGATCACGAAATACGCTGGCAAGACCATCGCCGAGAGTCCCTACGCCGAGGTGCAGAACCCCGCCAAGCTCGCCAAGGAGCGGGCCCCGGTACCTGATGGCAATGGCCTGCAGCGCAACATCCTCTTTCCGCTGCAGGTGGGCTTCAGAAAGCACGGCCAGAGCGGGATCGAGGTGAGCGACTGGTTTCCCCATACGGCCCGAAATATCGACACAATCTCGATCGTTCGGTCGATGTGGACCACCGACTCCAACCACGGTGCGCAGACCCAGTTTCACACCGGCCGCCACATGCTCGACCCGGTGCAGCCAACTCTGGGCGGCTGGGTGCACTACGGGCTCGGCTCGCTCAACGACAACCTGCCGCAGTTCATCTCGATCGGCACGCGGGAGTATTGGAACAAGAAGGATGGCCACTACCTCGGGCCCGCCCACGACGCCGTGCCGCTGCGGATCGACCCGAACAATCCGCTTGCGTACGGCAGACCCGAACGAGCGTTCTCGCACAAGGCACAGTCGATAGGCTTCGACCTGGTCGAGCAACTCAACGGCCTCACCGGGGTGGAATACCCGAACGACCCGGCGACGGCCGCGCGGATCGCGTCGTATGAACTGGCGTTCAAAATGCAGCGGAGCGTGCCGGAGGTGGTGGACTTCGCCGACGAGACGGAGGAGACGAAGAAGCTGTACGGCCTCGACCTGCCCCACTGCAAGGATTTTGGGATGCAGCTGCTCGCGGCGCGGCGATTCGTGGAGCGGGGCGTGCGGTTCATCCAGATCCAGCACGGCGGCGGCGGGGCCGGTGCCTGGGACGCCCACGGCGGCCTCAAGAGCAACCACGAGAAGCTGTCGCTGCAGGTTGACCAGCCGATCGGGGCGTTGCTCGAGGATCTCGACCGCCGCGGCCTCCTCGACGAGACGATCGTGATCTTCGCGACCGAGTTCGGCCGCACGCCCGGTTCGCAGGGCTCCGACGGCCGCGATCATCATCCCTTCGCGTTTTCGGTCTGGATGGCCGGCGGCGGGATCAAGGGGGGCCACGTGCACGGCGCCACCGACGAGCTTGGTTTCCATGCCGTGGAACA
>JBILKZ010000100.1:0-14327 GCA_044376405.1 Pirellulales bacterium
CCGTCGACGCGAAACAGCCCCATCGCCACGGCCGCGTCCACCGCCTCGACCAGAGCCTCGGATGTGAATTCCACCAACTGCGGCTCATCGAGCAGCATCGACAGCGACCAGCTCGAGTTCCCCATCAACTCGAGCATCCGGTCGTGGGGCGGTCCGGCAATCCCAGCCGACACGCCGCCGTAGGTGACGGTGTGTGGCAGCGACGCCTGGGGTGACGCGGTGCGGAAGAAGAGATCGGCCGCCGCATCGGCCCGCTGCCGCGGCGTCCACGCCTCCCGTGGCCGTGGAGAAAAAAGGTCCCAGCGAAACATCGCGTTGGCGTGGTGGTCCTTCAGCGTCTCGAGCGTCGCGATGTCGGCGGCCTGAAACTGTCCGGCAAACTGCGGCTTCGCGCAGAGCTCCCAGTGGTTGTGGTGATAGGGGAGGCGGCCCGCGTGCCCGAGGCCGATCCCGCCAAACATCGCGAGCACGTCGGCCACATGGAACACCGTCCAGTGTTCGTTGAGGTATTCGTGGGCGACATAGTGCAGGTCAGCCTGCATGAGCTTGTCGACGAGCTGGGCCGCCAGCGGCTGGTCGTGAAAGATCGGAATGTCGGCCTTGCGCATCTCGGCGACGATCGCCAGCGCCTGGCGGACACGGGCGATGCTGTCGCCCTGAGCCCGCCCGGCAAAGTGCTGCAGCAACGTGCGAACGGGGAGCAGGCTCGACCAGCCGGGCATGCAGTTGTAGGTCACCTCGACGATGCCGTCTGGCTTCAGGTGCCGGCGGATGATCTCAAGCACGCACTGACGCAGTTCGGGGCTGACCCAGCTGAACACGCCGTGGAGCGCGATGAAGTCGAACTTCGGCAGGTCGGCTGGCATCTTTGCGAAGTCGGCGCAGAGCACCCGCACGTTGCGTAGGTTCGTGGCGGCGACCTCCCGGTCGATCTGCTCGGTGTGCACGGGCATGAAGTCAACGCCGGTGAAGCGGCCCTGCGGGTTCGCCGCCGCGAGCGTCAGGAGCGTGCTGCCGAAGCCGCAGCCAAGCTCCAGGAAGTCGAAGCCCTCGCTGACCGCCGGCGGCCGGATCCCCTGAAGCGATGCGACGTATCGCATCCGGGCCGGGGCCATGAAGGGGTAGTAGCCGGGGAGGTAGGCGACGTCGGTGACGTAGCCAGTGGAGGGAGGCGTTGTCGTAGGCACGGTCGCGGTTCCTCGAAGAACTGACGGGCGAGGCGGTGTTGTAGCACGGGAGAGGTCGGGCGGGCCGTTTCCGCGTGGCGGAAAGGCCGGCCTCGAGGGTAGGATTCGAGTCATGGCCAAGTCGATTCCCAACGAGATTCAGCTCCTCCCCAGCCTGCTCGACCGGCTGCTCGACGACTATCCAGAGGAAAGCCGGGAGCCGGCGTGGCGGGAGGTGCAGGTGGTCCGCTTGCTCAAGACGAGCCTCTGCCGCGACCTGCAAAACCTGCTCAACGCCCACCGGCTGCTGGCGACGATTCCGGAGGTGTACTCCGAACTGAAAACCTCGCTGCTCAACTACGGGCTGCCTGACCTGCAGAGCATGGAGGTTCGGGAAGACCACGACCTCGGACTCTTGTGCCGGCTCATCGAGGAATCGATCCAGGCCTTCGAGCCCCGTCTCCAGGGCGTGCGAGTGCGGCCCGTCATCGACGCGGAGGGAAAGAAGCCGATCGACCGCCGCGTGCGGTTCGAGATCGAGGCCGTGCTCGTCGTGGAGCCGTTGCGGGAGCCGGTGCTGTTTTCCTCGTCGCTCGACGTGGCCAGCGGGGAGTTTGCGGTGGAGGGTGCGAAATGAGTGATGACCTGCTTCCGTATTATGACCGCGAACTGGCGATCCTGCGGTCGCTGGCGGGCGAGTTTGCCGAGCGGCACCCAAAGATCGCGGGCCGTCTCAGCCTTGGCCGCGATGAGTCGCAGGATCCGCACGTGGAGCGGATGCTACAGGGCGTCGCGTTTCTGGCGGCCCGCGTGCAGAAGCGACTTGACGACGACTACCCCGAACTCACCGACGGCCTGCTCGATCTCCTCTACCCGCACTACCTGCGGCCCGTGCCGTCACTGGCCATCGCGGAATTTGCCATCGATCCGAAGCAGGCACAGCTGACATCTGGCTACCGGATCCCTCGCGGTACACCGGTCGAGACTGAGGAGGTGGAGGGGGAGCGGTGTCGCTACCGTACCTGCTTCGACCAACGGCTCTGGCCGCTCAAGGTGTCTACGGCCGCCCTCTCAGGACCGCCATTCCAATTGCCGATCGTGCCTCCGGCCGGCACCGTGGCCGTGCTTTCGCTGGCGATCGAGACGCTTTCCAGTGAAGTCCGCGTCGGCCAGATGCCGCTCGACTCATTGCGGCTGCACCTTCATGCCGAGGCGGGGCAGTCGATGTACGAACTCTACGAACTGCTGCTCACGAGATGCCTGGGCGTGGTGATCGCCGATGGCCCCACCGATGCCCAGGCCGTGGTGCTGCCGCGGGACCGGCTGGTAGCCGCCGGGTTTGACCCGGCCGATGCGGCGATTCCCGATGATCCGCGGAGCTTTTCCGGCTACCTGCTCCTGTCGGAATTTTTCGCCCTCCCGCAGAAATTTCTATTCGTCGATTTGAAGGGGCTCACGCCGCAGGTGATCGGACGGATCGGCAGAACCATGCACGTGTCGATCCTGCTCTCGGCCACCAGCCGCGAACTGGAGCGGGTGTTGTCACCCCGCGCGATCCGACTGGGCTGCACCCCGATCGTGAACCTCTTCACGCAACAACTCGACCCCATGCGAATCGACGGAGCGCGAAGCGAATACTGCATCACGCCCGACGCCCGTCGCCCACGGGCGGTGGAGGTCTATTCCATCGAGTCCGTGCAGGCCGGGCCAGCGGGCGATGAGCCCGTGGACGTGCTGCCGTTCTACGCCGTGGCATCTGTCGCCGAGACACAGTCGGCTGCGACCGTCGGGACACGGCGGCGGCTGCGGTGGCTGGCCTCACGGCGGACGCATCGCGAGCCGCGGCCTGATGGTGTGACCGACGCGGCGACCGACACCTGGCTCTCGCTCGTGGACGAGGCCGGCGGCCCCGCCGCCGTGGCCGATCTCATCGTTCACTCGAGGGCCGTCTGCACCAACCGCAATCTCCCCGCGCGATTGCCGTTCGCCGTGGGGCGGCCGCGGCTGACACTGCCAGACGGCCAGGGGCCGGTGGGCACGGTCACCTGCCTGACGCGGCCCACGCGGCCGCTGCGAACGCTGCCCGGCCGTGGCGCCGCGTGGCGGATCATCTCGCACCTCTCGCTCAACCACCTCTCGCTCGCCGACGCTGGCGACGGCCGCGCCCCGCAGGCTCTGCGGGAGATGCTCCGGCTCTACCTGCTCGACGACCTCGACGACTACGACCAGAAGCAACGGTGGATTCAAGGCATCGTCGGCGTGTCGAGCCGCCGTGTGGCGGCCCGGGTCGGGGAACGCGGCGGCGTCTGCCAGGGTGTAGAGATCCGTCTTGAACTGGATGAGGAGCGATTTTCTGACGGGGCGGCCTACCTCTTCTCCAGCGTCATCGACCGATTCCTCGGAGCCTGGGTGAACATCAATGCGTTCACGCGGCTGGTCTCCACGTCGCGGGAGAGGGAGAGCCGGCGGGAGCAGTGGACTTGGCCGCCACGGGCCGGAGGCAGGGTGCTCGCATGAGTGACGACGCTGCTGTCGGCCCGACCTCCGTCGAGAGCCAGACGCCCGCCGAGAACCAGGCGGCCGGGAGCCAGACGACCGGTAGCCATGTTCCCAAGCATCCCGTGTTGGAACGCTTGTACGCCGAGCCGCAGCGGTTTGAACTATTTCAGGCGGTGCGGCTCCTGTTTGCGGAGGCGGTCGAGGAGGCTGCGTCGGTCGGCGCGGCGGCGCCGCCGATCATCGGGAGCCGGGAGAGTAACACCGCGTCGCGTGGTGCCTTGCGTTTTCATTCGTCACCGACACTCGGGTTTCCACAGGGAGCGATCACCGCAATCCGCCGCGACCCGCCATCCGAGGCAGCGGGACATGGGGCCGTTGGCCACACGCATCTTGATCTCGCCTGCTTCGGGATGATCGGTCCGGCCGGCACGCTGCCCCGTCACTATTCATCGCTCGTCGTGGAGCGGTATCGGCGGTTTCGCGACACAACGCTCCGCGAGTTTCTCGATATCTTCGTGCAGCGGATGATGGCATTCCTCTGCCGCGCGTGGGCAAAGTATCGTCCCGCGGTGCAGCAGGAACTGACTGCCTTCACCGGCCAGGGGGTGTGGTGGGACGAGGCGGCCGAGACACCTCGTGATCCGGTCACTGCAACGGTGGCGTCGCTCGTCGGCCTGGGTGGCAGGGGCTTAGCGCAACGACTCGTTGCGAGTGACGACATCGTCTTGCGGCACGCCGCCCACTTCTCCCGACAGCCGCGGTCGGCCGAGTCGCTGGAGCGACTGCTCAGTGACGTCTACCGCGTGCCGGTGCGGGTGGAGCAGTTCGTGGGGCGTTGGCTGGAATTGGAGCCGCCGGATCAGACGGCGCTTGCGAGCCGCGACCGGCCTGAGGGGCTCAATGCCCGTCTGGGCATCGATGCGATCGCGGGCCGTCGTGTCTGGGATGTGGAGTCGACGTTTGAAGTGGCCGTGGGGCCGCTCTCGGCGGCCGACTTTCGGTCGAGGCTGCCCGGCAGTGAGCGGCTCGCGGCGCTCGGCGATCTCCTGCGGCTCTATGCGGGCCCGCAGTTCGAGATCCGCGTGCGGCTGGTGCTCGCGGCCGCCGCGGTGCCGCGGTGCCAACTCGGTGGCGACGAACAAGCAGCTGCCCTGTCGGGATCGCGTCTTGGCTGGACGACCTGGCTCGGCGGCGGCCCGCCGTGCGATCGCGGCGATGCGATGTTTGCGGTGGGGTAGACTGCGGCCGGCGAAACTCTGCGGCCAAGAAGTACAGGCTTCACCAGCTATTCGAGCTGGTCGCCATATCGTTGGCGGACCGTTTCGAGAAACGACCGGCACCAGTCGTCGAATTCATCGACGCAGTGGGTTGCGTTCTCGGCGGCGGCCGTGACGCGGACGGGATCGAGGTCGAGGTCGTACGCATGGCGAAACAAATGGCGAAAACCCTTGAGTTCGCGGACTTCTCGCACCGCGTCGGCAGGCAGGAACGCCGGGCGAATCCCCTTCAGTTCGAGGGTCACCCGCTCGATCAACGTGTCGTGGTAGCGGCCGGTCTTTTCGAGATGGTTCTCGAACGACTCGCAGAGTCGCTCGAAGGCCTTCTCCAGAATGTTGTAGATGCGGTTGATCTCGAAGGCTGCGGCGGCCCACCGGCCGTCGGTTGACTCGGCCAGGCGGTCCTTGAGAATGCCTACCGCTCGGCGCATCGCCCGGCCATCCTGTTCCCAGCCATCCTCCAAGATCTGGAGTGCTATGCGATCCATCGTTCGCCGCTCCCTTCGATCACGGGCCTCAGTCGAGTGCAGTCGATGAGGCAGACGTCTACCTCGCGACCCACGTCCGCGGAGAGCAGGCTTTGGAGATACTCGAGAGTCATTCCGGCCGGCAGCGATTCGATCGCCACATCGACATCGGACCACTCATGAAATCGGCCGGGCTTGACGAGCGAGCCGTAGACCCACACCACCGTGCCCGGGACATGCCGGGCCAAGGCAGCGCGGAGGAGACCGCGGGTGCGATCAGCAAGGATCGCATCGTCACGCCGCCGCCGTTCGCGTTCTGAAGCCAACAACCACATAATTGCAGAATACGCTCCCGACGGTTGGCGAACCATCCCGCCCGCCGCCCCGCGCGCAGCTCATTCCCAAGCCGCACAAAAACCGCGACAAAACTGCCGGCCACCCGATGCGGGAAAACCAAAAGGCAATAGCTCCCAAACCACTTATTTTTCGAACCACCCATTTTTGGTGGCTGGCACCTTATTCTGTGGTGCTGGCGGCCGCCGCGGTGCCGCGGTGCCAGCTTGGCGGCGACGAAGATGCGGTGGCCCTGTCGGGATTGCGACTCGGCTGGACGACCTGGCTCGGCGGCGGCCCGCCGCACGATCGCGGCGATGCGATGTTTGCGGTGGGGTAGGCCGTGGGGTAGGCTGCCCGCGCCGAAGTTTGAACACGCATGACGAGCAAGTGGACGGGAGCATCCCCGCGTGTTCGTCGGTCGGATGATATCGAAAACAAGACAAACAATGGCGGGGGACATCTGATGCCGCGCAAATTAATCGACTACAGGGTTGTAGGTCAGCTTCAATACAAGTTGGCCGACCTTGAACGATATGTTCCCATAATCGAACGATCGGTATTTCTTAACGACCCGTCATTGACGCAATTCCTTGTGATCAACAACTATCGACTCAACGCTGAGAGACGCTCGCGCGAAGGCAGAATGCGGCTCACCAATACTCTTCTTGACGGAATCAACAGAGACGATCCTTACAGGCATCGTGATACTGTTGATAAAGATACCTTCCATCCAGGCGCCCTTCCGCCATACCGCGCGGTTCGCCGCGACAGCCAATTCGTCCAGAAGATATTTGTGGCGTTTTTAAACTGGCTCAGCCGGTCTGGCTATAGATACGTCCAGGATCCAACGACCTCGTGGGACTTGACGGGAGACGACAGTGCTAAAATTTTACTCCTTGGAGACTCACATGCCAACGTCCTTTATAACCCGATGCAGCCCGTCGGAAATTGCGAGAATGTCGCGCGCGGATTCGCGATGACACTCATATGCGTGGGAGTGCCGAAACGCGAGGTGGAGCTGGCCTACGTGCAAGCTACCGACATGCAACACCTGTTCGCCTATAACGGTGCGGTTGCCGCGAAGGCTTCCCGCAAAGGCGCCATCTTTTTTCAGACGACAGTGCCCAATAGCTACGAGTATCGGTCGAGGATTATGATTGCCGATGGCGATGGCTTTGTGGCTGGGCCGACGACTGAGTTGGATAGTCCGTTTGGAGATCACTACGTGGTCAAGGCGGCAGGCTCGCTGTGGGACGGCAACTATGCCTGTCGTTACGACGAACCGTCGCAGGTGTGTGAGGTATATTCCTACGTAAAGTTGCGAGGTGATTTTATTGATCGCGACAGCGGCAACGTTTTGGTGCCGGAGGGCGATTCCCCCGGATTCTTGGTGGAGGTGAGCGGGGACGCTCTCGCCGCTGATGTGAAACAAGTGACCGGACATGCGGATGGGAGGGCGTATGTCTTCGTGAAGCCTGGCGCCCTCGGCTGCCACGTTGACGTGCCCTCCGACAAAGGAAGGTTTTCTGTGCCGTTGCGAGTGGCCCGCGAATGGGGCTACGTGGTCCCGACAGGCTGGGACAGAGGGAATGTGCAGGCGGAGGCGTTCGTCAAGAACGCAGTCGCAACTGCCATCGGAGACTACCGCAAAGACACAAGTTTCTGGAATTCAAAGTCCGCCGAAACGGATGCGTTCCTCAAGAGCGCAGTCAGGTGGATCGGCACCGCCGATGATCGGTGCAAATCGGTACAGGCGAAGTTTTTTGAAAAGGATAAGTTGGACAACGTGTATAAGCTGCCGGAACATCCCATCTACCAGAATCTTCACTATGTGCTCGGCTTCGATCCGACAGGCGAGCACGCGGTGCCAAAGAGTGTCGTCGGGCAGCGGCTCCGGCGATTTCTCCTCAACGCCTTCAAGGTCCCGGCTCGAATTCAAGCGAATGCAGGTGCGTAGTGAGTGAAGTTTCGGCATATGGGAGGATCTATGGTGTTTGGTGAGAGAAAAATCACGTTTCGTGGAGTGACGCATTCCCTTGGTGGAGATGCTGTCTCCGTGGGCGAGCCCGCGCCCGACTTTCGGCTCTGGTACTTCAACAAGGGCGATGGGGGGGGGCCGATCGACAGGGATGATCTCCTGGAGCATGGCCGTCCACTGCTGTTGAGCGTGATCACGTCCGTCGACACGCCGGTCGGTAAGATTCAGGCCCGCAAGTTCGAGAAGCTCCTGCGGCCGATTCACGAAGACGTGACCGCCGTGCTCGTCAGCTCCGATCTCCCGTTCACGTTGAATCGGTTCAAGGAGACCGAGCGGCTCAAGCACCTCATGGGCTTGAGCGACTATTTCGACCAGAGCTTCGGCCGGGCCTTCGGTGTCGTTATCGAGGAGCCGCTCATCCTCGCTCGGGCTGTCTTCGTGATCGATGCAGCGGGGGTGGTGCAGTACGAGGAAGTGGTCCCCGAGATCACCAACGAGCCAGACTATGCGTCGGCCATGGCGGCACTCAAATCGCTCCTGCCGCAGAAGCCGGCAGGGCAGAAGCGCCGGGCGGCCCGGAAGCGGGCGTCTGCGGCTCCGAAGCGAGCGGCTGCGGCCCGGAAGCGGCCCTCCGCACGAGCGAAGAAAGCTACCGCAGCCCGCCGTCGACGGTAACGTTATCTCACGGCGTCTCTTCCGGCGATTCGTGGGGCGTTGGCTGGAATTGGAGCAGCCCGATCAGACGGCGCTTGCAAGCCGCGAACGGTCCGAGGGGCTCAATGCCCGCCTGGGTGTCGATGCGATCGCGGGCCGACGTGTCTGGGACGTGGAGTCGACGTTTGAAGTGGCCGTGGGACCGCTCTCGGCGATCGACTTCCGGTCGAGGCTGCCCTGGACTGACCGGTCGGGAACGTGGCCCTGCTGGCCGCCTTTGATTACGACACTGTTGATGGCGACAACGATCACACCGCCGTGGGCTCCTACTGACGATAAGGTGCAGGCCGCCGTCGAACGGCTCGTGGCGACAGCCCGCCCGAAGCGGATCATCCTGTTCGGATCTCGGGCCCGCGGCGATGCGGACGTGAGAAGCGAAGTTGACCTCATGGTCATCAAGGCTCACATCGTCAACCGTCACGAGGAACTCGTTCAACTCGATCTCGCGCTCGCAGGCCTTACGATCCCGGTTGACATACTGCTCGTCAGTGAGGCTGAGTTCGAGGAGCGGTCCGCGCAGGCTGGCACGGTCGAAAGGGCCGCTCAGTGTGAAGGCCGGGTGCTCTATGCCGCCTGACCATCCGAGGTTCTTCTTCGCTAAGCGAAGCAGGACGCTACGACTCAATCTCGTTCGCGGACGGCAGGGACAGGATGCTCTGGCTCGGGTGGATTCGGGCCCTTCGGGCTTTTGTTGAACCCTTGATTCGAGGATAGCCCGCGGCTTTTGCTTGGCCGCCCGTAGCGCCCCGCGGCGCCCCCTCTCAGCGCATCGCCCGCCCATCCTGTTCCCAGCCATCCTCCAAGATCTGGAGTGCTATGCGATCCATCGCTCGCCGCTCCCTTCGATCACGGGCCTCAGGCGGGTGCGGTCGATGGGGGACGTCCACCTCGCGGCCCACGTCCGCGGAGAGCAGACTCTGCAGATATTCGAGGGTCATTCCGGCGGGCAGTGATTCGAGTGCTACGGGCCTGTCGGGGTCGGCTGCGCTGGACGGCCGGGCTCGGGGAAGCCGAGGTTCGCCAACCTCACAGCAGATCGAGCAAAATGTCGATCGCCGCACCGTAATTCGGCTCGTCGGTGAACTCGCTAACAACCTGCTCGTATTGCACGATGCCGTTTTGATCCACGACGAACACGGCACGGGTGAGCACGGCATGCTCCTCGAGAAGGATGCCGAACTGCTTCCCGAACGTGCCCGCCCGATCGTCACTGGCGGGGATCATGTGCTCGATCACCTCCTGCTGCACGAAGCGATTCATCGTGAAGGGCAGGTCCGAGGTCACGAGCACGCCCACCACGTTGCGATCCAGCATCGACAGGTAGCGCTCGAACTTCCGCGCCTGCACCGTGCCGACTTTCGTGTCCACCGACGTCATGCAGCACAGCAGGCACGGCTTGCCGAAATCGAGCACGTCTTGTTTCGTGAACCTGCCGACGATGCCCTCCTCGAAGATGAAGAGGCTGAAATCGGGAACTTCGGCCCCCACCCGGACGGCCTTGCCGACAAGCGTGGCCGGCTTACCTTGCACGAAGACCTGCCGCGGATCTTTGGACGTCGTACGCTTGACCTTCTTCGCCATACCCACCTCCCTTCCTCGAAAGTATCGGCACGCCGTCACGACGCCGGGTGCACGCCACCCAGTCGCTCGTGCCCGCGCCGTCAGCTCACTTCGTAGATCTTGTAGTCCTTGTAGGCGCGCTCTTCGAAGCCGGTCACGATGAGTGTGTCAGGAACCAGTGCATTCCGCCTGATCGTCACCCGCCGCTGCGGCGCATCGAAGACGATCGTGACCGCTTCTCTCGAACTCGGGCGGGCCACCCCCTGGAGCGCGGCGGCTTTTGGGCGGGTTGCCACCAGGATCGCCGCATCGCTGCCCGGTATGCTCGAAAGATCCGTCGCCTGGCGGGTGAGTTCGGGAAAGCTGGCCACCGTCTCCACGGTCTTGCGCCAGGAAGTGAACGACCAATTCCGCACGGCCCGATCGACAAGACCTGCCTCCGCCGTGTTGCGCGGAAACCTCCCAAAGGCCATCTTGTTGCCCCCCATCACAGGCACGATTCGCTGGTCACGGATCGTCGCAAAATTCGCATCGTCAATGATCGGTGGAATGGCGGGGTTGGGCTCACCCCTCGCGCCAAGCACCAAGGACGGGATTGTCATCGACGTCTCGACGGTCTGCGTCCCGGCCCACTCGGTGCCTTCGAAGGGATCGTCCGCGTGTCCGGACGTCGTCTTTTTGTTTCGCGACATTCCTGGATATACGAGACCGAAAGTTTGCGAGAGACTACCGCTGCGGCTCCATGCCACCACCTCGTTCGACCCCGATACCTGGATGCCATGAATGCCCTTCATCGACAGCCGCTTCACCAGTTTCGAGGCGATCGAGCCCCGCGCAAAACCCGTTTTCGCATCGGCGAACTCCGTCTTGCTCGACGCGGTTTGGCACAAGGCGAGCGTGATCTGGGTAAGCCCCTTGCCCGCCTTCACGCTCACCCCGGTGTCGACCCCGGCGGGCGTCAGCCCCTGCGTTGCCATCCAGCCTTCAGTGACGGCCGCGGCGCAACGATTGCACACGCGACAGTCCTTCACGTCGCCCTTCATCTTTCCGGTCTCAACCAACGGATCGCGGACGGTCCGGCGTTGCTTGGTGCAGTCATCGCAGAAGATGCCGCCACACCGCCGGCAATGGTGCTTGCGACGTGTGAAGGGGTTGAACCCCTTCTTGCAGTCTTCACACGCTTGAACTTCAGCATCAAGTTTCCAAGTAGCCTGCGGCTCGCTGGCGACTCGCCGGGCAACTGTGTTCTGCATGGCACGGGCTCCCAGACCGTGACGGATCAGCGCATCGACGAGATTGTCGGCAGAGAGCGAACTGCCCCCCATCGACAGGCCAGCGCCTGCGCTGTTGGAACCGTGGCAGTTCAGTCGCATTTTGCCGGCGAGCGGAGCCCCCGACCGCGACTGCTTCGCGCAGACCCATTCCACGAGCGACTGGAGTTCCGGCATAACGGGCGCGCCGGGAAGCAGGCTCTCGAGATCGACGTAGCAAGTCACATAGTGGTACGAATCCAGTGGCGTTGTCGCCTGCTCGACGTCCGCCGCCCACCAGTTGGCAGGCCCCTCACCGATCACGTGATCCATGTGCAGGGAGTTCGCCTGCTTCGGTCTGGGACGTTGGACAGGACCGAAGATGTTCGCAAAGACTATTGCCGGGATGGCAGCGTCGAATCGCCCCTGAAGTTTGTCGCGATAAGCCCGCCGCTGGCTGTTGACGTCACCTTTGAAGTCGTACTGGTAACGGCCCGTGCCGTCGTCGAGCATCTTGGCCCCCGGTTCCACCTTGCTCGATACGAAGTGGATCTCGAGAAAGCGGTCGTAGTTCATCGGCTCGGCTCCAGCCAGTGTTGCGATTCTGGGCACACAAACGCAGCGACCTGTTCTACCCGATCCGACCGCAGCCGGCACTGGTTCAAGGTCATACCAAATCAATCAGCACGTCCAACGCCGACGCGTAATCCGGCTCGCTCGTGATCTCGGGAACAATCTCGCTGTAGCGAAGTACTCCGGCTCGGTCGATCACGAACACAGCCCGCGGCAGAAGCTCGTGCTCCTCGATCAGGATACCCCAGTCCCGACCGAATCGTCGATCGCGGTGGTCGCTTCCGCCGGCGAGATCGTCGATTCGAAGCGCGGCCGCGGCCTCGGCGGCGGATGGTTTCGATATGTTCTCGGCGCTGGTATAGTTCCGCCTCCGCATGACGGATTCCCGGTCAACCAACGGCCGGAACGTGCGTGCGGCACACGTAGGGGACCCCAGGCATGGCCGGACTCGATCTCAAGGGACTCATCGGGAAGCTGAACCCCGTCTGCCAACGGGCGCTTGAAGGGGCCGCCGGGCTGTGCCTCTCGCGGACGAACTACAACGTCGAGGTGGAGCACTGGCTCACGAAACTCCTCGAGCAGCCCGGCAACGACATCTGCCTGCTCCTCAAGCATTTCGATATCGATCAGGGCAGGGTGCTCACCGACCTCACCAAGGCGATCGATCGCCTCAAGACCGGCAACGCCCGGCCGCCGCTGCTGTCGCCCGAGGTCTGCGACCTCATCAAGCAGGCCTGGCTAATCGCCAGCGTCGACTTCGGCGACGAGAAGGTCCGCGGCGCATGGCTGCTCGTGGCGCTGCTCTCCGATGAGTCACTCTCCCAGCGGCTGCTTGCCGCGTCGGATGAGTTTCGCCGCATCTCGCCCGATGTGCTCCGCCGGGAGGCGTCGCGCGTGTTTCCCCGATCGACCGAATCCGACTTCATGCCCGGCGGCGCGGCCTCAGGTGATGCGCCTGCGAATGATGCGGCCACGGGGGCCGATGGCAAGCCCCGCGGGCCAACGAAGACGCCGAACCTCGATCAATACACGATCGACCTCACCGGCCGCGCGAAGGCGGGCAAGATCGATCCGGTGCGGGGCCGTGAGGCCGAAGTGCGGCAGATCATCGATATCCTCACGCGCCGGCGGCAGAACAACCCGATCCTCACGGGCGAGGCGGGCGTCGGCAAGACGGCCGTGGTCGAAGGATTCGCTCAGCGGATCGCCGATGGCGACGTGCCTGAGCCGCTCAAGAACGTCTCGCTCCGCACGCTCGACCTGAGCCTGTTGCAGGCGGGGGCGGGCGTGAAGGGGGAATTCGAAAACCGGCTCAAGGGGGTGATCGACGAGGTGAAGAAGTCGCCGACGCCGATCATTCTCTTTATCGACGAGGCCCACACGCTCATCGGCGCGGGCGGCCAGGCGGGGCAGGGGGATGCGGCCAATATGCTCAAGCCGGCACTCGCTCGTGGTGAGCTGCGGACGATCGCCGCCACAACCTGGGCCGAATACAAGAAGTATTTCGAGAAGGACGCGGCCCTGGCCCGGCGGTTTCAGGTGGTGAAGGTGGAGGAGCCGACCGACGAGATGGCCTGCCGGATGCTCCGCGGCATGGTCGAGACGCTCGAAAAGCACCACAAGGTGTCGGTGCTCGACGAGGCGGTGGTGGAGGCCGTGAAACTCTCGCGGCGGTTCATTCCCGGCCGGCAGCTGCCCGACAAGGGCGTGAGCCTGCTCGACACGGCCTGCGCCAAGGTGGCGATCGGTCAGGCAGCCACGCCACCGGCGATCGAAGATGCGCGGCGGACGATCGACGCCCTCACGATCGAGATCGATATCCTCAAGCGGGAGCAGGCTGCGGGCGCCGCCCACGCCGCCACAATCACCGAACTCGAGGCCAAGAAAAACGAGACGGCCACGAAGCTCGCCGCCCTGGAGGCCCGCTTCGCCGAGGAATCAAAACTCGTCGAGCAGATCCGGGCCGAACGGGCCACGCTGATGGCGGCCGTGCAGCCTGCCGAAGGAGTCGCCCCGCTACCGGAGGCGGAGCAGGAGACACTGCGAGCCAAGCTCGTGGGCCTCGAGCAGCAGCTGAAGAAGGTGCAAGGGGAGACGCCGCTGGTGAGCCCCTGCGTCGATGGTCAGGCGATCGCCGAGGTGGTGGCCGGGTGGACCGGCATCCCGGTGGGCCGCATGGTGTCGGACGAGATCCGCGGCGTGCTCGAACTGCAGAAGAGGCTGGAGGAGCGGGTCGTCGGCCAGTCGCATGCGTTGGCGGTGATCGCCGAGCGGATCCGCACGTCGCGGGCCGGGCTCACCGATCCCAACCGTCCCACGGGTGTATTCCTGCTGGCTGGCACCAGCGGCGTGGGCAAGACGGAAACAGCCCTTGCGCTCGCCGAGCTGCTCTTCGGCGATGAATCGAACATGACCGTCATCAACATGAGCGAGTTCAAGGAGGAGCACAAAGTGTCGCTCCTGATGGGCTCGCCGCCGGGATACGTCGGCTACGGCGAGGGGGGCGT